>DAORUH010000049.1:0-17962 GCA_035433065.1 Devosia sp. | reverse complement strand
GGGCCTGCCGAGTTCTTCATGGTGAGCCTGTCGAACCACGAAGAACGGGCACCACACCGCCCCCAACACCCCCAATATTTCCCTCCCCCGCAAATCTGGCCATTTTCTTGGCCCACGCGCCGTGGCATTACCCAAGGCCAATGATTAACCTCGCCCATATTTCGGACGTCCACCTCGCGCCAATGCCCCCCGTGCGCTACCGGGACCTCCTCAACAAACGGATCACCGGCTTCGTCAACTGGAAGGTGAAGCGCCAGAAGACGCTCGATGGCGAGGGTCTCAACACGCTCGTCCGGCACATGCAGGCGCACAATCCCGATTTCGTTGCCATCACCGGCGACCTGATGAACCTCGCCCTCGATGCCGAGATCAACACCGCCTACAACTGGCTGCAGACGGTCGGCGAGCCGGAGACAGTCGCTGTCTCCCCCGGCAACCACGATGCCTATGTCCCCGGGCAGCTTGAAAAGGCGCTCGAGCGCTGGAACGGCTACGTCCTCGGCGAAACCGTCGACGACAACCAGTTCCCCTTCGTGCGCCGCATCGGCGAGGTCGCCGTCATCGTCTGCAACAGCGCGGTGCCCACCCTGCCCTGGATGGCGTCGGGCTATTTCGATCGTGAGCAGGAAGCGCGCCTCACGCGCTGCCTCAAGGTGCTTGGCGACGGTGGATACTTCCGCGTCATCATGATCCACCACCCGCCCAACCAGGAGTCGAGCCATCCGCGCTACGGCCTGCACGGCGCGCGCAACTTCCGCCGCGCCGTCGCCACGGCTGGTGCCGAACTGGTCCTGCATGGGCACAGCCACAAGTCGACCATCTACGCCATTCCCGGCAAGGGCCACGACGTGCCGGTCGTGGGCGTCGCCGCCGCAGGTACTGCGCAGTCTGACACTGGCGGTCACGATCCGGCGCGCTACAATCTGTTCCGTATCGAGCGCATCGGCAAAGCGTGGCAGTGTACGCTGCGCGAATACGGCTTCCAGCGCCTCAACAGCGAAATCGTCCAACGTTTGAGCGTGAGAATCTATTGATCCCGCCGGCCGACATCTCCCCCGATTTCCGCATCGAGGCCCCCAACTTCGACAGCGGCGTCGCGACCTTCCGCTATAGCCTTGAAGGCCTCGGCTTTGCCGAGACCCTCAGCTTCCAGCCGGGCTTCGACCGCGGCGCGCCCGCCCTTCCGGTATTCCGGCGCCTGCTCGATCTCACCGCCCTCGTTCTCGGCACCAGCTACTACAAGCTGCGCGCGCCGCTCACCATCGACGCTACCGCCCTCGCCCTTACCGAGAGCGAACGTGCCTTCGGCATCGATGTCTACGAGAATGGGCTCGGCGAGTTCTATGCCCGCAACAAGCTGCAGCGCTTTGGCCGGCTGACGCTGAACGTCGGCCCGGGCGGCATGGCCGCCTCGGCGCCCGCCCTGCCCCACCGCATCCTCCTTCCCATCGGCGGCGGCAAGGACTCCCTCGTTTCCGTCGCCCTGCTGGAATCCGCCGGTGCGGAGTTCACGCCGTTCGCTGTTAACCCGCGCGGCCCCATCGTCACCTCGATCCAGCGCATCGATCGCGGTTCCATCGGCGTGCTGCGCCGACTCGATCCCGAGATGATCATGCTGGGCACGCAGCCCGGCTACTACAACGGCCACGTCCCCTCGACTGCGATCAACTCGATGATCGCCGCGCTCTGTTGCATCCTCTATGGCTTCGATCGAATCGTGCTCTCCAACGAGCGCTCCGCCTCTGAGGGCAACACCGATTGGGACGGCCGCGAGGTCAACCATCAGTACTCGAAGTCCATCGACTTCGAGGACCACATCGCCAGGATCCTCAGCGACGCGACCTTCGGCTCGCTGGGCTATTTCTCGCTGCTGCGCCCCTATTCCGAGGCGAAGATCGCCCGCCTCTTCGCCCGCAGCACAAAGTTCGACGACGTGTTCTCAAGCTGCAACCGCAACTTCAAATACGACGGTCACAACGGCCCGCTCTGGTGCGGCGAGTGCCCGAAGTGCCACTTCGTCTTCCTCATCATGGCGCCCGAGATGACCAAGGACCGGCTCATCGGCATCTTCGGCAAGAACCTCCTCGCCAACCCCGCCAACGAACACTCCTTCCGCGAGCTCACCGGACTTGCCGGGCAGAAGCCGTGGGAATGCGTGGGCGAAATCCTCGAGGCCGCGGCGTGCCTCTGGGAACTCACCAACCGCCCCGAATGGGCCGATGAGCCCATCGTCGCGGCGCTCAAGCCCGACCTGCTCGCCCAGTATGGTGAGCCCGCCCTCAGCGCCGCCCTCAATGAACTGATGACCGACAGCGCCGACCACCGCGTTCCCGCCGACCTTGCCCAGAGAGTCGTCCATGCGTCTTGACCAGCCAGTCCTCCTCTACGGCGCCGGCCGCGAAGGCCGCTCCACCCGCGCCTTCATCACGGCCCACGCGCCCGACACAAAGGTCTACGTCACCGTCGATTCCGGCGCCGCCGACATCCCCGATGCCGAAGTCATCGCCCCCGCTGACCTCGGCGGCGCCATCGCGGCGAAAAAGTTCGCGACCATCGTGAAGTCCCCCGGCGTCTCGCGCTACCGCCCGATCTTCGCCATCGCCCGCGAGGCCGGCATCGCCGTCAGCTCCAATCTCAACCTCTGGGGCGAAACCTACCGCAAGGGCCGCCTTGTCATCGCCATCACCGGCACCAAGGGCAAGTCGACCACCGCGACCCTCGTGCACCTCATGCTGGTCGAGTCCGGGCTCGATGCGGGCCTTGCCGGCAATGTGGGCCTCGCCCCGCTCGAAATCGCCGACAAGCACCAGATCGTCGTCTTCGAGCTCTCGTCCTACCAGACCGCCGACATGGCGTTCTCGCCCGACATCGCCGGCATCACCAACCTCTCCCCCGAGCACACCGACTGGCACCGCGACGTCGAGCGCTACTACGCCGACAAGCTCAACCTCATCGACCGCGACCAGCCCATCGCCATCGCGCTCGGCCGCGGCGCAAAGGACCATCCGCTGGTCATCGCCGCCGTCCGCGAAAAGTCCCGCCTCATCGCCCCCATCGCCCCCTTCCTCATCGACCGCATCACCACCGCGGCGAACCGGAGCAAGCTCAAGGGCAGCCACAACCTCGACAACGCCCTCCTCGCCGCGCAGCTCGCGATGAAGGCCGGCGCCGATATCGAAGGCGTCATCCGCGGCATCGCCAAGTTCGAGCCCCTGCCGCACCGCCTCGAAGAGCACGAGATCGGCGGTCTCACCGTCGTCAACGACTCCATCTCGACCACGCCCGAGGCCACCAAGGCCGCGCTCAATGCCTATGAAGGCAAGCGCATCGCGCTGATCGCCGGCGGCCACGAGCGCCAGCAGGATTACACCGAGCTCGCCTCGCTCCTCGCCCCGCGCGGCGTCACCACCCTCGTCTGCCTGCCGGTGACCGGTGATCGCCTCGCGACCGCCACCTACCGCGCCGCCCCGCAGATCGACGTCATCGAGACCGCCACCCTCGAAGCGGCCCTCGAAGCCCTCTCGTCCCGGCGCGAAAAGTTCGACACGGTCATCCTCTCCCCGGGCGCGCCGAGCTACGGCCAGCTCGAAACGCAGGGCAAGGTGTTCAAGAACTTTGAGGAACGCGGCGAGGCCTTCATCCGCCTCGCCACCCGGTATTTCGGCTGATCAGTCCGACGCATCGCGCGGGTTGACCACCACCCGCCCCGCGACGCCGCCCTTGAGCATCGCAGCCGCGTGCCCCGGCACGTCGCCGAGCCGCGCCTCGGTGACAAACCCGTCATAGGCCGCGGCCGAGAACAGGTCGCGCACCCGGTCCCACGCCGCCTGCCGCGCCTCGAACGGCGCCATCACGCTGTCGATCCCGACGATCGAGGTGGCCCGCAGGATGAACGGGATGACCGAGCCCGGAAACGCCGGATCCGCCGCCGCCCCGATCGAGGCCACCGCCCCGCCGTATTTCAGCTGCTTCAGCACCGAGGCAAGGATTGGCCCGCCGACCGAGTCGATGGCCGCCGCCCAGCGTTCCTTGCCCAGCACCTTGGGGCTGAGCGCCAGGTCCTCGCGCGAAATGATCTCCTCGGCACCGAGCCGCTTCAGCCGCTCGCCGATTTCCGGCCGCCCCGTCGCCGCGCTGACCTTGTAGCCAAGCCGCGACAGCAGCATCACCGACAGCGACCCGACCCCGCCCGCCGCGCCCGTCACCAGCACCGGCCCCATGTCCGGCGAAATGCCCACGCCCTTCAGCCGGTTGATCGCCAGCATCGCCGTCAGCCCGGCCGTACCGAGCACCATCGCATCGCGGGTCGAGAGTTTCTTGGGCAGCGGCACCAGCCAGTCCGCATTGACCCGCGCCCGCTGCGCATACCCGCCCCAGTGGATCTCGCCCACCCGCCAGCCGGTGAGGATCACCGCCTGCCCCGGATGGTAGCGGGCGTCGCGGCTCTCCACCACGCGCCCGGCGAAATCGATACCCCCGACATGCGGATACGTTTTCACGAGGTTGCCGAGCCCGTTGAGGCACAGCGCATCCTTGTAGTTCAGCGAACTCCAGTCGATGGCGACCAGCACATCGCCGTCCGGCAGCCGTTGCTCGTCAACCTCCTCGACGCGCGAGGAAATCTTGGCTGCGGGGTCCTGAGTGGTGACGAGGGCGCGCATACTGATCCGATACATGAATGGCTAGGGGGCTAGAACGCGCTCGTCAATGCCGCCGCTGGGACTCCGGCCCGCCGCAGCGCCACCGCAACGAGGGCGAGCATTTCGGGATCGCTGGTCCTGGTGGCGAACCACGGCATGATTCCAGCGCGGCGCAGGCTTTCCGCCGCCATCAGCCGCGGCCGCAGCTCCTCGATCACTTCATTGCGACCGAGCGCCTGCGCTGAGGCGAACGCGAGGATGACGCCGGCTTCGCCCCCGCCAAACCGCATCGCCTCCTGCGCCGCCTCGAGCGCCTCCGCGTAGCGCCGCTCCCGAAAATCGTTGAAGGCGATGGGATAGTGAAACCACGGCGGCGCCTCGGGGATGTCGGCAATCGCGATGGCTGCCTGTTCGCTGCCCAGCGACCAGTGCAGGTTGCCGCCGAGCATCATGGCATACCCGGCCCGGGCGTTGGCGTTGAGCGGATTGAGGGCAAGGCTGCGCACGAAATCCCGCTCCGCCTGGTCGTAGTTCTGCAGCCAGCTGTTCACCGTTGCGCGCTGCTCGAAGGCGAGGCTGCTTTCGGGGGCGAACTGCACCGCCTGCGTCGCCATCTCCAGCGGGTTCTTGAGTTCGGGCGCCATCGGCACGCCCGGTGTGGCGCTGCTCACGATCGAGCGTGTTTCCAGCCAGGCCGAGATGGCGAGGCCAAGGGCATTGTCCGGTTCTGCCTTGAGCAACCGCTCCGCGCAGGCGAGCGCATCGGCAATCTGCCCCGAGACGCCGGCCTCCCGCGCGACATGGTAGGCGAGCAGGCACACATAGGTGCTTATCGCGGGCAGCGGCCGCTGCTGCGCATTGAGCCAGGCGCGGCCGCCGGCATGCACCGGCCCGCGAAAGGCTGCAACCTCGCGCGCGATGGCCCTCGCGATCATCGCGGCCACCTCGATCTCGCGCCCGTTCGGTTGCGGTTCGGCATAGGTCGCGTTCCAGACCGAGTTGCCCTGCGGGTCCGAAAGGGTCGCGGCAACCTCGATTCCCGGCGGCGCCGGATGGATGATGCCCGTGAGCACAAAGGCACTGCTGCGCGCCGGGTCGCCCGCGGGCGCGGCATCGGCGCGCTGCACGCCCAGTTCCTCGAACGGCGCGAGGGTCTCCTCGACCGCCGAGGAAATCTGCGGGCCGAATGGATCGAGCCCGGTCGATCCGCTGAGATTGGCGAACTGCCCCACCACGACGACCGGCTCGGTGGGTGCCCCGGCCTCTACCGGCGCCTGCTGGCGTGTCGCGAACACACCGAGCCCCACGGCCAGCGCCAGAACCCCTGACGCCAGCGCGGCGTAGGCAACCCATTCCGGCCGCCGCTTCACCGAAACCGTCGCGGACCCGCGTTTTTCTAGCGGCGCGGGCGGGGGCACGGGGTCAACCGGCGCCGGGGCCGCCTGCACCTGATCGAACAGGAACTCCGGCACGTAACGACCGACCGGCAGGTGAATGCGCACCCGGCCAGCGCCGTTTCCTTCGGCATTGTACTGCTCGATCAGCGCCCGCAGCCGGCGCGCCTGAACCCGCACGATCGGATCGCTCTGCGCGTCGAACGACGCCGGCCGTCCGAAAACGTCCACGGCAATCGCATAGGCCTTGATCTGGCTGTCGCCCCCATCGAGCTTTTTCGCGACGATGTAGCTCAGGAACCGCCCAAGCTGCGGCGAGCGCGCGAGCGGCGGCCAGCTCAGGATATCATCCAGCGCCGCCTGTACCTGCTCCTGCTCGCTATGAGGCAATCGTTCCATCGGAGACCCGCCCTCTCCACCCGGCCATCTGCCCAATATTACATGTAAAACGCAAGCGCGGTTACTTCCCGATAACACGCGGACCACTCCCCAAGGAGCGGGATTTCTGCAAATTGCATTGGCCTCTGCCCTGCGCAGATCCGCCTGGGGGCCGATCCCCAACGGTCCTCCAGGCGGTCAGGGTCCATCTGGCAGGCAATCCTGCGGTGGATCACGTGATCAACCACGGTCGGCGGGAGGATTTCGCATCATGAACTACATGTCAGCATTTCATCAGCCGTTTATCATGCTCGTGGATGACGACGCCCATTCGGCCCGCATGCTCACCCGCATGCTGCTGGCGCACGGCGCGCCGACGGTTCACCTGCTCGACGGAGCAACTGCCGCCGACGAGGAACTCGACAGCCGGCTCAACGATCCGCATGCCCAGCTCCCTGGCCTTGTGATCGTCGACCTCAAGTCTTCATCCACCGCGACGCGCGACTATATCGCCTCGCTCGTCCGCCGCCCGCGGAGCTCCGAACTCCTGATCGTCGCCATGGCTCCCACGCTGGAGCGCAGCGTCAAGGAGAGTCTCATCGCCGCGGGCGCCGCAGCCGTGTTCGAGCGGCACGCCACTCTCGACGCCTATCGGCGGGAATCCGCCGGCATTGTCAGTTTCTGGGTGCGCAACCAGCGCCTCAGCGCCGTTGGCGCGTAGCCTTTGACTCCACCGGCTACGTGCCGGGCGGGGGTGTTGCTGCTCTGGCGGGTAAACCGTCGCTGCATTCCCAAGCACCACCCCCGCCATTCACTCATCCGCCGCCATTGACCGCCATCCTGCAGCCATCGGCCCGATGGAGGATGCCTCAATGCTTCGATTTCTCGTCATTGCCGCCGCTTTTGGCAGCCTTCTCACCCTCCCGGCTCTGGCTCAGGAAGAAGCGCCCGTCGCCGGCATAGCCGTGGCGCAGACGCCGAGGCCGGCCTCGGCGTCTGCCTCGGTGCCGACGCGGCCGAGACCATGCAATGCGCCCGGGCGGAATGCATGGAACAAAGCGCGCTGGGCGAGGACGAGTGCGCGGTGAACCTCTGGTGCTTCCCGCACAACTGGACCGCCCAGGTCGCCGTCCTCCACAAGGAAGGCATCCATTGGACCAAGGTTCTGTGCGACCAGATGGACCGCAAGGAGCTCGACCGCGCGGTCGCCCTCTACTGCGAAAACGACGCTTTCGCCGAGTGCGTGCCCATGCGCATCTGGGACCGGGACGGCAAGCTGGCGCTCGACTACCCCAAGTGACAGCCCGCGGCGGTGCACGCGGGGCCGGGCAGATTGCCCGGCCACCGGAACCCTCTCCTAGACGGTCTTCAGCCAGCCCCCGTCGACAAAATACGTCGAGCCAGTCGAGTAGGTCGCCTTGTCGGAGCAGAGGAACACAAAGAAGTTGGCGACTTCCTCGGGCGTTGCGAACCGCTTCATCCCGCCAGCCTCGTCGGCGACACCCTGCAGGTGAGCCTGATACCCACTCTCACCCGCCAGTTGCTTTGCCGTCTTCACCCAGTCGGGCGTCAGCACCAGCCCGGGGTTGATCGTGTTGACGCGGATGTTATCGCCCACGACCTCGTTGGCGAGCGTCTTCGAAAACATCATCAGCGCCGCCTTGGTCGTGTTGTAGATCGGCTCATACCAGAGCGGCTGCACCGCACAGATCGAGGCATTGTGGATGACGACGCCGCCGCCCTTGGGCTTCATCTGCGCCGTCAGCCCCCGGCCCAGCCGCACCGCCGCCATCACGTGCAGGTCCCAGTAATACTGCCACTTCTCATCGGTCGCGTCGGCGATCGTCTCGTTCGACCCGGTCCCGGCGTTGTTGATGAGGATATCCGCTCCACCAGCCTGCGCCGCTGCGGCAACGACCTTCGCACACCCCTCCGCTGTCGCGACGTCCGCCGCCACACCGAGCACCCTCACGCCGAACTTCGCGCCAACCCGAGCCGCCTCCGCCTCGACCCGCTCCTTGCCACGCGCCGTCAGGATGACATCACACCCCTCCCCCGCCAGCCCCTCCGCCACCGCCAACCCAATCCCCACACTGCCGCCCGTAATGACAGCCAGCTTGCCCTTCAAACCCAGATCCATATTTCCCTCGCGCATCACTATCAGTCAGGATTCACCCTCCCCCTTGCGGGGAGGGTAGCGCCGCTAGGACCGAAGGTCCGTAGCAGAGCTAGGGAGAGGGCGCAGTCGGCACTGAGACTGCTCCCCCGCCACGCCCCCGTGGTTCGACAAGCTCACCACGAAGGCTACTGCAACTCCGTCGACAGCGCCGAGCGTTGTGAGTTCTTCATGGTGAGCTTGTCGAACCACGAAGAACGGGCACCCCCGAACACCGCAGAAACCCCAACCGCCTACTCCATCCTGATCTGCAGCTTCACATCCGTCGGCCGCGCTTCCACCGCCCGGTCGAACGCCTTCACCGCGTCCTCGAACGCAAAAGTCTCCGAGATCAGCGGCTTCAGATCGACCCGCCCCGAGCCCATCAGGGCAATCGCCCGGTCATACTGGTGCGCATAACGGAACACGGACTCGATCCGCAGCTCCTTGGTCGAAAGCCCGGCCACGTCGAACGGCACCGGCTCGACCGGCAGCCCAACCACCACGATCGTGCCGCCCGGCCGCGGCAGGCCGGCGATCGTCGCCCACACACGCGCCGACCCCGAACACTCGAACACAACGTCCGCGCCCCAACCATCCGTCAGCTTGCCGACTTCGTCCTCAAGGTTCTGCGTCTTCACGTTGACCGGGATGATGCCCTGGTACCTCGCCGCAATGTCGAGCTTGGGCTGCGCCAGATCGGCAACGATCGCCCGCGAACAACCGCCAGCCAGCGCCGCCAGCGCCACCATCGTGCCGATCGGCCCCGCGCCGATCACCACCGCCGTATCGCCCGGCTTGATGCCGGCCTTGGTCGCCGCCTGCATGCCCACGGCGAACGGCTCGACCATCGCGCCTTCGGCAAAGCTCACATTGTCGGGCAGCTTGAATGTGTAGTTGGCCGGATGCACCACATAGGGCGTCAGCACGCCGTGGATCGGCGGCGTCGCCCAGAAGGTCACGGCCGGATCGACATTGTACATGCCGAGCCGCGAGGCGCGCGAATTGGGGTCGGGAACGCCCGGCTCCATGCACACCCGGTCGCCCACCTTGAGGTGCGTCACCCCTGCCCCAACCTCGGTGATCGTCCCCGCCGCCTCGTGCCCGAGCACCATCGGCGCATTGACGACAAACGGCCCGATCTTGCCATGCGTGTAGTAGTGCACGTCCGAGCCGCAGACCCCCACCGTATGGAGCTTGATCTTCACCATGCCGGGACCCACGTCCATCGGCAGGTCGATCTCGCGCAGCTTCAACTCGTGCTGCTTTTCGAGCACCAGGGCTCGCACCATCGTCATCGTCAAAGCGCCTTCTGTTTACGCCGCCGCCAGTGTCTCGGGCGGCTTCATCGCGCCGGTCATGATCGCCACCGCATCGGACATCGAAAAGTCCTTCGGGTTGATCACCGCAATCCGCCGGCCCAGCCGGTGAATATGAATCCGGTCCGCCACCTCGAACACATGCGGCATGTTGTGCGAGATGAGAACGATCGGCAGCCCCTTCGCCTTGAGCCGCCCCATGAGATCGAGCACGCGCCGGCTCTCCTTCACCCCCAGCGCCGCGGTCGGCTCATCCATGATGATGACGCGCGAACCGAACGCCGCCGCTCGCGCCACCGCCACGCCCTGCCGCTGGCCGCCCGACAGCGTCTCCACCGCCTGGTTGATGTTCTGGATGGTGAGCAGCCCGAGGTCGCTCAGCGCATCGCGCGCCAGCTTCTGCATCTTCGTGCGGTCGAGCCGCCGGAACACGTCGCCGACAATCCCCGGCTTCCGGATTTCCCGGCCGAGGAACATGTTGTCGGCAATCGACAGCGCCGGTGACAGCGCCAGGTCCTGGTACACCGTCTCGATCCCCGCCTGCCGCGCCTCCAGCGGCGATTTGAAATGCACGGGCTTGCCCTCAAGCAATATCTCGCCGCTGTCCGGGATCACCGCCCCGCACAGCGCCTTGATGAGCGTCGACTTGCCCGCGCCGTTGGCGCCGATGACGCCCAGCACTTCGTTCGGCAGCAGTTCGAAATCCGCCTGATCGAGCGCCACGACGCGCCCGTACCGCTTGGTGAGGCCCCGCGCCTCAAGCACCGGCTGCGTCATGACGAGATCCTCCGGATCCACTGGTCGATCGACACCGCGATGATGATCAGCGCCCCCGTGGTGAGCTGCCGCCACAGCGGATCGACACCCGTGAGCGACAGCCCCGAGTCGAACACGCCCACGATCAGCGCCCCGAACAGCGTGCCCACGATCGAGCCGCGCCCGCCGAACAGCGACGTGCCGCCGATCACCACGGCGGTGATCGCATCGAGGTTCGCCGTCTGGTTGCCGAGCGGCGACACCGCGCCCACCCTCCCGATCAGCACCCACGCCGCGATGCCGCAGAGCAGCCCCGCCAGCGTATAGACCATCACCAGCGTCCGGTTGACCCGGATACCCGCCAGCCGCGCCGCATTGGGGTCGTCGCCGATGGCGTAGACATGCCGCCCGAACGCCGTCCGGCTCAGCATGTACCAGATGACCACGGCCACCCCGAGCATCAGGATCGAGCCGTACATCAGGAACGGCCCTCCCGCCGCGCTGCCCGATGGCCCGGCGCCCAGCGAAATCCGGTCGCCCATCTGCAGCAGCAGCGGCGCATTGGCCTGAATGTCCGCCTTGCGGATCGTCGCGGCATTGGAGACCAGCGTCACCAGCGCGCCAAAAATGCTCCACGTGCCGAGCGTGACGATGAACGGCGGCAGCCTCAGCCGCGTGACCAGCAGCCCGTTGGCCGCCCCGCACAGCAGCCCGCACAGCATGCCCGCCAGCAGCGCAATCGGCGCCGGCACTCCATAATCCACCGCCAGCTTGCCCATAACGATGGACGACAGGACCATGATCGCGCCCACCGACAGATCGATGCCCGCCGTCACGATGACCAGCGTCTGCGCCGTACCGAGCAGCGCGATGATAGTCACCTGGGTGAGGATCAGCGACAGGTTGAGCGGCGCGAAGAACCGCCCGCTTGTGACAGCACCGAACACCGCGATCGCCACCACGAAGATGATCGCCGGGATCATCGTGGGGTTCTGGTGGAAGAAGTGCTGCACGCGGCGCAGGAGACTCGGACGTTCGTCCTCGAAGCTCGCGACCCCGGAGGCCGCGCCCTCAAGGCCCTTTTCGGCGCTCGCTGAACCGCTCGCGTCCTGGCTCATTCCGGCTCTCCCCTGCGACGGAAAGGAGAGCGGACCGCAAGGCCCAGGGCCCGTGTCGGTCCGCCCATGTGGTCAGCCTCGCCCCGGATGGGCGGAGCGAGGCCTCAGCGCGTCAGCCCCAGCAGAGCTCGAGGCCCTTGGCGGTGTCGATCGACTCGACGCCGGCGACCGGCTTGTCGGTGATCAGCGTCGCGCCGGTGTCGAGGAAGCCCACCGCCGGGTCGATCGGCGGAATGGTGCCCGAGGCGATGGCTTCGAGCGCCATGGCGGCCATCTTCAGCGGATACTGCTGCGAGGTGGCGCCGATGATGCCGGCCTTGACGTTCTCGACGCCCGGGCAGCCGCCGTCGATGGAGACGATCAGCACCGAACCGTCAGCCTTGCCGGCCGCTTCGAGCGCCTGGTAGCCGCCTGCCGCGGAGGGCTCGTTGATGGTGTAGACCACGTTGATGTCCGGGCAACGCTGCAACAGCGTTTCCATCGCCGTCACGCCGCCCTCTTCCGAGCCGGCGGTGACTTCATGGCCGCAGATGCGCGGATCGTCCTCGTCGCCGTATTTGTTGGGGTCCTTCACGTCGATGCCGAAGCCTTCCATGAAGCCCTGGTCGCGCAGGTAGTCGACCGTTGGCTGGTTGGTGGCGAGATCGAGGAAGGCAATCTTGGCGGTGGCCGCTTTATCGCCGAGCGTGCCCTTGGCCCACTCGCCGATCAGCCTGCCGGCCTTGCGGTTGTCGGTGGCAAAAGTCGCGTCGGCCGCGTCCATCGGGTCAAGCGGCGTGTCGAGCACGATGACCTTGAGACCCGCGTCGCGCGCCTGCTGGATCGTCGGCACAATGGCGCTCGAGTCCGACGGCACGATGGCGAAGCCCTTGGCGCCGGCAGCGATGAGGCTCTCGATCGCGGCGATCTGGCCTTCATTGTCGCCGTCGAACTTGCCGGCATAGGTGCGCAGGTCGAGCCCGAGTTCCTCGGCCTTTGCCTGTGCGCCTTCGCGCATCTTCACAAAGAACGGATTGCCTTCGGTTTTGGTGATGAGGCCGACCACCGGCTTGCTCTGGGCCAGCGCTACCGCGCCGCTCATGGCTGCAACCGCGACGGCGGTGGCGAGCGTCGCCTTCACAAACGTCTTCAGTACCATGTTGTCCTCCCGTGAACTTTTCACGAGCCGCGACCGTCCGGCGGACGCGGCGCGCAGCCTGGCCGGGACGGACGTTTCGTCCTCTCCCGGGCCGAGACATGAGCGAAGAACAGCGCACCGCGGCAGGCCTGTCAATTAAATTCATCCAGTGGATTTATTAATTGACAGCTTGCGTCGCATTGGCGCAGGTTCCGCCCGGGTGGCGCAGGCGGCTTGCCGGGCGAGTATCCGGATCGCACAAGGCTCGCCAATGAATGGCGCCGCTTGTCCGGACCGCTAGGGGAGACGGCGCCGTGCCGCATGCTGACGGGCAGAACGGGACCGGCTGGATCGGGGCCTCGACGCGGGGCACCAATCAGGCGGGCGTGCGCCTCTACAACGAGCGCCTCGTGCTCTCCCTCATCCGCCGCCAGGGCGCCGTGCCCAAGGCCGATATCGCGCGCCAGACGGGCCTGTCACCGCAGACCATCTCGATCATCGCCAACCAGCTCACCGATGACGGGCTGCTGCGCAAGGGCGAGCCGCAGCGCGGACGCGTCGGCCAGCCTTCGGTCCCCTACTCGCTGGCGCCCGATGGCGCACTCGCCTTCGGCCTGAAGATCGGCCGGCGCAGCGCCGACCTCTACCTCATCAATTTCGTCGGCAGGATCACCCACGCCCTGCACGAGGTCTATCGCTACCCGACGCCGGAGGGCATCCGCCGCTTCGCCCGCGACGGCATCGCCGAGATCCTCGCCAGGCTCCCCGCCCAGCTGGCCCCGCGCATCGCCGGGCTCGGCATCGCTGCGCCCTATGAGATGTGGACCTGGCACGAAGAGATGGGTGCGCCCAAGGACGAGATCGACGCCTGGCGCTCGATCGACATCCGCGCCGATATCGCGGCGCTCTGTCCGTGGCCGGTCTACTTCTCCAACGACATCACCGCGGCCTGCGCCGCCGAACTGATGTTCGGCCAGGGCGCCGAACACATCGACTATCTCTACGTCTTCATCGGCTCCTTCATCGGCGGCGGCCTCGTGCTCAACGGCCACCTGTTCCCGGGACGCACGCAGAACGCGGGCGCCCTTGGCTCGATGCCGGCGCGCGCCGGACGCGACCACAAGGGGCGCACCCCGCAGCTGATGAACGTCGCCTCCATCTACGTGCTCGAACAAAAGCTCGTTGCCGCGGGCCGCGATGCCGATTTCCTCTGGCAGTCACCCGACGACTGGGGCGATGGCCTCGGCCCGGCGCTCGATGAGTGGATCGCGGAAGTGGCGGAGAGCCTCGCCTATGCGATCGTCGCGGCCATTGCCGTCATCGATGTCGAGACCGTGGTGATCGATGGCGCCTTCCCCGCCACGGTTCGCCAGCGGATCATTGTCGCCACCACGGCGGCCATCGCGCGGGTGAACCGGCAGGGGCTTTCCGATTTTCGCCTGATCGAAGGCTCCATCGGCAACGCCGCCCGGGCCATGGGCGGCGCGTCGCTGCCGCTGCTGGCCAATTTCACGCAGGACCGGGAAGTCCTGTTTAAGGAAAACGGCTAGTCCAACCGGGACTGACTGGTAACCTCTCTGCAATCTGCACCGTCTAGTCTGCATCTTGGGCAGGTGAGTAGATATTTCATGCAGTGGGACTTCGGCCGCCTCAGGCACTGGCAGTCGTCTGTTGGTATTGTCGTCCCGGCGGTGCTTCTGCTCCTGCTGATGATGGTGCTTGCGGCCGGATTCACTGTCTGGTCGACACGCGGCATCGACGGCCGCGCAATGCAGCGCGAGACCACTCTTGTCGCGCGGGCCATCGACCGGCAGATCGATGAAGTCGCACAGATCCAGCAGAGCGTCGTCGTCTGGGACGATGCCTTCACCAACGCAGCGCTCGACTTCAATTCCGACTGGCTGGACGCTAACCTTGGGGTCTGGCTGTACGATTACTACGGGCTGGACGGCGTAGCGATCCTCTCGGCGCGCAACGAGCCCATCTACACCACGTTTCGCGGAAGCGCCCCGGCGCCCTCGCTTGTTGCCGACAACTGGTCCGCCATCGCGCCCATCGTGAACGAATTGCGGGGCCGCACTGCCAATACCGGGCGCCGAGCCGGCCCCGGCTCGATCTATCCGTTCGCGCGCGACCTGGCCCTGATCGGTGGCAAGCCCGCGGTGGTCAGTGTCATGCCTATCCTGCCCGAAGCGCCGGCGCTCATGCCCCAGCCCGGAAGCGAATTCCTGCACGTCGTCGTGGACCAACTCGACGAAGCCTTCGCGGCGCGCCTCGAGCGCGACTATGGCATCGCCGGCGCGTTCGTCACCGATGTCGAGCCGGGTAGCGATCAGCACGCGATCCCCCTGTCCAACCGCGATGGCAAGCTGCTGGCCTTTCTTGCCTGGACGCCGGCACGGCCTGGGATTGAACTGCTTCAGCAGACCGGACCGGCGCTTGCCATTGCCTTCCTCATCGCCGGCGTCGTTGTCGTCCTTCTGGTCCAGCGCCTTTGGCAATCCTCCTCATTGCTCGAAGCGGAGCGTCTGTCGGCCCGCCATGACGCGGCGCACGATGCGCTGACCGGGCTGGCCAACCGCGCCCAGTTCGACGCCGAACTGGCCCTCCATCTGGGTGCACGGGAGGGCAAGCCGCCCATTGCACTGCTGCTGCTCGATCTCGACCGATTCAAGCAGGTCAATGACACACTCGGCCATACGGTGGGCGACGATGTCATCCGCGCGGTTAGCCAGCGCCTGCGCGAGCTCGTCGGGCCGGACGATATCCTCGGCCGGGTCGGCGGCGACGAGTTCGCCATCATCCACCCATGCCGCAGCGGGCCGGCAGATGCCCTTGCGCTTGCCGGCACCATTGTCGAAGCGATGACAAAGCCCTTCGACACGTCGGCGAGCGAAGCCTTTGTGGGCGCAAGCATTGGCGTTGCCGTCTCCAGCGGAACCAATGCCGGTCCCCGGGAGCTGAACCGCGAGGCCGACATCGCACTCTACGAAGCGAAGGCCCAGGGACGCGGCCGCGCCGTCCTCTACGAACCGGCGATGAGCGCCCGTCTGCAGGACCGGAACATCGTCGAGGCCGAACTGCGCGAAGCCCTGAAACGCCCCGGGCAGTTCTCTGTCGCCTACCACCCTCTCTACGATAGCCACACCGGCGAGATCGCCGGCGCGGAGGCGCTGGCGCGCTGGTCCCACCAGCGGCTGGGCCAGATATCGCCCGCGCGTTTCATCCCCATCGCCGAAGGTGCGGGCCTGATCGAGCCGCTCGGAGAATTCGTCCTGCGGCAGGCCTGCACGTTTGGTGCGCGCTGGCCGGGCCGCCGCATGGCCGTCAACATTTCCCCGGCGCAGTTGCGCAATCCGCGTTTCCCCGAACGGGTCTTCGACCTGCTCGTCGAAACCGCCATGCGTCCATCCGACCTCGAACTCGATATCACCGAAGGCATTCTGCTCGAGCACGACGAACCCGTCCACGCCGCGCTCGCAACCCTGCGCAACGCAGGCATCCGCATCGCGCTGGATGACTTTGGCACCGGCTATTCCTCGCTCAGCTACCTCAAGCTCTATCCCGTCGACTGCATCAAGATCGATCGCTCGTTCGTGGCCCAGATCGGCACGGGCGGGCCGTCAAACGCCATCGTCGAGGCGATGCTGACCCTCGCCCGCGCCCTCAACCTCGATGTAACTGCCGAGGGAGTCGAAACGCATGAACAGGCGAATGTCCTGCGCGCCATGGGGTGCAACATGATGCAGGGCTTCCTCCTCGCCCCCCCTGCCTCAGAGGAGGTGGTGGAGGCAAAGTTCCGCCGCGCCCACGAGCGCCGCCGGCATGGTGTGACGGAAATCGCCTGAGCATCCTCACGAGGCAGCGCCCCTTGACCGCGCTCGCGAAGCGGGGGACGCTTACGAAAGGGGACCGACGCACGCATGTCTGCTTCCGAGACACTGAGCCGGATGATCAAGGCCGGCGCCGGCGAAGTTCCCGCCGACGTCGTCATCAAGAATGTCCGGATGCTCGACGTCATTTCCGGCGCCATCACCCATACCGACATCGCCATCGTCGCTGACCGCATCGTCGGCACCCACGGCTACTACAACGGCGCGCGGCTGATCGATGGCGATGGCCGCTTCGCCGTCCCCGGCTTCATCGATACACACCTGCATATCGAGTCCTCGCTGGTCACCCCATACGAGTTCGACCGCTGCGTGTTGCCCAAGGGCGTCACCACCGCCATCTGCGATCCGCACGAGATCGCCAATGTGCTGGGCGCCGACGGCATCCGCTACTTCCTCGAAAACGCCGAGCGCATGGTCATGGACCTGCGCGTCAATCTCTCCTCGTGCGTGCCGGCCACGCAGCACGAAACCAGCGGTGCCGCCCTCGAGATCGCCGATCTCCTGAAATTCCGCGCCCATCCCAAGGTCATCGGCCTTGCCGAGATGATGAACTATCCGGGCGTCCTCGCCTGTGATCCGGGCATCATCGCCAAGCTCGAAGCCTTCCAGGGTGGCCATATCGACGGCCACGCGCCGCTCCTCACCGACCTCAAGCTCAACGGCTACCTCGCCGCCGGCATCCGCACCGACCACGAGGCGACCACCGCCGCCGAGGCGCGCGAGAAGCTGGCGAAGGGCATGGCCATCCTCATCCGCGAGGGCTCGGTCAGCAAGGATCTCGACGCGCTCGCCGAAATCCTCGACGAGAACACCTCCTCCTTCGTTGCGCTGTGCACCGACGACCGCAACCCGCTCGATATCGCCGAGGAAGGCCACCTCGATTCCTCGATCAGGCGGCTCTTGGCCAAGGGCCGTCCTTTGCATCACGTCTACCGGTCTGCGAGCCGCGCTGCGGCAATCATATTCGGTCTACGCGACCGTGGCCTCATCGCTCCCGGCTGGCGCGCCGACATCGCCCTCCTCGACAATTTACAAACCTGCGCCGTCTCCGATGTCATCGCCGCCGGCCGCCTCGTCACCCCCGATCTCTTCGCCGATCGCCTCCCCATCCCCCCGGTCGGCCTCGCCTCCATGAAGGCCCGCCCGGTCACCGCCAAGACCTTCCACATCCCCGCCGATCCTGGCCGCAACG
>DAORUH010000048.1:0-18823 GCA_035433065.1 Devosia sp. | reverse complement strand
TGCCGGGCGTGGGGGTCATCGGGCGGGACGAATTGCTGCGGCGCGAGCCGGGGCTCAATCCCGCCGCACTGGGGGCGGTGGAGGTGCCGACCGAGGGCGTGATCGACCCGTGGAGCGCGCCGGCCGCCTACATGCAGCAGGCGCTGCTGCACGGGGCGCAGCTGATGCTCAGGGCCGAGGTGCAATCGCTCAGGCGCGAGCGCGGCCGCTGGGTGATTGCGACGCGGGCCGGGGAGGTCGCGGCGACGCTGGTGATCAATGCGGCGGGGCTCTACGGCGACCGGGTCGAGACGCTGGCGGGGCGGCAGGCGGGGTTCACCATCACGCCGCGCAAGGGGCAGTTCGTGGTCTACGACAAGCCGGCCTTCGGGCTGGTGACGTCGATCCTGTTGCGGGTGCCGACGGACCGGACCAAGGGCGTGCTGATCGCGCCCACGATCTTCGGCAACCTGCTCGTCGGGCCGACGGCGGAGGATCAGCAGGATCGGGTGCATGCGCGCGTCGATGGCGACGTGCTGCGGCGGATCATGGCCGAGGGCGAGGTGATGGTGCCGGGGCTCGCGGGGCAGACGGTGACCGCGACCTTCGCGGGGCTGCGACCGGCGAGCGAGTTTCGGGATTTCATCCTTCGGGCTGACGATGCGGAGGGGTGGATCACGGTGGGCGGGATCCGCTCGACCGGGCTGTCGGCGTCGCTGGGGCTCGGCAACTGGGCGGCGGAGCAGGGCGCGCGGATGCTGGGCATCAACAGCCCGCCGCCGCCGGATGATGATCTCGACTGGCCGGTGATGCCGAACATCGCGGCGACGGGCCCGCGGCCCTATGAGGCGGCGGGGCGCTCGCCGATCGTGTGCCATTGCGAATGGGTGACGGAGGGCGAGGTTGCGGCGGCGCTGGAAGGCCCGCTGCCAGCCGGGACGCTGGGTGGGCTGAAGCGGCGGACGCGGGTGATGATGGGGCGGTGCCAGGGGTTCGGGTGCAGCGGCGCGGTGCAGCGGCTGGCGCCGGGGTTGATGGACACCGCCCGATGATCGACGAACCGCAGGTGCTGATCATTGGCGCGGGGCCCGCGGGGCTTGGTGCGGCCGAAGCGCTGGCGCGGCGCGGGGTCGAGCGGGTGCAGATCGTCGAGCGCGAGGCGCGGGCGGGCGGCATTCCGCTGTTCTGCCCGCACCCGACGTTCGGGCTCACGGAGTTTCTGCGGCCGATGTCGGGGCCGCGATATGCGGAGCGGCTGGTGGCCGCTGTTGATCCGGCGCAGATCGCCACGCGCTCTACGGTGACCGCCATTTCGCGCGAGCTTGAGGTGTCGGTCTCGACGCCCGAAGGAATGCGCACGCTGCGGCCGCAGCGCGTACTGGTGGCGACGGGGATTCGCGAGACGCCGCGCAGTGCGCGGCTGGTGTCGGGTGACAGGCCGGCCAATGTACTGACCACTGGCGCGTTGCAGCGCATGGTCGCATCTGGCGAGCGGTTGCCGTTCAAGAGGCCGGTGGTGGTCGGGTCGGAACTGGTGTCGTTCTCGGCGCTGCTGACGCTGCGCGATGCGGGCGTGGCGGCGGTGGCGATGCTCGAGGCCAATGACCGGATCACGGCGCAGCGGCCCGGTGAACTCGTGGCGCGGCTGCTGCTCGGCACGCCAGTGCTCACCCGGACGCGGCTGGTCTCGATCAATTCGGCGCCGGACAATGCAGCGCGGATGGAGACGGTGACAGTCGAGGGGCCGCAAGGTCAGCGCGACATCGCCTGCGACGCGGTGATCTTTACCGGAGCGTTCGTGCCGGAGGCCACGGTTCTCGCCGGATGGCCCGGCGGCACCGGGGTCGATCAGGACTGGCGGCTTGCCGAACCGCGGATCTATGCGGCCGGTAATGTGCTGCGCTCGGTTGAAACCGCCGCGTGGTCGCGGCGCGAGGGGGTTGCGGCCGGAAAGGCGATTGCCCGCGATATTGCGAGCGGCATGCCGCCGGACTTCCGGACCATCCCTGTGACCTGCACCGGGCCGGTGGCGCTGTCAGTGCCAGCGGCGATCGCGGTGCCGGGCGGCGCGCCGGGGCCGTTGCAGATGCAGGTGCGCATGGGCCGGGCAGCGCGCGGGCGCTTCACCATTGCGCTCGACGGTCGCGTGGTATGGCGGTCGGGCGTGATGCGCGCGCTGCCGGAGCGGCGTATCGGCTTGACGCGCGACCTGCCGTCGCTTGACGATGTGTCCGCTATTGAAATCGGCTTTGAGGAAGCGACCGCGTGATTGCCGCCGGGATCGACCAGGGTACGACGGCCAGCAAGGCCGCGCTGCTTGCCGATGATGGGTCGATCTCGTTCCTGCCGGAACGGCGGCACGCGAGCCACTTTCCCGCGCCGGGTCTTGTGGAGCAGGACCCGCGTGAACTGCTGGGCAATGTGCGCAGCCTGATCGAAGACGCGGCAGCGAGCGGTGCGCGAGACGTGTGTCTCGCCAACCAGGGCGAAACGATTGTCGCGTGGAACCGGCTGACCGGCGAGCCGCTCTGTCCGGCCATCGTCTGGCAGGACCAGCGCACGACGAAGGCGGTCGAGGCGCTGAAAGCGAACGGTCACGAGGCACTGGCGCAACGCATCAGCGGCCTGCCGCTCGACCCGTACTTTTCGGCGTCAAAGCTGGCGTGGGTGCTGGAGAACGTAGACGGCGCGCGGGCGCTGGCGGCGCGGGGGCAACTCGGGCTCGCGACATCCGACGCCTACTTCATCGAGCGGCTTACCGGCCGCTACGTCACCGAGCCCAGCACGGCAAGCCGCACCGGGCTCATGGATATTCGCACGCTGCAATGGGACGCCGAGTTGTGTGCGCTGTTCGGGGTGCCGATCGAGGTGCTGCCCGAGATCGTCACGGGCGCGGAGCCGCTTGGCGAGATTGGTACGGTGCATGGCCGGGTCGGGCTCGCGGCGGGGCTGGTCGACCAGGTGGCGGCTCTCTATGGGCACGGCTGCCGTGTGCCGGGGGACGCCAAGTTCACCTTCGGGACTGGGGCGTTTGGGCTCGCCGTTGCCGGGACAGTGGCACCTCAACTGCAGGGCGTCATTCCGGCCGCCTGCTGGGCGGGCGCGGATGGCCGGGTGTTTGCGGCCGATGGCGGCATCTACACGGCGGGTGCCGCCATCGAGTGGCTGCGGCGGATCGGCATGGTGTCCGATATCGCCGAGCTTGACCGGCTGACGGGCGAGAGTGCGGCGAGCCGCGGCGTATTCTTCGTGCCGGCGCTCGCTGGGCTTGCCTGCCCGCACTGGGACCGCAGCGCGGCGGGGCTGTGGATCGGGCTCGATGGCGGAACCGATCGCGCCGACATGCAGAAGGCCGTGCTCGAAGGCATCGCGTTTCGCGCCGCCGAGGTGCTCGATGTGCTGGCGCCGTCCGCCACGTCGCCCTTGTCGATCGATGGCGGACTGGCGCGCTCGGACTATTTTACGCGGTTTCTCGCGACCGTTTGCGCGCGCAACATCGAGGTGGTGGAGGCAGTGGACCTGACCTCGCTCGGGGCCGCAGAAATTGCCCTCGCGCTGGCATCGGGCGAGCCGTTGGAACGCGCTCCGCGCGCCAGGCTGACGCGCCGCAGGATCGCGCCATCTGACGCGCCGCTGGCGGACTGGCGGTCGCGGTTCACCGAGGCCCGGCAGCGCGCGTCAGGATGGCGGTGGTGAGTGCGCGCGGGGCACTCGAAACGCTGCTCCGTACCAACGCTGGAGACGCGGTGCTTCCCGATCTCACGCCTGACCTCCGCGACAGGTTGGTGACTCGGCTCGGCGCGCTGCCGCTGTTCGCTCACAGCTATCCGTTCGTGCGCAACATGGACCACGGCGGCTTCACCACCTGGGACTTTCTCGATTTTGCCTTCCGCAACGAGCTGGCGGGCGTGTGCCTGCATCTCAACGATGGCGGCGCGAGTTGCCTCGCGGCGATGGACGGGGAGACGCTGGGGCGCTTTCGTCAACGGCTCGATGTGCTGGGGCTGAAGCTGCACCTTGAGATCAGTTCGACGGCGCGCGCGGAGGTCGATCGCGCCATCCGCATTGCGCTTGCACTCGGGGTCGAAAACATCCGGCTCTATGCGCGGCACGAGGGGCCGCTCGTTGACGTGATCGAGCGCGTCTATGCTGATCTCGCCGAGGTGGCAGACAAGGCCAACCGGCATGGCCTACACTTCGACTATGAACAGCACGAAGACCTGCGCGCGGCAGAGATCGCCGACATCCTGACGCGGATCGGCGATGCGCGCGTCAATGCGCTGTTCGACTACACCAATTCGTGGAACGCTCATGAGGAGCCGCTGGCGGCGCTGCGTATCCTCGCGCCCTTCATCCGGCAGGTGCATATCAAGGGCGGCCGGAAGACCGTAGAGCCCACCGGCTGGGGGCAGCTTGGCGTGCCGCAGGGCGACGCCGCCGACCAATTGCCGGGGCCGCTGCTGCTGACCGAACTTGTAGCGTTGGGCACCGACGCGCCGCAGGTCATCTGCTTTGCGCTCGAGAACGAGGTCGACTACTACGCGCCGCCGTTTCGCGGGCCTGAAGAGGGTCCGAATCCGGTGATCGCCTATCGCGAGCCGAGCGATACGCCGGTGCCCGAAGGGGCCGAACTGGCGCGGGTGCTGCGCGACGAGTTGCGCTGGGCGCAGCAGCAGGTCGGCGTGACGCGCGAACTGGCGCAGCGCCTCGGGATTCTGCTCGAACGCATCGAATAATGTTGCACATACCACAGAAAATGTGGGATATGGCACAAACGGGCTTGGAAATTGCTGGCCGGCGTCGCGCGTGGCCCCCTATCCGGCAGACTGGGAGCGGCACGTCATGGACCATGAGCAACTCCGGGCCGAGATGATCGCGGTCTGCAATTTCATGAATGACAGGGGCATCAACCAGGGGACTTCGGGGAACCTGAGCGTGCGTGTCGACGAGGGGCTGCTGATCACGCCCTCGGGCATTCCCTATGCCGAGATGGTGCCCGAGGATATCGTGACGCTGCATCTCGACGCGACCCATAGCGGGCACCGCAAGCCATCCACCGAATGGCGCTTTCATCGCGACATCATCGAGAAGATGCCCGAGGTGGGCGCGGTGATTCACCTCCACTCACGCTTTGCGACGTCGCTGTCGATGCTCAGGCGTGAGATCCCCGCGGTGCACTACATGATTGCCGCAGCAGGCGGGCCGACCATTCCGTGCGTCCCCTACGTCACGTGGGGCACGCCGGAACTGGCGGCGCTGATCCTCGGCGCGCTGGTGGACCGGCAGGCGTGCCTGCTCGCCAACCACGGCATGGTGGCCATCGGCCCCAGCCTCAAGAAGGCCGCGGCACTGGCTGTTGAAGTCGAGGCGCTCGCCGCGCAGTATTGGCATGCGCTGCAGGTGGGGGTGCCTTATGTGCTGCCCGATGACGAGATTGCCCGGGTGATCGAGAAGTTCAAAAGCTATGGGCAGGGCACCAATCCCGACCGGCTGCCGGGCTGCTGCTGATGGCGGGGGCGGAAAAGATCGCGGCGCTGCTGGCGGGCACCTATGTCGACCGCGAGAGCGGGCAGGCGGTGGGCGTTGCGACGCAGGCGCTGGCGATGGAGCCGGCGCTCGATGGCGCCGAGCGCGAGCTGGTCGATGGGCTGGGATTCGGGCGCAGGCTGGCGGTGGTCAGCGATGGCAACACGCATGCCGTGCTTGGAGCGCGTGTGGAGCGGGCGCTGGCCGGGCGCTACGATGTTCAGAGCATCGTGCTGCCCGGCACGCCACATCCCGATGATTCGACGGTGGCAGCGGTGCGCGCGGCGGTGGCTGGGTCCGATGCGCTGATCGCCGTCGGCTCGGGCACGATCAACGATGTGTGCAAGTATGCGAGCGCGCTCGACGGCAAGCCATATGCGGTGTTCGGCACCGCGCCGTCGATGAACGGGTACACCTCGGTCAACGCAGCGATCACCGTGCACGGGCACAAGCTGTCACTGCCGGCGCAGGCGCCGGCCGGCGTGTTCTTCGATCTCGGCGTGCTGGCCGCGGCGCCCAAGCGGCTGATCCGCGCGGGGCTGGGGGACAGCCTCTGTCGCGCCACGGCGCAGGCCGACTGGCTGCTGTCGCACCTGCTGCTCGGCACGCCCTACCGGCAGTTGCCGTTTGACCTGTTGGCTGACGACGAGGGTCCCCTCTTTGCCAATGCCGCGGACCTCATGGCCGGTGATCTTGGGGTGATGCGCAATCTGGTGCGCACGCTGGTGCTGGCGGGGTTCGGTACGGCGATTGTCGGGCACAGCCAGCCGGCGAGCCAGGGCGAGCATCTCATCAGCCACTATATCGACATGTTCGAGCCAGCGGGGCGGCCGCCGGTGTTTCATGGCGAGCAGGTGGGGGTCACGACGCTGACCATGGCGCGGCTGCAGGAGCGGATGCTGGAGCGTGCGCCTCGGGTGGTGGCCGACACGCTGGTGCGGGGCGATCTCGTTTCGCGCTATGGCGATGAGATTGGCGTCTCATGCTGGAGCGAGTTCGACAAGAAGCGGCTCGATGGGCAGCGGGCCGAGGCGCTGAATGGCGCGATAGAGGCGCGGTGGCCGCAGGTGGTGGAGCGCGTCGGCGCGATCATGCTGCCGTCGGCGGGGCTAGAGGCGGTGCTGCGCGCGGCGGGCGCGGACCTGACGCCGGCGGCGATCCATCTGGACGACGCATTCTATCGCGGGGCGGTGGGGCATTGCCGCGAAATCCGCAATCGCTACACGTTCCTCGACCTGGCCGCGAATGCGGGCCGGCTCGACGGGATGCTGGCAACTCTGTGAGGGGGACGGGGATGGATTTTATCTTCATGCTGACGCGCAACGATCGCACCGTCGAGGACTGCCTCGAGGTGTTTGAGGAGATTGCGCCGCTGGGGCTGAAACATGTGGGGTTCAAGGATGTCGGCGCGCCGCCGGAAACGCTGAAGACGCTGGTGCAGGCGATCCACGAGAGCGGGGCGACGAGCTACATGGAGGTGGTGTCGGAAACGCCCGAGGCGTGCATCCGTTCGGCGCGGATCGGGGCGGAACTCGGGGTGCAGCGGCTGCTCGGCGGCACGCAGGTGGACGAGGTGATGTCGATGCTCAATGGCACGGGTACGAAATACTATCCGTTTCCGGGCAAGCCCTTGGGGCATCCCACAAAACTGGGCGGCGCGCCGGCCGATGTCGAGGCGCATTGCCGGGCGTTTGCGGCACGTGGCTGTGCGGGTGCGGACCTGCTGGCCTATCGCGCCACCGAGGCCGATCCGGTGGAACTGATCGCGGCGGCGCGGCGGGGAATCGGCGGTGGGCACCTGATCGTCGCGGGGTCGGTTGCGTCGGTCGAGCGCATCCGTGACGTCGCGGCGGCGGGGGCGGATGCGTTCACCATCGGCAGCGCGGTGTTCGATGGGTCTTATGCGCGCAACAGCGGCTCCATCCGCTCGCAGCTGCGGCGCGTGCTGGCCGACTGCGCGACCATCTGAGACGGGTGTCTCATGCTCGTCGGAATCGACATTGGCACGCAGAGCCTGAAGGTCCTGGTGCTGGATGGGCAGTTGCGGGTGCGGGGTGAGGCGAGCGCGCCGTATGAGACGATCTATCCGCGGCACGGCTGGGCCGAGCAGGACGCCAATGACTGGCTGCGGGCGTTGCGGCCGACCATCGGCGCCGCACTGGCGGAGGCCGAATGTGTCCCGGATGCGGTGACCGCGATCGGCATTGCGGGGCAGCTCGATGGGTGCGTGCCGGTGGATGCTGATGGTGCTGCAATTGGCCCCGCGATTGTGTGGATGGACCGGCGGGCCGATGCGATGATCGGCGAGGCGTGTGCGCGGCTGGTGCGCGAGCGGACCGGGCTGGTGCCGGACGGCACGCATATGGCGGCCAAGATCGCGTGGGTGCAGCGGCACGATCCGGAGACCGCGCGCGGGACGGTGACGTGGCACCAACCGGTGTCGTTCGTTGTTGCCGCGCTCACCGGTGCTGCGGTGATGGACCCGGCGTTGGCATCGACCACGATGCTCACGGGGATCGATGCGCCGGGCTGGGATGCGCGGTTGTGTGAGGCGTTTGGGGTCGATGCGGCGAGGTTGCCTGCGATGGCTGCTGCCGGCAGCGTTGCCGGAGTGCTCGGCGCACGGGGCGCGGCGCTCACCGGACTGTCGCCGGGGTGCCGGGTTGCGGTGGGGACCGGGGATGACTTCAGCAATCCGCTCGGCAGCGGCATTGCGGCGCCGGGCACTATCGGGGTGACGCTCGGCACCGGTGAGGTGGTGAGCGCGGTGGCGGCCGAACCGGTTCGCGATGCGGCGCAGCTGGTCGAAACGCGCCGCTATGTTACCGGCCAGTATCAGCTCGGCAATCCCGGCTGGCTGTCCGGTGGGGCGGTGCGCTGGTTGCGCGAGGTGATTGGGGTGTCCTGTGACGCGGATGTCCACGCGCTGGCCGAAAAGGCGCCGGCGGGGAGCGATGGCGTGCTGTTCTTTCCCGGGCTCAGCGGCGCCATGTCGCCCGTGTGGGATGCGGGGGCGCGGGCGAGCTTTTACGGCATGTCGAGCGGGCATGATCGCAGCCACCTGGCGCGCGCACTGCTCGAGGGAACGGCCTTCGCCATGCGGGACGTTGTCGAGCGGCTGGGTGAACTGGGCGAGGCGGCGGATGGCATAAGGCTGGCGGGTGGAGGCGCGCGCAGCGCATTGTGGGCGCAGATGCGCGCCGACATTTGTGGCCTGCCGGTTGTGGCGCTGACGGGCCCCGATGCGTCGGCGCTTGGGGCGGGGGTGCTGGCCGCGGTCGCCGACAGGCGGTTTGCGAGTATCGCGGAGGCGGTGGCGGGCTTGCCGCTGGCGGCCACCCGCCATGAGCCGCTGGCGGCAACGAGGGCCGCCTACGATGATGCCTATGGGCGCTATCGGTTGCTGTTTCGGCAACTGCAGCCGGTGTTCGGCGGTTTGCAGCCTAGATGGTGATCGCGCCGCTCATGAGCCCGTAGACACCGGCGGCGGCGGCGACCAGCAGGACCATGAAGACGAACCACTCGAACGTGGTGAAGACCCGCGCGCCCTGTTCGCGCCGGGCGATGACGAAGAGGATGGTCGAGGGGGCGTAAAAGAGGGCGGAGAGCAGCAGGAAGTGGAGCCCTGCCGCAAGGATCATCAGGGCCGCGAAGATCGATGCGACAAGGGTCCAGAACAGCAGCCCGCCGGTGGCGCGCGAGCGGTCGGCGAGGACGACCTTCACCGCGAACAGCGCGGAGAAGAGGTAGGGAACCAGCACCATCGTGCTGGTGAGCTTGACCAGCGTGGTGAAGGCATCGTCCGAGAACAGGGTAAGGATCAGGAGGACCTGGATCACCGCGTTCGACAGCCAGAGCGAGGCGGAGGGCACGCCGACCCTGTTCTCGTGGGCGAGGAACTTTGGCACATCGCCTGCCTTGGCGGCGGCGAACAGGACTTCGATAGCGATCAGCGACCAGGCGAGGTAGGCGCCGAGGACGGAGACAATCAGGCCGACGCCGACGAAGACGCGGCCCCACGGGCCGGTGACGACTTCGAGCGCCGAGGCCATCGAGGGCTGACGGAGGCCGGCGAGTTCGGCGCGCGGCATCGTGGCGTAGGGGAGCAGCGTTACGAGGACGAGCAGGACAAGGACGATGAGGAAGCCGAGGATGGTGGCGCGGCCGACGTCCGAGCGCTTCCTGGCATAGCGCGAATAGACGCTGGCGCCCTCGATACCGATGAACACGAAAATGGTGATGAGCAGGGTCGAGCGGACCTGCTCGAACAGCCCCGGATCGGCCTGCGGCTCGACGCCGGCGTATCCGAGGTTGGCGGTGAAGGTGCCGGCGTTGAAGGCGATGGCGACGAGGGCGATGAAGGCGAGGATGGGGATGACCTTGGCGAAGGTCACGATGGTGTTGATGGTCGTCGCGCCCTTGATGCCGCGCAGGA
Organism: Devosia sp.; assembly: GCA_035433065.1. GTDB lineage: Bacteria > Pseudomonadota > Alphaproteobacteria > Rhizobiales > Devosiaceae > Devosia_A. The sequence continues at coordinate 8,883 of DAORUH010000048.1, read as the reverse complement.
TGAGCAGGTGGTAGAACCACACGCCGATGGAGGAGACGATCACCGCGACGATGGTGTTGCCCTCGCCGAAAATCGGGAAGGCGGCGCCGAGCGTCGACTTGATCAGCACCCAGTAGGAGACGTCGGCGATGCAGCCGACCAGCCAGTAGCCGACGGCAGCGAGGAAGCCGGCATAGTGGCCGAACCCTGCCTTGGCGTAGCTGAAGATGCCGGCGTCGAGATCCGGACGCTTGTCGGCGAGCATCTGGAAGACACGGGCCAGCGCGTACATGCCGAACCCGGTAATGGTCCAGGCGAGGACCGCGCCGATGACACCGGTGGCGGCGCCGAACGATCGCGGCAGGGCAAAGATCCCCGCGCCCACCATCGATCCCACGACCATGGCGATCAGCGCGAGGAATGAGAGTTGCCGTCCGGTGTCGGTCATTCGCTGGTCACTCCTGACCGGCCGGACGGTTGGCACACGCGGCTTGCGTCACGTGTGCCAAAGCGGCGGCGATCCGGCTATTGGCGGCGCGCCGTGAAGTTCTTTCGTGCGACTCCGCGCACCGTCGGATTGTAGGTGCAAGTCAGCGTGCGGATTGCCGGAGTGTCGGGCACCATCACGAATGGGTTGGCACTGCCGCGGCCGAAAATACTCTCGAGGATGTTGTGGATCAGACCCGAGGCGCGGCAATCGATCGTGGCCGCTTCCCAGGCGCGACCGCGGCCGCAGGACTGGCGGTGGATGTTGATCGCGATGTTCCTGCCTGACGTCCGCCAGGTGAGGCGGCCCTCGCAATTCATGCCATTGCCGGAGACGATGTAGGTCCCCCGCGTGCGCAGGCACATCGTGAAGCGATAGCCGAAAAGCAGCCTGTCGGCACGGAAACAGCCGGCAACGACAGCGCCGCCCGATGGGCCGTCGGGTACCATGACGCGTGAATTATCGTTCTGGGCCTGTACCGGCAGTATCATCGTCGACAACGCCAACAGGGCGATGCTGATGATCTTTGGAAACCGCATCGTAATCCTCCTTAACTGCAACGACTGTGAATCTGCTTCTCCTGCGCTTGGTTGCGGATGCCGCAGCGCCAAGAACAGGTCACTTCTATAACCGGTATGAAACCTGCCGAACAAGGTCAATATTGTGGCGTTTTGGAACCACTAAGTATTCAATTCGAGTATTGATTCAACAGTTTCGCAGGCCTACAGTACGGTCGCATACATCCAGACACGCTGGTGTCCCGGCGAGCGGACAAGTTTGCCGGTGGACGGCGTGTGCAACTGCGCCTGCCGAACGTTGTTCGGCAGGATTGCTGACCTTTTTCGTTTCGGTCCTTTTCGGGAGACGACAATTGGCGGCCACTGGTGAAAAGCTCTCCCACGCCGCGCTCACCGCGATGGTGGTTGGCTCCATGGTCGGGGCGGGCATCTTCAACCTTCCGGGACGATTCGGGGCGGCCACCGGGCCGTTCGGCGCGCTCATCGCCTGGGCGATCGCGGGCACCGGCATGTACATGCTGGCGCGGGTCTTTCAGGCTCTCGCGCAGCGGCGCCCCGAGATCGATTCTGGTGTCTTCGCCTACGCCAAGGCAGGCTTCGGCGACTACATGGGGTTCCTGTCGGCCTTCGGCTACTGGGTCGGCAGCTGCATCGGCAACGTCTTTTACTGGGTGCTCATCTGCTCGACGCTGGGCCGGTTTTTCCCGGACATCTTCGGTGACGGAAGCACTGTCACAGCGATCATCGTGTCGCTGCTTGGCATCTGGGCCTTCCACTTCATGATCCTGCGCGGCATCAAACAGGCCGCCTTCGTCAACACCATCGTCACCATCGCCAAGATCGTGCCGTTGATCGTGGCGCTGCTGATCATGGTCTTCGTGTTCAACTACGACCAGTTCGCCGAGAACTTCATGGGCGGGCCGGATATGCCCGAGAAGTCGCTCATCGACCAGGTGCGCGACACCATGCTGATCACGGTGTTCGTGTTCATCGGCATCGAGGGCGCCAGCGTCTACTCCCGCTTTGCCAAGGAGCGCTCCCATGTCGGCAGCGCCACCATCCTTGGTTTCGTCGGCGTCACGGGCCTGATGGTCGCCATCACGCTGCTGCCCTACGCCGCCATGAAGCAGTCAACCATTGCCGGGCTCCAGCAACCCTCCCTCGCGGGGGTGCTGGAGCAGATCGTCGGACCCTGGGGCGCTGTCTTCATCTCCATCGGCATTCTGGTCTCGGTGCTGGGCGCGTTCCTCGCCTGGACGCTGATTGCCGCCGAGGTGATGTTCGCCGCTGCCAAGTCCAACGACATGCCCCGGATGTTCGCGAAGCAGAACCAGAACAAGGCTCCCTCCACGGCGCTGTGGATCACCAACATCGTCGCCTCGCTGTTCATCATCTCGACCTACTGGTCGCAGGATGCCTTCAATTTCATGCTCGACATGACGAGCGTGGCGACGCTGCTGCCCTACCTCCTGGTGGCGGGCTACGGCATCCTCGTGGCGCGCCGGGGCGAGGGCTACGAGGCAACCTCGAACGAGCGCGGACGCGACCAGATCTTTGCCTGGATCGCCGCCGCCTACACGATCCTCATGTTCGTCGCCGCCGGCCTCGAGAAGGTGCTGCTGCTGGCCCTGCTGCTGGTGCCCGGAACGATCCTCTACGTCTGGGCGCGGCGCGAACAGAACCTGCGTCTCTTCACGCCCGTCGAGTTCGTCATTCTCGCCATAACATTCGTCGCGGGGGCTGCAGGGTTGTGGGGCCTGCTCTCCGGAACCATCACGCTCTGACCAACGAAAGGCCCCCTCATGACCATGCAGACATCATTCGGCGTCCATTCCGAGGTCGGGCAGTTGCGCAAGGTGATGGTTTGCGCGCCGGGGCGCGCCCATCAGCGCCTGACGCCGTCGAACTGCGACTCCCTGCTGTTCGATGACGTGCTGTGGGTCGATGTGGCCAAGCGCGACCATTTCGATTTCATGCAAAAGATGCGCGACCGCGGCATCGAAGTGCTGGAGATGCACAACCTGCTGGCCGAGACGCTGGCGCTTCCCGAGGCCAAGGCGTGGATCCTCGACAACCAGGTGGTGGCCAACCAGGTCGGACTCGGGCTGGTTGACGAGCTGCGCTCCTATCTCGACGGGCTCAGCCATCGCGATCTCGCCGAGACGCTCATCGGCGGGCTTTCCACGCACGAGTTCCCCGATCATATCGGCGGCGACATGTTGCGCATGGTGCGCGAGTCGGCGGGGGTCGCCGAGTACCTGCTGCCGCCGCTGCCCAACACCATCTTCACCCGCGATACGTCGTGCTGGATCTATGGCGGGGTCACGCTGAACCCGCTGTACTGGCCGGCGCGGCACGAGGAGTCGATCCTCGCGGCAGCCATCTACAAATTCCACCCGGACTTCGCCGGCAAGGTGAATGTCTGGTGGGGCGATCCGACCAAGGACTGGGGGCAGGCGACTTTCGAAGGCGGCGACGTCATGCCCATCGGCAAGGGCAATGTGCTGATCGGCATGAGCGAGCGCACCTCGCGGCAGGCGATCAGCCAGGTGGCGAAGGCGCTGTTCGATCGCGGCGCCGCCGAGCGGGTGATCGTGGCGGCCATGCCCAAGCTGCGGGCTGCGATGCATCTCGATACGGTGTTCACCTTCGCCGATCGCGACTGCGTGCTGATCTATCCCGATATCGTGTCGCAGATTCACGCCTATTCCTACCGGCCGAGCGACAAGCCGGGCGGGCTGGAACTGACACAGGAGCACAAGCCCTTCGTCGAGACGGTGGCGGGCGCGCTCGGCGTCAAGAAGATGCGGGTCGTCGAGACCGGCGGCAACGCCTATGTGCGCGAGCGCACGCAGTGGGACAGCGGCGCCAACCTCGTGTGTGCGTCTCCGGGCGTGGTGTTCGCCTATGACCGCAACACCTACACCAACACGCTGCTGCGCAAGGCGGGGATCGAAGTCATCACCATTGCGGGTGGCGAACTCGGACGTGGCCGGGGCGGCGGGCACTGCATGACCTGCCCGATCGTGCGCGACGCGGTGGACTTTTAGGAGGGCACGCCGGCGATGGGCTACTCGCTCGAGTCTGCGGCACAGATCTATCGCGAGGCGCTGCGCGAGACGGTGCAACGCTTCAGTGTGCTCTATATCGGCGAAGGGGTGCTGCTGGCCGCCGCGGGCGTGCTGGCTATCCTCTATCCGCTCATCACCTCGGACGCGATTGCCGTGCCGCTCGGCATCCTGCTGATCGCCACCGCGGTCCTGCAGGGCATCGTGCTCTACGGCCTGCGCTCGATGCCCCATTTCGGTTTCCAGCTGCTGGCGGTGGTGGTGACGCTGCTGCTTGCCTTCCTCCTGCTGCGCGATCCGCTGCAGGCCCGCCAGACGATCATCGTGCTCGTCATCATCTACCTGATGGTGCAGGGCGTCTCGCGGCTGGTGTTCGGCCTGTCCATCCGCCCGTTCCAGCATTGGGAATGGGTGCTGGGGAGCGGCGCGCTCGGCATCGCGCTGTCTCTCGTTCTGCTGGGGAATCTCCCCGAGCCGGCGACCTGGCTGGTCGGCCTGCTCGTCGGAATCGAGCTCATCGGAGAGGGCGTGGCCATCGCCATGCTCGCCTGGGAGCGCAAGCCCGCCGCTCTCGCAAACGCAAAGGAATGATCGATGTCGTCCAACTTCTGGCAGTTCGTTTGGCTGATCCTCATCGCCTTCTTCTTCCTTGCCTACCTGTCGGTGATGTTCAGGATCGTGGTCGACCTGTTCCGCGATGAAGCGCTCGGCGGACTGGCCAAGGCGCTGTGGATCATCGGGCTGTTCGTGCTGCCGCTGCTGACGGCGCTGGTCTACATCGTCGCCCGCGGCCGCGGCATGGCCGAGCGCCAGCATGCCGAGGAACGCCACTACCGGGAAGCGCAGGAGGACTATATCCGCGAGGTTGCGGGCAGCTCGCCCACCGACCAGATCGCGCGGGCCAAGCACCTGCTGCAGGATGGGACGATCACCGAGGCCGAGTTCGCGCAGCTCAAGGCGCGGGCACTGGGTGGCGCCTCCGGCACGGCAGCCGGCGCAGCCGCCTGAGTTCGCATCACCGAAAGGAGATTGCCATGACCCGCAGGATCATCAGCTTTACCGCGCTGCTGGCGCTTGCCGCGTTTGCAGCGCCGGGCCTTGTGTCCGCCTCGGACGACGGCCCGAAGGTCGAGCCGGCAGCCGCCGCGGTGCCGGGCGTGCCGGCGGCAGCCGATACGGCGGCCGCGCCGGCGCTGCCTGAGGGCGTGCTGGACGCAACGTGGGAATGGACCTGGTTCGGCAGCGGCAAGGAGCAGTTCGATGTGCCCAAGCCGGAGCAGTACACGGTGCAGTTTCTTGCCGACGGGACCATGGCGCTGCAGGTGGACTGCAACCGGGGCCGGGCGACGTTCGAGCTGGAGCCGGACGACATGATCCGCCTGTCGCCGATCGGGACGACGATGATGCTCTGCCCGCCCGGGTCGCTCGATCACCGCTTCACCAGCGCGCTCGAGCAGGTGCGGCTGTTCTTCGAAAAGGATGGCGACTTCTTCCTCGAGGCGCCGATGGATTCGGGGACGCTGCGGTTCCGGCGCAAGGCGGACTGAGGCCGATGGCGGCGAGCCCCTCCAGCGCGGCCGAGGTCGAGACCCTCGACCAGACGGTGAAGGTGCTCGTCGCGCGGCTCGAGACGCTGGCGGCGACGCCGGACGCCAAACTCACCTGCGACGACCTGCTCACAACCATCGGCGCGAAGTCGCATGCGCTGGCGCTGTTCATCTTCTCGCTGCTGAACCTGTTGCCCGCCCCGCCGGGCTACAACTTCATGATGGGCCTCGTGATCATCGGGCTCGCGGTGCTGCAGACGGTCGGCCAGCCGCTGCGGCTGTGGAAAGTGATCGGGGAGCGGCAGCTGCCGCTCAAGGTGCTGGTCAAGCTGCTGGGGGTGCTGCGCTGGATCACCGAGCAGGCGAGCCGGGTGTCCACGCCCCGTCTCTTCCACCTCACGTCAAAACCCGTGCTGCCGCTGATCGGTATCTACGGGGTGCTCATGGGTCTGCTGATGCTGGTGCCCATTCCGTTCACCAACATGCTGCCCTCGATCAGCCTCGCGATGGTCAGCGTCGCCGTGCTCAACCGGGACGGGCTGCTGTTGATCCTCGGCGCGGTGGTGGGGATCGCCGGGATGGTCTTCATCGTCGTCGCGGTCTGGCTGGTGGTGGCGCTGTTCGGCGTCGTGGAAGACGCGGTGGACGGCGAGCCGCCCGATCCGCAGCCGCCGGCGCCGGCGGGATAGTTTCCGGCGCGGTCCGGCGGCCGGCCTGCCCATCCCTCCATACTTCGTATTACACCCCGCTTTAGCCCGCTGTTCCGGGGGGAGGCGGCGCGCGCTTCATCTTGCGGGCACACAGGGCATGCGCTAGCCTGTATGCAATTGGATACGAAGTGAGCGTGGTGAGTGATACCCAAGCCTGCGATCCGCCCGACATCATCCGCATTGCAGCGGCGCGCCTGAGGCGTGGCCGCGACATGGCCGGTCGGTGTTCCTGTCCCGATCCGAGCCTGTCGCTGCCGTGGATGACGCATGCGTCAGCCGCGCCGCGCGGCGGTCCCGCCCGTTCCAGCGCCGCGTGCGCCGAAAGAATTGTCCGCCGCCGGCCCGACGCCGCGGGACAAAGGAATGCCGGGCAATTGCCCGTGCATCGTCAAGCGGAGGCGGCGTCGCGGCGGCGCGCGCGCTCCGGCTGGAACGACTGAAATGGAAATGGGGAGATTGCCATGAAGTTCGTATTTGAGGGACGGCGCCGGCGACTGGCCGCGCTCGCCCTGGGAGTTGCGGCTGTTGCCCTGGCGGCACCGGCCTGGGCGCAGACGGCGGACAAGCGCGTGCCCACCGGCACGCTGACCATCGCGGTCCCGTCGGATCCGACGACGCTCGATCCGCAGATGCACCGCGTGCGGCATTCGCAGACCATCGCGCATACGATGCTGGACAAGCTGTTCTACCAGCCGCCTCCGGGGATCGCCTATGGGGCGCTGCTGGCGGAATCGATGACGCAGGTCGACGACACCCATTACGAGGTCAAACTCCACGAGGGCGTGAAGTTCCACAACGGCGATGAACTCACCGCCGATGACGTGGTCTACACCTACCAGCGCATGTGGGACCCGGCGAACAAGTCGCCGCGCGCCACCATGGGCAACATGCCCAACATCGTCAGCATCGAAGCGGTCGACAAGTACACGGTGCGCTGGACCACCAAGTTCTCGTTCGGTCCGCCCATGGTGGCGGTGACTGCACTCGGCCTCGCCAGCCAGGAAATCCTCAACAAAGCGCAGATGGAGAAGCTGACGCTGGAGCAGGCGCGCACCACCGGACCGATTGGCGTCGGGCCGTTCAAGTTCGTCGAATGGATTCCCGAGCAGCGGCTGGTGATGGCGGCGTTCGAGGACTACTGGCAGGGCCCGCCGGGTGTCGCGAGCCTCGTCTGGCGGACTGTCCCCGAGGAATCGACGCGCGTTGCGGAGCTTCTGGCCGGCTCGGTCGACCTCATCTACCCGGTGACGCCGGATTTCGTCGATCAGCTGAAAGGTGCCGGCATGCACCTCGAAATCGTGCCGGGCACCTCGGCGCGCATGCTGCAGATGAACGTCCGCGAAGGTTCGCCCTTCCACGACGTCGAAGTCCGCAAGGCCATGAACATGGCCATCGACAAGGTCGCGATCACGGACAACCTCTATCAGGGCCTCGCCATTCCGTTCGAGCAGGTGGCAGGCGTTGGCCAGGAGGGACATGCCGAGGGCTACGATCCCTTCCCCTACGATCCCGAAGCGGCAAAGGCGGTGCTTTCCAAGGTCACCCAGAAGATCGAGCTGTTCACCACCGCGCAGGAACAACTGGCGGCGGAGGCCATTGCCGAACAGCTGCGCGGCTACGGCATGAACATCTCGGCCGTGGTGGTCGATGGGGCCACGATTACCCAGCAGATGGACGAGGGCACGTTCGATCTGATGCTGGGCAGCGCCGGCTACGGCACCGGCGATTTCATCGGCACCTATTTCGGCAACAACTTCGAGTGCAGCCGCCTCGAAAAGAACCAGATCCGCACCGGCTTCTGCGAGCCCTCGCTCGATGAGAAGGCGAACGCCATCCGCAGCGAGACCGATCCGGCCAAGCGCACGGCGCTGCTCGAGGAGCTCGTGAAGGCTCTCTCGGAACAATACGTGCCGTGGGTGCCGCTGTTCGGGCCGACCGAAGTGTGGGGAATGCGCCCCAACGTGAAGGGCTTCATCGGCTCGTCGGCTGGCCAGTTCTTCGATCTGTGGAAAGTCACCGTCGACAAATAAGGGCGGACAAACGCTCATGACCACGGCGCTTCGGCGCCGTGGGACGACATGCTGGCAGGAGGCCCGGTGGAGGCGCCTCCTTTCGCCAGAGTCCGAAGACCGGCAAGGGAGGAATGCCATGAACTTCATATTTGGAAGCCGCCGAGGAAGACTGCTCGCCATGAGCGTGGCGGCCATTGCGCTCGCGACGTCAGCACAGGCGCAGACCGCGCCGTCCGACGCCAAGCGGGTGCCCACGGGCACACTGACAATTGCCGTGGGCGCTGACCCCACGACGCTCGATCCGCAGATGCATCGCGTGCGCCACACGCAGACCATCGCGCATACCATGCGCGACAAGCTCTGGTACCAGCCCCCACCGAGCGACAAGCCCGGTCCGATGCTGGCGGAGTCGATCACCCAGGTCGATGACACGCACTATGACATCAAGATCCATGAGGGCGTGAAATTCCACAATGGCGACGAGCTGACCTCCGCCGATGTGGTCTACACTTTCCAGCGCCTGTGGGACCCGGCCAACAAGTCGCCGCGCGCCACCATGGGC
>DAORUH010000047.1:0-19179 GCA_035433065.1 Devosia sp. | reverse complement strand
CGCTGCCACGAGGTCTTCCAGATCACCGCATCGATGCTGGCGTTCTCGTCCTTCAGCGTGAAATAGGCATGTCCCGAGGAATGGACGCCCCGGAACCCCGAGATTTCGCCGCGCACGCGCACATGGCCGAACTCGTCCTCGACCGTGCGGCGCACCGCCTGGGCGATCTCGGAGACGGTGAACTCGGCGGCATTGGTCAGGGTCTGCGACATTGTTTCGGTTCGTGCGCCCGTTTGGCGCGGTCCGTCAAGGGTGGCGGGCCGCCCGGCACAATGCTAGAGGGGCATCGGCTTGATCGCGCCTTCCCCCTCGCGGGAGAGGGTGCCCGAAGGACGGCTAGGAGCGTTACGTACGCACCAGGCCTCTCTCATCCGGCGCAGCGCGCCACCTTCCCCCCCGGGGAACAACTATACCTGTTGATGGAGCGGCAACGATGCGGGTTCTGGTAATCGGTTCGGGTGGCCGCGAGCACGCTCTCGCCTGGGCCATCAGCAAGTCCCCCCGGCTCGAGAAACTGTTCGTGGCGCCCGGCAATGGCGGCACGGCAATGCTCGCGACCAATGCCGAAATTGACATCACCAACCACCAGGCGGTGCTCGATCTCATCAAAGCGGAAAACATCGATTTCGTTGTCGTCGGCCCCGACGCCCCGGTGGTCGCCGGCCTCGCCGACGACATCCGCGCCGCCGGCACCCTCTGCTTCGGCCCGAGCAAGGAAGCCGCGCAACTGGAGGGCAGCAAAAGCTTCACCAAGCAGATCTGCGACGAGGCCGGCATTCCCACCGCCGCCTATGGCAGCTTCGATGATGCCGAGCGCGCCGTCGAATACCTGCGCGGCAAGAAAGCCCCGATCGTCGTCAAGGCCGACGGCCTCGCAGCCGGCAAGGGCGTCAAGATCTGCGAGACCATGGTCGATGCCGAGGACGCCATCCGCGACTGCTTCTCCGGCGCCTTTGGCTCGTCCGGCTCGCGTGTCGTCATCGAGGAATTCCTCGACGGCGAGGAAGCCAGCGTCTTTGCCCTCGTCGACGGCGAGCGCATCGTCATGCTGCCCAGCGCCCAGGACCACAAGCGCGTCTGGGACGGCGACCGCGGCCCCAATACCGGCGGCATGGGCGCCTATTCCCCCGCCCCGGTGATGACACCCGAAGTCACCGAGCGCACCCGCCGCGAAATCATCGAGCCCACCGTCCGCCGCATGCGCGAGCGCGGCACCCCGTTCCAGGGCGTGCTGTTCGCCGGCCTGATGATCGGCCGCGATGGCCCCAAACTCATCGAGTACAACGTCCGCTTCGGCGATCCGGAATGCCAGGTGCTGATGATGCGCCTCAAGTCCGATGTCCTCGACCTGCTCGAAGCCACCGCCCGCGGCGACCTCTCCCAAGTCGATCCGCAGTGGACCGACGAGCCCGCCCTCACCGTGGTCCTCGCGACCCGCGGCTACCCGGTCAGCGCCATGAAGGGCAGCATCATCCGGGGCGCCGAAGGCCAGGACAGCGCCAAGCTGAAGATTTTCCATGCCGGCACGGCGCGCCAGGGCAATCATATTGTCGCCAACGGCGGCCGCGTCCTGAATGTTACGGCGCTCGGCGCCACCGTCGCCGAAGCCCAGTCCCGCGCCTACGAGGCTGTTGACCGCATCGACTGGCCCGAAGGCTTCTGCCGCCGCGACATCGGCTGGCGCGCCGTGGAACGCGAACAGGGGTAAGCGCCTTATACTGGAAAGACGCGTACCCCAGTCCGTTCCAGTGAAGTACAATCCGAAGCCAGCAGTTCACGAAGTCCTCCCCATCGTTCAGCGGGGTGCGGAGTTTGTTCGGCTGATGAACGAGCGCAACGGACATCCCCCGCCTCCCCGCCCGCCTATTCCCCCGGCGGTGCGCGGTGGTCCGCGCATCGGCGTGGCGCTCGGCGGCGGCTCCGCCCGCGGCCTCACCCACATCCCCTATATCTAGGCGAGGGACGAGCTGGGGCTCAAACCCTCGCTCATCGCCGGCACCTCGATCGGCGCGCTGATCGGCGCCGGCTGGGCCAACGGCATGACCGGCAAGGAACTGCGCGAACACTCGATCGCCGTGCTCGGCACCATGCGCACCATCGCCGGGCGGCTATGGGGCGCGCAGGTCCGCAATCTGGGCAACTTCTTCGCCCACGGCCTTTCCGTCCAGCTCGATGCCGAGCGCGTCGTCGACGCCTTCCTGCCGGCGGGATTTCCCTATCAGTTCAAGGATCTGCAGATCCCGTTCCACGTCGTCGCGACGGATTTCCAGTCCTGGCACCAGGCCGTCTTCAACGACGGGGCGCTGCGCCAGGCCATCGCCGGCTCCATCGCCATCCCGACCCTGTTCCGGCCGGTACGCTTCGCCAACCATTTCCTCGTCGATGGCGGCGTGGTGAACCCGCTGCCGCTCGATCAGGCCGCCGACAGCGACATCCTCGTCGGCATCGACGTCAACGGCGATCCCACCGAGTTCCTGCAGCGCAAGGACCACACCGCGGTCGACGTGTGGTTCGGCTCGGCGCAGATCATGATGCATTCGCTGACCGCCCACATGATGGCCGCCTACCCGCCCGACGTTTACGTCCGCCCCCATCTCAGCGTCTTCGGCGCCCTCGAATTCTGGCGCGTCCGCGAGATTTTCGATTTCGTCGAAAAGGACAAGGACAACTTCAAGCGCCAGCTCGCCCGCAAGGTCGAGGCGCACATCATGAACGTCGAGGACACGACGCGGGCGTAGCCGCCCTACCGCCGCAGCCCCTGGAAAAACCGCTTCAGCATGGCGCTCGCCCGCGCCTCGCCGATGCCGGAAATCACCTCCGGGCGGTGATGACACTGCGGGCTGTCGAACAGCCGCACCCCGTGATCCACCGCCCCCGCCTTCGGATCATCCGCCGCATAGGTGACCCGCCGCAGCCGCGCATGCGCAATCGCCCCCGCGCACATGGCGCAGGGCTCGAGCGTCACGAACAGGTCGCACCCATCGAGCCGCCCCGTCCCGCGCACCCGCAGCGCCTCGCGGATCGCCATCAGCTCCGCATGGGCGGTCGGATCGTTCAGCTCGCGCATGCGGTTGCGCTCTGCGGCCAGCACCGTTTCGCCCAGCATGACGACCGCGCCGACCGGCGCCTCGCCGGCCGCGGCGGCCTCTTCGGCGAGCGCCAGGGCGCGCTCCATGGGGGTGAGTTCTGCGGACATTTCCGGGTGGTATCAGCTTTGGCCACCGCGCTAAACTGGCTCCTCAGGAGAATCGCCCCCTTGCCCATCCGCCAGCTACCGCCCGATCTCGTCAACCGCATCGCCGCGGGCGAGGTGGTCGAGCGGCCGGCAAGCGTCGTCAAGGAACTGGTGGAAAACGCCATCGACGCCGGCGCAACGAAAGTCGCGATCACCACCGCCGGCGGCGGCAAGGCCCTCATCCGCATCGAAGACGACGGCGCTGGCATGGACCGCGACGACCTCATCCTCTCGGTCGAGCGCCACGCCACCAGCAAGCTCGAAGACGACGGGCTCGATGACATCCGCACCCTCGGTTTTCGCGGCGAAGCGCTGGCCTCCATCGGCTCCGTCGCGGCGCTCGGCATCGCCACCCGCACGGCAGACGCCCCCTCGGGCCTGAAGCTCAGCGTCGAGCGCGGCGTCAAATCCGGCCCCGTGCCGCAGGCGATGAATCGTGGCACCATTGTCGAGGTCCGCGACCTGTTCGCTGCCCTCCCCGCCCGGCTCAAATTCCTCAAGTCCGACCGTGCCGAGGCCGCCGCCATCACCGACGTGGTGAAGCGCCTCGCGATGGCCAACCCGGAAGTGCATTTCGTGCTGACGGGCACCGACCGCTCGACCCACAACTGGCCGGCCCAGCCGCGCGACGGCGGCGGCCTCGCCACCCGGCTGGCGCAGGTGATGGGCGAGGATTTCGCCGCAAACGCGGTGCCGCTGGCGATGGCCCGGCACGGCGTCGTCGTCGCCGGTCTCGCGGGCCTGCCTACCTTTTCGCGCGCCAACTCGCTGAGCCAGTACTACTTCGTCAACGGCCGCTCGGTGCGCGACAAGGTGCTGCTCGGCGCAGTGCGCGCCGCCTACGCCGATTTCACCTTCCGCGACCGCTTCCCGGCCATTGCCCTCTACCTCGCCATCGACCCCGCCGAGGTCGACGTCAACGTCCACCCGGCCAAGGCCGAGTTGCGCTTCCGCGATGCCGGCGCGGTGCGCAGCGCCGTCATCCGCGCCATCACTGCGGCGCTCGATGCCGCCGGCTACCGCGCCTCGAGCACCGTCGCCGGGGCGGTGATGGACGCGGTCCGCGTCCCCGAACCGGCGATGGCGGAATTTTCCGAGCCGGTGGTGGAGCGCTACCTGCCGCCCGCATCGCACCCTGCCGCCGCGATCCCCGGCCTAAGCGAGCCAAGCGCGCGCATCGAGCGCGACGACCCTGCCCCGCAGGCCTTCCAGGAATTCCCGCTCGGCGCGGCCCGGGCGCAGCTGTTTGAGAACTTCATCGTTGCCCAGAACGGCGACAGCCTCGTCCTCATCGACCAGCACGCCGCGCACGAGCGGCTGGTCTACGAGCGGTTCAAGGCCGAGATGGCGGCCGGACCGGTGCCCTCGCAGGCCCTGCTGATTCCCGCCGTAATCGACCTGCCCGAAGAAGATTGCGCGCGGCTCGAAGAGGCCGCCCCGGCGCTCGAAAAGCTCGGTCTCGGCATCGAGCGTTTCGGCCCCCGCGCTGTCGCCGTGCGCGAAACCCCGGCGCTGCTTGGCCAGGCCGATATCGATGGCCTCGTCCACGACATCGCCGACGGCCTCGCCGAATGGGATTCATCGAGCGCCGTCGCCGACCGGCTGGAAGCCATCATCGGCCGCATGGCCTGCCACGGCTCCGTCCGCTCCGGCCGGCGCCTCCGCCCCGACGAAATGAACGCCCTGCTCCGCCAGATGGAATCAACGCCCCATTCCGGCCAGTGCATCCACGGCCGCCCAACGTACGTGGAACTGAAGCTCAAGGACATCGAACGGCTCTTCGGCAGAACGCGATAGCGCCACGCCTATTCTCCCCCGCAAGGCGGGGGAGCGGGACCATGCGAAGCGTGGTGGAGGGGACGGCCCCGCACTCCGGGTGATGGTCCGGGCACACCAGCCCCACCTCACCCCAGCGTCACGATATGCACCGCCGCCGCGCCATATTCCCGGCGGTCCTCGAGCACAAAACCCTCCGGCAGCGTCACCGCCGCCTCGCGGGCTTCCTCGAAAATGATCATCGCATCGGGCGCGATCCAGCCACCCTCGCGCGCCGACACCAGCGCCCGTTCGCCAAGCCCCTGATTGTACGGCGGATCGAGGAAAATCAGGTCGAATGCGCCCATCGTGCCGCACGGGCCGAGCGCCGTCGCGTCGCGCCGCAGGAGCTTCGCGATCCCCGCGACGCCCAGCGCCTCGATATTGTCGCGGACCAGCCCGCGCGCTTCCGCGCCGGTCTCGACCAGCACCGCGCCGCTCGCGCCGCGCGACAGGGCCTCAAGCCCCAGCGCGCCGGTGCCGGCGAACAGGTCGAGCACCCGCAGGCCGTCGAAGTTCGGGCCGAGCCGGCTCGACAGGATGTCGAAGATCGATTCGCGCACCCGGTCCGCCGTCGGACGGATCGCATCATCTTCAGGCGTCAGCAGGCGCTTGCCGCGGAATTTTCCGGCGATGATGCGCATGGCCTAGGGCCGCGGCTTGCGCGGCGGACCACCAGGTTTTGGCCCGCGACCCGGACCACCGGCGCCACGGCCCGGTCCACCCGGACGCGGACCACGGCTCGGGCCGCCCGGACCACGCGAAGGCCTATCGCCCTGCGGACGCGGACCGCGCGAGGCACCCTCGGGGCGCGGGCCACGAGCCGGTTTGTCGCCAAAGGCGCGGGGCGCGCGCGGCGCGCCATCGCGGTCGCCAAAACTCTTGCGCGCCGGACGGTCGCCGTCGGGACGCGGACCGCGCGAGGGACGGTCCCCCTGCGGACGCGGGCCACGGAACCCACCGCCCTCGGGGCGCGGGCCACGGGCCGGCTTGTCGCCAAAGGCGCGAGGCGCGCGCGGCGCGCCGTCACGATCGCCAAAACTCTTGCGTGCCGGACGGTCACCGTCAGGACGCGGACCACGCGAGGGACGATCCCCCTGCGGACGCGGACCACGGAACCCACCGCCCTCGGGGCGCGGGCCACGGGCCGGCTTGTCGCCAAAGGCGCGAGGCGCGCGCGGTGCGCCGTCACGATCGCCAAAACTCTTGCGCGCCGGACGATCGCCGTCCGGACGCGGACCACGCGGACCGTCACCATCGCGGCGCGGCGGACGGGCGCCACGGCCTTCCGGCCGGTCCCCCGCTTCGCGCAGCGGACGCTGGCCGAAAGTCTTCGCCGGCACATCATCATCGTCGCGGCGCTTGCGCGGCGGTGCGGCGGGCACAAACGTTTCCTCGCGCCCGTCGTCGAACAGGATGCGGCGCGGACGCCCGGCAGGCTTTTCGGGCTTTGCCGGCTTGGGAGGCGGTCCCATGTCGGGACGGCCGGGGCGGTGGCGCACCGGACGCTCCTCGCGCACCTGGCGGCGCGGCACGAGGGCCTCGGCATCATACTGGCGGGCGCGGCCGCGGGACTCGCGCGCCGGCGGTTCGGCGCCCGGCGCGCTGGTGCGCTGGTTCGGATCGATGGCGCGGCGCGCCTGCGTGATCGCCACCGGCTCGGGGAGTTCGCTGTCGAAATCGACACCGGCTTCCTCGGCCAGCTTCTTGCCGAGCTGTTCGCGCAGCACGCGCGCCTTCACCACTTCGACACCGCCGATCGGCAGGTCGCCGAGATGGAACGGGCCGTAGCTGACGCGGATCAGGCGGTTCACCACCAGCCCGAGCGCGCCCAGAACGTTCTTCACTTCGCGGTTCTTGCCTTCGCGCAGCGACACGACGAGCCAGACGTTGCTCCCCTGCTCGCGCTCCAGCAGCGCCTCGATCGGGCCGTATTTCACACCCTCGATCTCGATGCCATCCTTGAGCACATCAAGCTGCGCCTGCGTGATGGCGCCGAAGGCGCGGACGCGATAGCGCCGCAGCCATCCGGTCGCCGGCAGTTCCAGCACGCGCTTCAGCCCGCCGTCATTGGTGAGCAGCAGCAGGCCTTCGGTGTTGATGTCGAGGCGGCCGATGCTGAGGACGCGCGGCAGGCCCTCGGCGGCGAGCTTGTCGAACACCGTCGGGCGGCCTTCGGGGTCCTTCTCGGTCACCACGAGGCCCTCGGGCTTGTGGTAGAGCCAGACGCGCGTGCCCTTGCGGGCTTCCAGCGGCTGGCCGTCGACCTTGATTTTGTCATCCTCGGCGACGTTGAACGCCGGCGTGCGGATCAGCTTGCCATTGACCGAGACCCGGCCGGCCTTGATCCACTCTTCGGCATCGCGCCGCGAGCACAGCCCGGCGCGGGCGATGACCTTCGCCAGCCGATCGCCATCAAGCGCGGTTGAATCACTATCGGTCATGCAAATATCCTCTCGGGCGCTGCCGCCACGGGTGCGCCGCAAGCTCTAGGCCAAGCCGAGGCCGGCGGCAACCGCCGGCCCAGCCGTTGGTACGGCTAGTCTTTCTTGGTCGTCGGTCCGGAACCGAGGATGCCCGGGTTCATGGCCGCGCCGCCCCGCGCGACGATCGCCTTCTTGATCTCGTACGGGCAATCCTTGGAATCGAGCGGCACAACCTGCCCCGCCTTGCTGATGCAGACGAGATCCTTGCCTTCGACATGCGTGAAATAGTCTTCCGGCGGCATGTAGAGCGGCCGCGAGCCACTCTTGACGCGCGCCGCCGTCATGCGGGCGGTCAACTGCTTGGCCTCGGCTTCGGTCAGCGGGCGGCCGGACAGCGTATGCAGATCAACGACGCGAGCATTGCGCAGGCGCTTCAGGTCGGCCTCGGTCAGGCCGGTCATGTCGATCTGCGGACGGTTCGAATCAGTGGGCAGCACTGCCACCTGGGTATCCTTGCCCGGCTGCGGCAGGGCCGCGCCGCCCTTGGGCAGCGCCAGCGGCGCACGGCGCTGGTTGGTCTCGGCCTTGGCTTCCCTGGGCAGGACGCCGACGCCCTGCAGCGTCGTGTTCATCACTTCGCGCTCGAAGGTGCCGAAATCGGTCAGCGCATTGGTGCCTTCGGTCGTCGTGCAGGCGCTCAGCGCCAGCGCGGCAACGAGGCCGCTGGAAACGAGGACGGTCCGGATCACGGCCGAAAAGGCGGGCCGCCGCCCGGTCAAAGAATTACGCATGAACGTTCCCATTTTCCCCTGCGGGTGCGCCTTATAGCCCATAGGGGCACCTAAGGCCAGATTCAGGCAGCAATGCGTTCACACCGGTTCCCCTGCCTGCTTCGGCCTGCCGATTCCGACCAGATCGAGGATCAGCAGCAACACCCCGAAGGTGATCGCCATGTCGGCGATGTTGAAGATGTAGAAGGACCAACCCTGCCAGTGAAAGTGAAAGAAATCTGCAACGGCGCCGTAGATCACCCGGTCGAGCGCATTCGACAGCGCCCCGCCGATGCAGAACATCAGCCCGACCTTGACCAGAAGATGCGTCGCCCGGACCCACCAGATGACCAGCACCAGGAGCGCCGCGGCAATCAGTACGCCCAGCGCCCATACCGGCAGGTTGCCCAGCAGGCCGTAGGAAATGCCGGTGTTCCACACCAGCACATAGTCGAAGAAATCGGTGACGCGGACATACTCGTCACCAGTCCAGCCGATGATGTCGATCTGCACGAACTTGTGCAGCCGGTCGGCGAGGAACGCGAACCCGCCCCAGAAGAGGCTGATCGCGCCAATCCGCTGCGCCGGGGTCAAGCGGCGAGCCCCGCCGCCTGCCGCTCACGCATGGCTTTCGCATCGCGCGCCGAAAGATCGGGGAAGTCCGGATCGCTGCCGACATCGGCAAAGAACCGGCGCGAACGGGCGCACTGGATGCCGGTGGCTGGCGCGAACACCACGCCCACCCCCTGCACCTCGTCCAGCCGGAACGCCTCCGCCGGCGCGTCACCCGCGATCAGATCGAGACCCGAGGTGATCGACACCTCCGCCATGTCCACGCCATCGGTCGCCGCGAGCAGTGCGGCATCCGCCACGTAAACCTTCGGCGCAGCTTCGAGCGAGGAACCGATGACCTTGTCGCGCCGCGCGATTTCGAGCGCCCCGGTAACAACCCGGCGCACCTTGCGCACCCGCTCCCACTTTTCGGCCAGCGCCTCGTCCTGCCAGTTCGCCGGGACTTCCGGGAACAGCCGCAGGTGCACCGACTCGGCGTCGGGGAAGCGCTCCAGCCAGCACTCTTCCATCGTGAACACGAGGATCGGCGCGAGCCACGCCGTCAGCGCCTCGAACACCTTGTCGAGTACCGTGAGGCTAGCCTTGCGCGTCACCGACGAGATCGGGTCGCAGTAGAGCACGTCCTTGCGGATATCGAAGTAGAAGGCCGACAGGTCGACGTTCATGAAGTTCGATAGCGCCGCGACCACCCGCTTGTAGTCGTATTCGGCATAGGCCTCGCGCACCAGCACATCGAGCCCCTGCAACCGGTGGAGGATCAGCCGCTCGAGCTCCGGCATATCCTCGTAGGCCACCGCATCCCCGGTGCGATAATGCGCGAGATTGCCGAGCAGCCAGCGCATCGTGTTGCGGAGCTTCCTATACCCATCAACCGTCGAGTTGATGACTTCCTTGCCCAGCCGCTGGTCCTCGGAATAGTCGCCGGCCGCCACCCAAAGGCGCAGGATATCGGCGCCGTACTGCTTGATGATGTCCTGCGGGGCCACGACATTGCCCAGCGACTTCGACATCTTGCGGCCGTCGCCATCCATGGTGAAGCCGTGCGTCAGCACGCTGTCATAGGGCGCAAAGCCGTTGGTCGCGCAGCTCTCGAGCAGCGACGAGTGGAACCAGCCGCGATGCTGGTCCGAGCCTTCGAGATACATCGAGGCCGGGAACTTCAGGTCCGGCCACTTCTGCTTGTTGCGCAGCACCCACGCATGCGTCGTGCCACTGTCGAACCAGACATCGAGAATGTCGTCGATCTTCTTCCAGTTCTCAGGGTCCGTCACCGCGTCGCCAAGGAAGCGTTCCTTGGCGCCCTCGGCGAACCAGGCGTCGGCGCCCTCTTCCTCGAAGGCCTGCGCGATCCGGTGGTTCACCTTCTCGTCCTTCAGAACTTCGTTGGTCGACTCCTTGTAGAACACCGCGATCGGCACGCCCCAGGCGCGCTGGCGCGACAGCACCCAGTCCGGGCGCTCGGCGATCATCGAACGCAGCCGGTTCTGCCCGGCCGGCGGATAGAATTTCGTGTTGTCGATGGCGGTGAGCGCACGGGCGCGCAGCGTATCGCCCGCCTCGCCCTCGATGTCGTGGTCCATGTAGACGAACCATTGCGGCGTGTTGCGGAAGATCACCGGCTTCTTGGAGCGCCACGAATGCGGATACTGGTGCTTCACCCGCCCGCGCGCCACCATGTTGCCGCGCTCGGCGAGCGCGGTGATGACGCGATTATTGGCGTCGCCCTTCTTGCCGCTGTCGTCGATGACCCGCGCGCCGTCAAACCCCGGCGCGTCCTTGGTGTAGTAGCCCGCGTCATCCACGGTGAACGGGATCTGGTCCGAGATGCCGCGGTCGCGCAGCAGCCGGCCCGATTCCATCCAGATCTGGAAGTCGTCGAGGCCGTGGCCCGGCGCGGTATGCACGAACCCGGTGCCCGCATCGTCGGTCACATGCTCGCCATCGAGCAGCGGCACGGCAAACTCATAGCCGCCCGCAAGGCCCTTCAGCGGGTGATCGCAAACGATCGACGCCAGTTCATCCGGCGTCACCGACGCAACGCGCTCGAACGCATCGACCTTGCCCTTGGCAAAGGTCTCGGCCGCGAGCTTGTCGGCAAGGATGTAGCGCTCGCCCACCCGCGCCCAGTTGCCTTCCGGCGCCGCGGTGATCTCGTAGAGGCCGTACTCGATGCGGCCCGAATAGCTGATGGCGCGGTTGCCGGGGATGGTCCACGGCGTCGTCGTCCAGATGACCACCGACGCGCCCTGATGCGCGCCCTCGCGCACCGGGAATTTTACCCAGATCGTATCGCTCTCGTAGTCGGCATATTCGATTTCGGCCTCGGCCAGCGCGGTGCGCTCGACCACCGACCACATCACCGGCTTCGAGCCGCGATAAAGCTGCCCGCTCACCGCGACCTTCATCAGCTCGCGCGCGATCTGCGCCTCGGCGTCAAAGCTCATCGTCAGGTACGGGTTGTCCCAGTCGCCGAGAACACCCAGCCGCTTGAACTCCTCGCGCTGCACGTCCACCCAGCTCGCGGCAAAGGCGCGGCACTCGGCACGGAATTCGTTGACCGGAACCTCGTTCTTGTCCTTGCCCCTGGCGCGGTACTGTTCCTCGATCTTCCACTCGATCGGCAGGCCGTGGCAGTCCCAGCCCGGCACATAGGCCGCGTTGTTGCCCAGCATCTGCATCGAGCGCGACACGAGGTCCTTCAGCACCTTGTTGAGCGCATGCCCGATATGGATATTGCCGTTGGCATAGGGCGGGCCATCGTGCAGCGTGAACAGCGGCCGCCCGTCCGCCTGCTCGCGCTGGCGCTTGTAGATGTCGAGATCCGCCCACCGCTTCAGCCAGAGCGGCTCACGCTCGGGCAAGCCGGCGCGCATCGGGAAATCGGTCTGGGGCAGGAACAGGGTCGCGGAATAATCGCGCCCCTCTGCCGGCTTCTGCATGTCGTTCATGAGCGGTCGCTAACGGAAAAGCTGGATTTGGCCGGGCTTGTAGCAAGGCCAACCCCGCCATACCAGCGTTTTGGCCAATTCCCTCGCTACCCTCCCCCGTTGCGGGGAGGGTAGCGCCGCCAGGAGCGTCAGCGACGTGGCAGAGCTAGGGTGGGGGGCGAGGCCATCACCGAACACGCCACGCCCCCGTGGTTCGACAAGTTCACCACGAAGGCTACTGAACCACCGCGCTCCCGTAGTTCTTCATGGTGAGCCAGCCTGCCCCCGCGAAAGCGGGGAACCACGAGGAACGAACACGCAACACCACTCGCGCCCTCCTGCACGCCCGCCCTCTCCCAACCCACCGCGTCACCCCCGGGCTTGACCCGGGGGCCCACTCGATCCCTCCGTATGCGCAGGTGCATCGAGTGGATGGCCGGGTCAAGCCCGGCCATGACGGCGGAGGGATTGTGGGTATGGGAGGCGCGCAACAGGAGTCCCGACCCACCCCCAAAACCCTACCGCGGGAAAAACCCCAGCCGCTGGTCCAGCTCGCCAATTGCCCGGCACCCGGCGATCAGCTCCCGCGACCTCTGGCTGTCGCGCTTCATCGCCGCGATCAGATCGTCCAGCCCCGAAAACACTTCCTGCCCGCGGATATGGCCGACCAGCGCCACGGCGAGGTCCTCGCCGTAAATGTCCTCGTCGAAATCGAACAGCATGGTCTCGAACGGCGGGCGCTCGTTGTTGAACATCGGCTTGCCATAGGCCGCGACGCCGTCGAGCAGCCGGTCGCCCAGCCGCGCCCGCACCGCATAAACCCCCTGCGCCAGCGCAAAGCCGGTCGGAGTCGGCGTATTGGCCGTCGGAAAACCGAGAGTGCGGCCGCGCTGGTCGCCCCGCACCACCTTGCCCGAAAAGAACCAGTGATATCCGAGCAGTTGGTTGGCCTGCCGCACGTCGCCATCGGTCAGCGCCGCGCGGATGCGGGTCGAGGATACGTGGTCGTCGCCCTCGTCGAGCATGTCGAGAATTTCGACATCGAAGCCGTTCGCCGCGCCGGCCGCCTTGAGGAAATCCGGCGTGCCCTTGCGCTGGTGGCCGAAGTGGAAATCGGCCCCCACCGAAACGCCCTTCACCTTCAGCGCGCCGACGAGGAAGCGCGACACGAATTCCTCGGCCGAAATCTGGCTGAAATCCTTGTTGAACGGCATGATGACGATGCCGTCGAGCCCGAGCGCCTCGGCGATCCGCGCCTTCGACTCGCCCGGCGTCAGCCGGAACATGAAGGGCGCGGGCGCGAACACGTCGCGCGGATGCGGCTCGAAGGTCAGGACGACCGCCGGAACCCCGGCCTGCCGCGCCCGCTCTTTCAGCGAGCGCAGGATATGCTGGTGGCCGCGGTGCAGCCCGTCAAAATTGCCGATGGCAACCATGGCGCCGGTGATGCCCGGCGGGGGCGATTCCAGCCCCCACACGCGATGAAACCCGCTCACTCAGCCGCCCCCCGTCCCCATCGGCGCGCCATCCCCGTCACTGCCGCTACCACGCCAGCCGTGGCATGAACCCGGCGAGACGCGCGCCGCTCGGCGCGACCAGCGCCCGGATCGCCTCCGGGTCCGGCTCGCCGAAGGCGTCGAGCTCCTCGGCGTGGATCGAGCCGGTAATGAACATCAGGTCGATGCCGAAATTGGCCGCCCCGATGGCGTCCGTGCGCACGCTGTCGCCGATCGCCAGCACCCGCTTCTTGTCGAGCGCGTGTCCGGCCGCAGCTTCCGCCAGCCGCAGCGCTTCGGTGTAGATCGGGCGATACGGCTTGCCGGCCATGTGAATGCGGCCACCGCGCGCCTCGTAGAGATCGGCAACCGCCCCGCCGCAATAGATGATCCGGTCGCCGTGCTCCACCACCCGGTCGGGGTTGGCGGCGATCAGCGGCAACTGCCGCTTGAGCCACACGTCCATGCGGCCATTGTACATGTCCGGCGTGTCGTCATCGTGATCGAGATCGGAGATGACCACCGCATCGGCGGTCTCGGCCGGCCCGAGCTTGAGGTCGAGCCCCGCGAGCAGGCCGTCCTTTTCCGCTGACGCGCCGACATAGTGCACGGTCTTGCCGCGATAGTCCGCGAGCATGGTGCGGGTCACGTCGCCCGACGAGACAATGTCGTCGAACGCCTCGCGCGGCACCCCGAGCGCATCGAACATCTCGACCACCGATTGCGACGGGCTCGGCGCGTTGGTGATCAGCACCACCCTGCCCCCGCCGGCGCGGTAGTTCACCAGCGCCTCGCAGGCGCTCGGATGCGCCGCCACGCCATTGTGGATCACGCCCCAGACGTCGCTGAGGATGGCGTCGTAGTTTCCGGCAATGCCGCTCAGACCGTTCATGCGCCCCGACTAGATCAACGGGGCCCGTCCGGCAAGCTCACTTCTCAACCCGCCGCAGCGCCGGGCCCGCGCCGTGCGGCACCACGAGGTCCGGCCGCACCGGGCCCGCCTTGCCCAGATACGGCCCCTGAACGAAGTTCACGCCGCTCTCGAACAGGGCCAGCAACTGCGGCTCATCGGCAACGCCGGTGGCCACCAGCTCGATCTGGAACCGCCGCAGGTGCTCCGCGATCTCCCCGATCGGCAGGTCGGAGAATTGCGCCGGATTGCCGAGGAAGCGCGCTGCGCCGACGCGGATGCTGCGCATGCCGAGGCCGCGCAGTTCTCCCAGGTCCGCCCGCAGGCTCGCCGCCCCGGTCAGCGCGCCGTCGACCCCCTGACGGCACAGGTGTTCGAGCGTCGTCTTCTCGGTTTCGGTCATCTGCCGGTAGTCGGCCTCGGACAGGGCGAGGCACAGGGACGGCAGGATGGCGCGGTTGGCATCGAGGCTCGACAGCGCCGCCGCGACGGCAGGCCCGTCGCCGATGGTGGCGCGGCTCAGCGGCACATGGAGGCGCACCGGCTGGCCCGCCGTGCGGGCGCGCCGGGCGATGGTGATCGCCTCATCGAGCGCCAGCGCCTCGATCTGCCGGATCAGTTCGGGGCTGCCGCGCCGGGGCATGTAGTCCACCGGATCGGCCACCTCCCCGTCCTCGAGCAGCAGCCGCGGCACCACATCGTACCCAGCCGGGCGGCGCATCGGCAGTTCGACGATCGGCTCGATGTGGCAGACCATCCGGTTCTCGGCCAGCGCCTGCTTCAGCAGCTCAAGCGGGATCGCCGGCTCGGCCGTCGCGGCCGGTTCGGCCGGGCCGGAAGCAACCGGCCGCGGGTTTGCCGCGGGCGCACCTGTCCGGTGCTGGTTTTCCTCAATCTCGGCCACGCTGTCGGCCACCTGCCGCACCACCGCCCCGAGCACCGAAATGTCGGCCTCGATGGCGTCGAGCCGGCTCTGCGCATTGGCGTCGGCAAGCTGGGCAACGCGCTGGCTCAGTTCCTGCTCGGTCTGCGCGTCGCTCGACAGCAGCCGCGTCAGGTCCTCGATGCCGCGCTCCAGCCGGTCCTCCGTCCGCCTGCGGACCGA
The DNA here is from genome assembly GCA_035433065.1 of Devosia sp. Taxonomy (GTDB): domain Bacteria; phylum Pseudomonadota; class Alphaproteobacteria; order Rhizobiales; family Devosiaceae; genus Devosia_A. The sequence goes on along the minus strand of DAORUH010000047.1, from coordinate 3,922 downwards.
CCGCTCGACCAGCAGCATGACCACCGCGCCGAAGGCAATCGCGACCACCAGCGCCTCGACGGGCGAAAACGTCAGCCCGAAAAAGGCCGCAGCCGCAATGCCGAGAACCGCGAGCGCGATGAAGATGTAAACCAGTGCGTGCACGTTCGACGCGTCCCAGTTCAACCGGCGGGCTATGTCGCGAACCATAGCAGTCCCGCCCTTGGGCCGAAAGCAGTCCGGACCAGTCTTGTACCGGTCTGGAGCACAATATCGGGCAATCATCTTCGGCTTGTTGGTCTGCTCCAAACGGAAAATTTACCCTGTTCGTCAATCATTGCCTGACCGACTGACGAACAGGACCACCACCCATGCCACTGCGCCCCGGCCCCGGAGCGGAACCCATCGCGCGCCTGCTGCTGGTAGATCGCGATCCGGCCAGCGCGCGGGCGACGGGGGAAATGCTCGGCCAGTGCCTCGTATCCCCGGCCCGCATCGACGAGGCCCGCTGCGGCCGCGATGCGTCCGACCGGCTGCGCGCCGCCGACTACGAAATCGTCCTCATCGACCTCGCCAGCGTCGCCGACCTCACCAGCGAGACCGAAGAAGCGGTGGCGCGGCTGGTCAAGCTGGCCGACGGCGCACTCACCATCGCCCTCTCCGACGGCGCCTCGGTCTCGGCCGCGGTCGCCGCGATGCGCGCCGGGGCCCATGATTTCGTCGCCCGCCCGGTCAGCGGCCCGGCCTTTTCCGCCCGCATCGCCGAACTGGCGCAGCGTCACGGCAAGGCCCGCGCGCTGACCATCGGCTCATCGTCCGCGGTGCGCCACGCCGGCGGCCTCGCCGGCTTCATCGGTGCCTCGTCGCAGATGCAGTTCGTCTACGAGCAGATCGAGCGCATCGCCCCCTCCTCCGCCCCCGTCTTCATCACCGGCGAAAGCGGCGCGGGCAAGGATGTCTGCGCCGAAGCGCTGCACGAGCGCGGACCGCGCGCCGGCCGGCGGTTCGTCGCCATCAACTGCGCTGCCATCCCGCGCGACCTCATGGAGAGCGAACTCTTCGGCGTTGCCCGCGGCGCCTATACCGGCGCCCACGAAGACCGCAAGGGCGCGGCGGAACTGGCCGACGGCGGCACGCTGTTCCTCGATGAAATCGGCGAGATGGACCTCTCGCTGCAATCAAAGCTGCTGCGGTTCCTGCAGACCGGCACCGTGAGCCGTGTCGGCGAGGCGAGCGTGCGGCAGGTCGATGTCCGCGTCATCTGCGCCACCAACCGCAACCCGATGACGCTGATCGCCGAGAAGAAATTCCGCGAGGATCTGTTCTACCGGCTGCACGTGCTGCCCATTCACCTGCCGCCGCTGCGCCAGCGTCCGGCCGATATCATGGTGCTGGCCCGCCATTTCCTCCATCGCTTCGCGCGCGAGGAGCACAAGGACTTTGCCGGCTTCCGGGCCGATGCCGCCGACGCGCTCGTCGCCCATGAATGGCCGGGCAATGTGCGGCAGTTGCAGAACCTCGTCCGCCGCCTGGTGGTGATGTTCGATGGCGGCGAGATCGACGCCGCGAAGGTCGCGGCCGCCGACATCGAAGCGCACAGCCAGCGGCGCCTGCCGGCCGCGGCAACCGCCGCGGTCCGTCAATCCATCCTGCCGATGTGGCAGCAGGAACAGCGCATCATCGAGGATGCGATCCAGAGCTTTTCCGGCAATATCGCGCTCGCCGCGGCCGCGCTGGAGCTCAGCCCCTCGACCATCTACCGCAAGCGCCAGGCCTGGGCAGAGATCGACGGCAAGCGCGGCGCGGCCTGAGGCCCGTCAGCCCTTGACGAGCTTGTCGGCAACCTTGCGGGCCGTGGCATAGGCCTTGGCCTCGTCGCCGACGGCCGTGCCCTTCTTTGCCACCTTGCCATCGACGTGGATTTCCCACTGCCACTGGGCATTGGGGCCAGCGCCGCCGGTGCGATTGAGGCGAATGTCGTGTTTGGTATCAGCCATGATCTCTCTCAGCGCCAGGTAAAGACGCGCGTAACCGAGTAGTTGAAGACGACGCTCATGATGGCGCCAATGAATCCCGCGATCAGCAGCCCGCCGCCCTCGTTGAAGGCCATGACGGCCACCGAGATATTGGCCAGCATGCCCAACGAACAGACGGCATAGAAGCTGAGCAGGCCAAGCCAGAACCGGCCGCCCCGCAGTTTCTTGTCCGAATAGGTCAGCACGTTGTTGAGGACGAAGTTGGTGGTCATCGCCACCAGCGTCGCCACGAGCTGGGAATTGGTGAAGTTGAAGCCGAGGAGGTTCGACGCCACCCACAGCGTTGCCATGTGCACGAAAATCCCGCTCGCCCCAACCATCGAGAACAGGAGGAAGCTTGTCGGCAGCAGCCCGCGCGTCAGCTTTGACAGCAGCAGGCCGAGAAACTGCACGACGACCAGCGGGTTCATCTTGCTCTCGCCGGCATGGCGGGCGCGGAACTGGTACGGCACTTCGCCGATCACCAGCTTGCGGTCATTGCGCGAACGGAACCGCGTCGCCGACACGATGATGTCGAGCAGGATCTTGAACCCGTCCTTGCTCAGCGTCGGGGCGACTTCGTCGAACACCTCGCGGCGCATCAGGAAGAAGCCGCTCATCGGGTCGGAAAGCTTGGCGCCGGTCAGTAGGCTCGACAGCCGGGTCGCGAGCCGGCTGCCGGCCTCGCGCGTTGCCGACAGGCCGTCGCCCACCGCGCCGTCGCCGGCATAGCGGGTGCCCACCACGATATCGTCGCCGGCAACCGCGCGGGCGTACATCCTGGGCAGGATGGATTCGTCGTGCTGCAGGTCGCCATCGATCACAGCGAAATACGGCGCGGCGCTCGCCGAAATCCCCTCGACCACCGCCGAGCTCAGCCCGCGCCGGCCGATCCGGTGGATACAGCGCACATTGGGGAAGCGCCGGGACATGTCCTTGACCACCCCGGCCGTGCCGTCGGGCGAATTGTCGTCGACGACGATGAACTCGAACGGGATGCCCGCGAGCGCCGTCGTGACCTTGTCATAGAGCAACTCGACATTGTCGCGCTCGTTGTAGCTCGGAACGATCACGGCGAGTTCAGGCGGCTGCCAGGCGGTGGCCGCTGCGCCTTCGGGCTGAAGCTGGTGGATCGTCACAAGTGGAATTCCGTACTCTGGTCGGCCGGACTGGTATCCAACAGATGCGGTTAATGCAAACCAAACTCCCCGCGAGGGCGGCGCTGGCCCGGCTTTCGGCAGCTTCTGTGGCGGGCATGCATCGCCGCGACCGCCGGCAAAATAAAGATCGCGCGGGGCGAACCTTGACACTCCGGGAGGCCCGGCCTATCTCCTCGACAACCCCGTTAGCACTCGGAGGGTTTGAGTGCTAGCAGGCCAAAATTCATAGCTACTCCAAGGAGCAAACATGGGCTTCCGTCCTTTGCACGACCGCGTGGTCGTTCGACGCCTCGACAGCGAAGAGAAATCCGCTGGCGGCATCATCATCCCCGACACCGCCAAGGAAAAGCCCTCCGAGGGCGTGATCGAGGCCGTGGGCCCCGGCAACCGTGACGAAGACGGCAAGTACATCGCGATCGACCTCAAGGTCGGCGACCGCGTGCTGTTCGGCAAGTGGTCGGGCACCGAGGTCAAGATCGACGGCAAGGACCTTCTGATCATGAAGGAAACCGACATCATGGGCGTGATCGGCTGATCTGGCGCTCGCCGGTCCCGGTTTCCCATTCATTCGTAAGGAGCGCCCCACATGGCCGCTAAAGACGTAAAGTTCTCCACCGATGCCCGTGACCGCATGGTCCGTGGCGTCAACATCCTCGCCAATGCGGTGAAGGTCACGCTCGGTCCCAAGGGCCGTAACGTCGTGATCGACAAGTCGTTCGGCGCCCCGCGCATCACCAAGGACGGCGTCACCGTCGCCAAGGAAATCGA
>DAORUH010000046.1:0-20087 GCA_035433065.1 Devosia sp. | reverse complement strand
TGGAGCTCAGCACCTATTTCCGCATCAACGAGGCCAAGACCGGCCAGTTCGAGCGCACGCTGCTGATCGCCGACGAAGGTTCCTACGTCTCTTACCTCGAAGGCTGCACGGCGCCCTCGCGCGACGAGAACCAGCTGCACGCCGCGGTTGTCGAGATCGTTGCCCTCAAGGACGCCGAGGTGAAGTACTCGACGGTTCAGAACTGGTATCCCGGCGACAAGAACGGCAAGGGCGGCATCTACAATTTCGTCACCAAGCGCGGCGATTGCCGGGGCGACAATTCCAAGATTTCGTGGACGCAGGTCGAGACGGGCTCGGCCATCACCTGGAAGTACCCGAGCTGCATTCTGCGCGGCGACAATTCGCGCGGCGAGTTCTACTCGATCGCCATCTCGAACGGTCACCAGCAGGTCGACAGCGGTACCAAGATGCTGCACCTGGGCAAGAACACGTCGAGCCGCATCATCGCCAAGGGCATCGCCGCGGGCTTTTCGGACAACACCTATCGCGGGCAGGTTTCGGCGCATGCCAAGGCCAAGAACGCGCGCAACTTCACGCAGTGCGACAGCCTGCTGATCGGCGACAAGTGCGGCGCGCATACCGTGCCCTACATCGAGAGCCGCAACGCCACGGCCGTGTTCGAACACGAGGCCACGACCTCGAAGATTTCGGACGACCAGATGTTCTATTGCCAGCAGCGCGGGCTTTCCGAAGAGCAGGCCGTCGCGCTGATCGTCAACGGGTTTGTCCGCGACGTGCTGCAGCACCTGCCCATGGAATTCATGGTCGAGACGCAGAAGCTGATTTCCATTTCACTGGAGGGAAGCGTTGGCTGACGACAAGTACTGGTTTGCCCGCCGTCACCCCGTCGGGGACGCGCGCAATGCAATGGCCCCCGTCGCGCCGGAAGGCTGGCAGGTGGTCCGCACCTTCGTGAGCTGGATGACGGGCGGCGCCATCGCCGCCGTCGTTCTGGTGCTGCTCGGCCTCAATCTGGGCGGGCAGTGGTGGCTCTACGTGCTGGCCGCAGTAGTCTATGTCGGCTGCACGGTGTATGGCGCGTGGTACCTGGTCACGACGTCGAAGGCGCGTGGCGACCACAGCAAGACCGTCGATGACTACAAGGCCGGGCGCGGCGCATGACGAAGCCCGTGGTCAACATCGCCGACCTCGAAATGAAGGCGTCGCGCAGAGGCACCCGCTTTGCCAACCGGGCAGGGCGGATCGGTGGCGTGCTCGGCATGAAGCACCTCGGCGCACAGTACATCGTCGTGCCCCCGGGCAAGACCGGCTATCCGTTCCACTCGCACCGCAACAACGAGGAGATGTTCATCATCCTCGATGGCGAGGGAATCTACCGGTTTGGCGACGAAAGCTATCCGGTGAAGGCGGGCGACATCTGCTCGGCGGTGGCCGGCGATGCCTCGACGGCGCACCAGTTGACCAACACCGGCAGCGCCAGCCTGCGCTACTACGCAATTTCGACCCGGAACGATCCGGACATTCTTGAATACCCCGATAGCGGCAAGTGGATGGTGGCTTCCGGCATCCCGGCCGGCGGCGGCATGGCGGGCGCCCAGTTCGTCATGCAGGGCCGCGAGAGGCCACAGCTCGGCTATTGGGACGGCGAAGATATTGGAGAAGACAAGTGACCACCCCCATGCTCGAAATCCGTGACCTGCACGTGCGCATTGAGGAGCGCGAAATCCTCAAGGGGGTGAACCTCATTGTCCCGAAGGGCGAAGTGCATGCCATCATGGGCCGCAACGGCTCGGGCAAATCGACGCTGAGCTACGTGCTCGCCGGCAAGGAAGACTACGAAGTCACCGGCGGCGAAGTGCTGCTCGATGGCGTGAACATTCTCGACATGGAACCGGCCGAACGCGCCACCGCGGGCCTGTTCCTCGCGTTCCAGTACCCGATCGAAATCCCGGGCGTCGCGACCATGACCTTCCTCAAGGCGGCGCTCAACGCCCAGCGCAAGGCGCGCGGCGAGGGTGAGCTGTCGACGCCGGACTTCATGAAGGCGGTGAAGGAATCGGGCGCAGCGCTGCATATCGATGCGGACATGCTGAAGCGTGCACTTAACGTCGGCTTCTCCGGCGGCGAGAAGAAGCGGGCCGAGATCCTGCAGATGGCGCTGCTGAAGCCCAAGATGTGCATTCTAGACGAGACGGATTCCGGCCTGGACATCGATGCGCTGAAGGTCGTCTCCGAAGGCGTCAACGCGCTGCGCGCGCCGGATCGGTCGATGCTGGTGATCACCCACTACCAGCGGCTGCTCGATCACATCGTGCCCGACGTCGTGCACGTGTTCTCGGATGGCCGGGTGGTCGAGAGCGGGCCCAAGGAACTGGCGCTCGAACTCGAAGCCAAGGGCTATGCCGGGTTCGACGAGGAAGCCGCCTGATGTCGGTTCCCTTCCAGGTCCGGCTCGGCCCGGCCGAGCTCAAGCTGATCGAACAGCTCACCGCCCGCGGCGCCACCGCCGAGGCGGAGCGCTTTGCCGGCACGGGGCTGCCGACGCGCAAGCTCGAGAGCTACCACTACACCGACCTCAAGTCGCTGCTGCGCGACGTGCCTGAGCTTGCCGGTCGCGCCGAGGAAGCCAGCGCACCGCCGATGCGGGTGGCTGGCGCCTATCAGCTGATGATCGCCAACGGTATCGTGCAGGCCGCCAGCGTTGCGCCGCAGGGCGTGATCGTCGGCAAGGTCGCGGGCTCGGGTCTCACGACGCGCGACGACGTGCTGGTGCGGCTCAATCAGGCCTTGGCGACTGAAAGCCTCGACCTGAACCTTCAGAGTTCCGTCGATCCGGTCATCCAGATTGACCGCCGCATCGAGGGCAAGGCTGCGCACTCGGCCAGTTCGGCAACGATCTATGTCGCCGACGGCGCGACCGCGACGATCCTCGAAACCTACGGCGGCAGCGACGAGGCGCACGTGGGCAACCACGCGACCTACCTGTCGCTGGGCAAGGACGCCAAGGTGCTGCACGTCACGGTCGACCTGTCGCACGACAAGGCGACGCATTTCGCCACAAACGAGTACCACCTCGCCGAAGGCGCGCAGCTGCGCACGCTGGTGATCCATGCCGGCGCGCATCTTTCGCGCACCCACCTCTTCCCGCGTTTCGAGGGCAAGGGCGCACATGCCGATGTGACGGGCCTCAACCTCGTCGCCGATGGCCACCATGCGGACATCACGATGGATGTGAGCCACGCGGTGCCGCACACCTCGTCAAAGCCGCTGTTCAAGTCGATCGCACGGGGCCGTTCGACCGCCGTGGTGCAGGGCCGGCTGGTCGTGCAGCGCGACGCGCAGAAGACCGACGCCAAGCTGATGAGCCAGGGGCTGATGCTTTCGGACGAAGCGCAGATCCTGTCGAAGCCCGAGCTCGAAATCTATGCCGATGACGTGGTCTGCGGCCACGGCTCGACCTGCGGCCGGCTCGATGAGGACTCGCTGTTCTATCTTGTCAGCCGCGGTATTTCGAAGGCCGAGGCGGAGACCATGCTGACCCGCGCCTTCCTCGCCGAACTCGTCGATCCCATCGAGGACCCCGAGCTCAACGAGGCGCTGACCGGCGTGATCGAGGGTTGGCTGCTGGGCGCCTGAGTGCCCGGACCTCGCCAGCATGCAAAGGCCTTCGTGGTTGAACCACGGGGGCGTGCCAAGGAACGAAATGACCTTCGATCTCGATAAAGTCAGAGCCGATTTCCCGATCCTGTCCGAACAGATCCACGGGAACCGGCTGGTCTATCTCGACTCCGGCGCTTCGGCGCAGAAGCCGCTGGCCGTGCTCGATCGCATGGACTACGCGCACCGGCACGAATACGCCAATGTCCACCGGGGCCTGCACACGCTCGCCAACCGGGCGACCGAGGCCTACGAGGGCGGGCGGCAGCGGGTGCGAAAGTTCCTCAACGCGGCCCGCAATGAAGAGATCATCTTCACCAAGGGCGCGACCGAGGCGATCAACCTCGTTGCATCTTCCTTTGCCGCGCCGCGCATCAAGGAAGGCGATGAGATCGTCGTTTCGGTGATGGAGCACCACTCCAACATCGTGCCGTGGCATTTCCTGCGCGAGCGGCAGGGCGCGGTCCTGAAGTGGATCGACGTCCGCGACGACGGCAGCCTCGACATGGATGCCTTCGCGGCTTCGCTCGGCGAGCGCACGAAGATGGTCGCCATCACCCATATGTCGAACGTGCTCGGCACCGTGAACCCGATCGCGGAGATCATCGCGCTGGCGCATGCCCGCGGCATCCCGGTGCTGATCGATGGCAGCCAGGGCGCGGTGCACGAGAAGGTGGACGTGCAGGCGCTCGACGCCGATTTCTACGTCTTCACCGGCCACAAGCTCTACGGGCCCAACGGCATCGGCGTGCTCTACGGCAAGCACGACCTGCTCGCCAACATGCAGCCCTATCAGGGCGGCGGCGAGATGATCGACATCGTCACCCGTGACACTGTCACCTACAACGAGCCGCCGCACCGCTTCGAGGCCGGCACGCCGCCGATCGTGCAGGCCATCGGTCTTGGTGCGGCCATCGACTATGTCGAAGGGCTGGGGCGCGAAAACATCGCGGCGCACGAGCACGAGGTCGCGGCCTATGCGCGCGAGCGGCTGGGCGGCATCAACTCGCTGCGCATGATCGGCGATGCGCCGGGCAAGGGCGGGATTTTCTCGTTCGAACTGAAGGGCGCTCACGCCCACGACGTGGCCACCATCCTCGATCGCTACGGCATCGCGGTGCGCGCCGGAACCCATTGTGCCATGCCGCTGCTGCAACGGTTTGGCGTCACCTCTACCTGCCGGGCCTCGCTGGGCCTATATAGCGGCAAGGACGATGTCGATGCGCTGGTCGCCGGCATCGAGAAAGCCAGGACGTTCTTTTCATGACCGACGATATCAAAGCCCCGGAAGCACTCGCTGACGCCGCGCCCGCGACAGAGGCAGCAGTGCCTGCGCCCGCCGCGCCGGACCTGCGCGTCCAGCCGACGGTGTCGTCGACGCTGCCGCCCGAGGAAGTCGAGCGCATCACCGCCGACCTGATCGGGGTGCTGAAGACCGTCTACGACCCGGAAATTCCGGTCGACATCTACGAGCTCGGCCTCATCTACAAGGTCGATCTCGACGACAACCGCAACCTCACCATCGACATGACGCTGACCGCGCCGGGTTGCCCGGTGGCCGGCGAGATGCCCGGCTGGGTCGAGAACGCCGCGATGTCCGTCGAGGGCGTCAATGAAGTGACGGTCAACATGGTCTTCGATCCCCCGTGGGGACCGGAGCGGATGAGTGAAGAAGCGCAGGTTGCGCTGAACTGGTGGTAATTTCCCGCGCATAGGCCTATATATCGTCTCCTAACGATAGAGCGACGCCGATGGCCCTCAAGATCATGTCCCTGACCGATGCCGCCGCCGAGCGGGTTCGCGAGATCATCGCGGACAGCGACAAGCCGGTGGCGGGCGTGCGTGTCGGCATCCGCAATGCCGGCTGCGCGGGGCAGGCCTATACGCTCGACTATGTCGCCGAACCGAAGACCGGCGACGACCATGTCGAGGACAGGGGCGTCCATGTCTGGATCGAGCCCAAGGCGACGCTGTTCCTGCTCGGCACGGTGATGGATTTCGAGGAAGACATCCTGAAATCCGGCTTCACCTTCAAGAACCCCAACCAGACCGGCGAATGCGGCTGCGGCGAAAGCGTGCAGCTCAAGCCCGCCGACCTCAAGGCGCTCGCCGAGGCGCGGGCCGAGGTCTGAGGCGGATGCGCGCATGACTTCCCCCGTCATACGCATCGCCGAACTCGAAATCGATCCGGTTCATCTCGACCGCTACAAGGCATTGCTGGCCGAGGAAATCGAGGCCTCGGTCGTCGCCGAGCCCGGTGTGCTGTTCCTGCACGCCGCGTCGCTGACGGGCAGTGCAAACCTCATCCGCATCCTCGAGGGTTACGCCGATCAGGCGGCCTATGAGGCGCACCTGCAGGCGCCGCACTTCCTCAAATACAAGATGAAGACGGCAAGCATGATCCTGTCGCTGCGGCTGCTGCCGGCCGATGTCGTGGCGCTTCACGCGAAGGACGCGGTGCGGCTGCCCTGAGCGCCGCGCCTTGCCATTCGCCGCGCCTCATGGCATCGCACCTGCCATGCTCACCAAACTCAAATCGCTGACCATCGTCCCTCCGGCGAAGCCGCTCATTGGCCGCGTCACCCCGCCGGGTTCGAAGTCGATCACCAACCGCGCGCTGCTGCTGGCAGCGCTGGCGGAAGGGACGAGCCGGATCACCGGCGCGCTGAAGAGCAAGGACACGCAGTTGATGGCCGCCGCGCTGCGGCAGATGGGCGTCACCATCGATGAGCCCGACGCGACGAGTTTCATCGTTGCCAGCAGCGGCCGCCTCGCGGCACCTACCGGTCCGCTGATGCTGGGCAATGCCGGCACCGCAACCCGCTTCCTCACCGCTGCCGTGGCGCTGGTCGATGGCACCGTGGTCGTCGATGGCGACGAGCATATGCAGAAGCGCCCGATCGGCCCGCTGGTCACGGCGCTCAACGCGCTGGGGATTGCGGCCACAGCGCCAACAGGTTGCCCGCCGGTGACGGTCGAGGGCCGTGGCAGCTTTGGCTCCGGCCGCGTCGAAATCGATGGCGGCCTGTCGAGCCAGTACGTCTCGGCGCTGCTGATGGCCGCGCCGTTCGGCAATGGCCCGATCGAGGTGGCGCTGACCGGCAAGGATCTCGACGCCCGAGGTTACGTCGACCTGACGCTGGCCGCCATGCGCGCGTTTGGCGCCCGGGTTACGCAGGCCGACGACATGACCTGGCGGGTCGAGCCGACCGGCTACCGCGCCACCGACTTCGTGGTCGAACCCGACGCCTCGGCGGCAACCTACCTTTGGGCCGCAGAGACGCTCACCGGCGGGAGAATCGACCTCGGCGTGCCGATGGATGCGTTCACCCAGCCCGACGCCAAGGCCGCGGCGCTCATCAAGATGTTCCCGCACATGCCTGCCGTCATCGATGGTTCGCAGATGCAGGATGCTGTGCCCACGCTGGCGGTGCTCGCCGCCTTCAACGCAACGCCGGTCCGCTTTGCCGGCATCGCCAACCTGCGCGTGAAGGAGTGCGACCGGATCAACGCGCTCTCGACCGAGCTCAATCGCATCCGTCCCGGCCTCGCGCGCGAAGAGGGCGACGACCTGATCGTTGCGTCCGATCCGTCGCTGGAGGGGCAGGTGCTTCCGGCAGAGATCGAGACCTATTCCGATCACCGCATCGCCATGAGCTTCGCGCTCGCAGGCCTCAAGATCGGCGGGATCACGATCCTCGACCCCGATTGCGTGGGCAAGACCTATCCCGGCTACTGGGATGCTCTCGGGTCCCTCGGCGTCGACCTGATCGAGGGCTGACGCCTTCGCGGGCGCTCCCTATCCGGCGGCCTCGATATCAGGCTTCAGGTCGTTCTCGTTGACCACCTTGTTGCGCCCGGCTTGCTTGGCGGCAAACAGGCACCGCGCGGTGCGCTCGACGAGACTGGTGGGCGTGTCGCCCCGGCGCAGCGTGGCGACGCCGAACGAGCAGGTGATCTGCCCGAGCTTTTCGCCGGTCGAGCGCTTCAGCAGATCCTTGGCCTCAATCGTGCGGCGAACGCTCTCCGCAACTGCCATTGCGCCTTCGAGATCCGTGTCGCGCAGGACAACCGCAAACTCCTTGCCATTGTAGCGCGCTGCCACCTGTCGGCTGCTGATGCTCGACTTGAGCGTCATCGCCACGAGGCGCAGAACGTGATCGCCGGTCTGGTGGCCCCAGGTGGCGTTGAAGTGCTTGAAATGGTCGATGTCGAGTAGCACGAGCGAAAGCTGGGTACCGCTCGAGCGCGCGTCGTTTACCGCCTTGATCAGCAGTTCATCGAGGAACTTGCGGTTGTAGATCTTGGTGAGCGGGTCAAGCATCGACTCCCGGCGCGCGTCGTCGAGGTCGCGATGCAGTTGCGCAATGGTCTCGCGCGACGCCTGCAGCTTCTGCTCCAGATCGTGGTTGGCGACCTGCATGCGGCGCGCCTCCTCAAGCATCCGGCGCGCCATCAGTTGCAGTGCGCCGTGATCGGGCTCGCCGGCAAGATCACCTGTCATCGCCTGTACCGCGCCGGCAAAGGCGTTGGCCGTGGTCATCGCGGCATCGAGCGCGTCGTGCACCACTTCAATGCCCTGGCCCAGCTGTTCGGACGCCGAGGCGAGGCGCTCGTTGTTGTCCTGCGCCTTGAGGAAGGTGTCGTAGAGCCGCTCGGCCAGGTCGACCGTTGGATCGGTTTCGCGGAAGATCGCATTGATGCGGGCGTTCAGCGTCGGGTTCACGCCGGACACGTAGGTGTAGAGCAGCTCGTAGAAATGGGGGTAGGGCGGAATCGTTGCCCGCGTCAGCAGGTCAATGGCCGAGCTGGCGTATCCCAGAGCGCGCTTGAATTCCTGATCAGACACGTCCGCACCTGCGCGTCATGCTGTGCAACCGACATTGTAGCTTCGCGACGCCCCGTTGACGAGACGTGATGCGGCGCGGGGGTCCGCGCCGCGACGAACCGGCGCGGATTACTCCGCCCGTCCGGAACGCAGGAGGAATGCCGGAATGGGACCGTCATTGCCGAACGGCGACGCGCCCGAAGACTTGCGCGGTGCCGCCGGCTTGCGGGCCTGTGCGGCCTTGGCCGGCTCGGGACGGCGCTCGCGCGTGCGCTCCTGCCGCGGCTCGGCCGGGGCGGCTTCCACTTCCCTGCGCTCCTCGCGGACCGGCCTCGGCTCTACCGGCGCAGCGACGGGCTCATTGCGTTCGCCACGGGCCGGGGTAGCTGCCGGTTCACGGCGCTCGCCACGGGCGGGCCTGCCGCGGTGTCCGCGAGCGGCCGATTTCCGGGCGGGCTGTTCGCCCTGTGTCTCGCTCTCGGCGCGGCCCTCGGGGGCGATCTTGCCGACCTCGGGAATGTCCTTCTGGATCAGCTTGATGATGGCGTCGAGATACTTGCCGTCGCTCGGCTGGGCGAGGGTGATCGAGATGCCCGAACGGCCAGCGCGGCCGGTACGCCCGATGCGGTGGATATAGTCCTCCGCATGGGTCGGCACATCGAAGTTGAACACATGGCTCACGGCGGGAATATCGAGGCCGCGCGCCGCGACGTCAGACGCAACAAGAAGCGTCAGCCGGTTGCCCTTGAACGCGTCGAGCGTCTCCGTTCGGCTCTTCTGGTCCATGTCGCCATGCAGCGCGCCGGCCGAAAAACCGTGCCGCTCGAGCGAGCGGGCGAGGGTGGCAACGTCGCGCTTGCGATTGCAGAAGATGATGGCGTTGGTCAGCCCGCCTTCGGCGCGGATCAACTGGCGCAGCGCGGCCCGCTTTTCCTCGGGCTTGCTCGAGACGCGCACCAACCGCTGGTCGATGGTCTCGGCCGTCGAGTTCTGCCGGGCGACTTCGATCTTCACCGGATCGCGCAGGAAGCGCTTGGTCAGGCGTTCGATTTCCGGCGGCATGGTGGCCGAGAAGAACAGCGTCTGGCGGCGCGGCGGCAGCAGGCCGCAGATGCGCTCGATGTCGGGGATGAAGCCCATGTCGAGCATGCGGTCGGCTTCGTCGATGACGAGGACTTCAACGCCGGTGAGCAGGATGCGGCCGCGCTCGAACTGGTCGAGCATGCGCCCGGGCGTTGCGATCAGCACGTCGGCGCCGCGATCGAGAATGCGGTTCTGATCCTCGAACGACACGCCACCTATCAGCAGCGCCATCGTCAGCTTGTGGTTCTTGCCGTATTTCTCGAAATTCTCGGCGACCTGCGCGGCGAGTTCGCGCGTCGGCTCGAGAATGAGGGTGCGCGGCATGCGGGCGCGGGCGCGTCCGCTTTCGAGCAGCGTGAGCATGGGCAGCACGAACGAGGCCGTCTTGCCGGTGCCCGTCTGCGCGATGCCGATGATGTCCTGCTTCTGCAGAACGTGGGGAATGGCTTGCGCCTGGATCTGGGTCGGCGTCGTGTAGCCGGCATCGGCAACCGCCGAGGTGACCTTGGCGCTGAGGCCGAGCCCATTGAAGTCGTTTGACAAATCTTCAGTCCGCTCAAGTAGTTCGGGAAATCGACTGGCAGCTACTTGAGGAGGTGCGGTCGACCTGTGTCGGGTTTCGAACCCGATCCCGGGCTCGCGGCTTTCGTCTCGCGGCGCCTTGCCACTGGAAGTCCGCCCTCTTCCAGCGCGCGCTACGCGGGGCGGAACATAGTGGAAACCCCTTTGGAGTCAACGGATTTCAGGGCCTTCCGCCGGGACAGTGCCGGCGATGCCGCATCAGGCGCGGGCACTGACGGCGGCGAGGGGGGCGAAGTCTGTCTGATCGAGATCGACCAGCGCCTCCATCATCAGGCCCATGAAGATCGGTTCGCTCTCGTCCCTGAGGGCGCGGACTTCGGGCGTGCCGTTGACCCGGCACACGAAACTCGCCGCCAGCGCCGCATCGATTTCGGGGCGCATCAGCCCGAGCGCCCGCGCTCCCGGGCCGACGATGATGACGTGGCTCGGATCGGAGACCGCCAGCAGTCGGGCGATGCCGTAGCCGATGGCCCGGCCCGCGAGGTTGAAGGCCTGCGTTGCCGTGCGGTCGCCCTGCTGGGCGCGGCGGATCAGGTCCTCATATGCCGCGGCCGGCACCTGTGCGGCCGGGGCCGTGTGCTCCGGCACGGAATAGGCGGTGCGCAGCACGCCATAGTCGGCGGCATAGGCCTCGATGCAGCCGCGCGTGCCGCAGCGGCACAGCGCGCCGTTCGGCACATGGTTCATGTGGCCGAACTCGGTCGCGCCGTCCTCGCCGCGGCCGAGCACCGGACCGGAGGCGCTCATCCCCATGGCGACGGTCGAGCCGACGAAGATGGTGATGAGGCGCGCATCGCGCAGGTCCGGGTCGAGCCAGCGGGTGCCTTCGGCGAGCAGCCGGCCACGCTTGTTGAGCACGACGGGAACCCCAAAGCGCTCCGTAAGCGGCGGGGCAATGTCGTGCCCGGCCAGCCCGGCGACCGGCGACCAGGTCAGCCCATCGCCCTCCCGGTCGAGGATGCCCTGCACCGAGATGGCGATGCGCCGCAGCATCGCGAACTCCAGCGGGTTGCGTTGGCCAAGAGTCGCAAGGCGCTCCTCGATGAAGCCAAGCGGCGCGGTCTGGATGAAGAAGCCGGGGATGAGGTTCGTCTCGATCCGGTCGATGAGCGTGCCGCCGTAGTCGACCAGCGAGAAGCGCGCGCGGTTGACGTCGATCTCGATGAGGGCGAGTGCGGCGGCGTGCCGGTTGAGCCCGATCCGCACCGCCGGCCGGCCGCGCAGGCGCAGCTCCGCCGACGGCTCGTCGGGCACGTCGGTGAGCAGGGCCTGTCCCAGCATGTCCTGCGTGATGGCGGTGATGCTGGCGTTGGAGAGGCCGGTTTCGGCCGCCAGCTGCGTACGCGTCAGCGGCCCCGCTGTGCGGAGGGCGGAGAACACCAGGCCGCGGTTCTGCCGGCGGACCGTGTCGCTGTCGGTAACAAGGCGCATGCCTGCTTCTAGCCCGGACGTATGAGGGTCCGATTAATTATTTCGAGCGTCGAGAATAAGATTGACACCTGCTTTGGCGTCGTGCCAATCATTTTTTTGAGCAATGAAAGAATTGCTCGGCGTCGGCATCCGTGAGGGCATGCTGGCGTTTGGCATGGCGGCCGAACCGCCGCCGACGGGAGGGATTGATATGAAAAAGATCGCAGCAGTTCTGCTGTGCACGACCGTGTTGGCGGGTGTGGCAGGCTTTGCCATCGCCCAGGACGGCGTGGTCGTCGGCGTGTCCTGGAACAATTTCCAGGAAGAGCGCTGGAAGACCGACGAAGCCGCAATGAAGGCGGTCATCGAAGCTGCCGGAGCCAAGTACATCTCGGCCGACGCGCAGTCGTCGGCGTCGAAGCAGCTCACCGACATCGAGAGCCTCGTGACCCAGGGCGCCGACGTGCTCATCGTGCTCGCGCAGGACTCGGCGGCCGTTGAGCCGGCGGTCACCGCCGCCGTCGGCGAGGGCATCCCGGTCATCGGCTATGACCGCCTGATCGAGAACCCGGAAGCCTTCTACCTCACCTTTGACAACAAGGAAGTGGGGCGGATGCAGGCGCAGGGCGTGTTCGCCGTGCAGCCCAAGGGCAACTACGTCTTCATCAAGGGCAACAGCGCGGATCCGAACGCTGACTTCCTGTTCGAAGGCCAGATGGAAGTGCTCAAGGCCGCCATCGATGCCGGCGACATCAAGAATGTCGGCGAGGCCTATACCGACAACTGGAACCCGGAAGTCGCCCAGGCCAACATGGAGCAGTTCCTGACGGCCAATAACAACAAGGTCGACGCCGTCGTCGCTTCGAACGACGGAACGGCCGGCGGCGCCATCGCGGCGCTGACCGCTCAGGGTCTTGCCGGCTCGGTCCCGGTGTCCGGTCAGGACGGCGACCATGCCGCGCTCAACCGCATCGCGCTCGGCACGCAGACCGTGTCGGTCTGGAAGGACTCGCGCGAACTGGGCAAGGCGGCGGCCAGCATCGCCATCGAACTGGCCAAGGGTACGGCGCTCGATAAAGTCACCGGCGCAACCAAGTTCTCCGACGGCCCGAAGGGCGTCGAGATGAATGCGGTGCTCCTGGCGCCGATCCCGATCACCAAGGACAACCTCAACCTCGTCATCGACGCCGGTTGGGTGGCCAAGGACGTCGTCTGCCAGGGCGTCGCCGCCGGCTCGGTCGCTGTTTGCGGCTGATCCCGCGAGGGGTAAACTTCCCGGATCGGACGCCGCGGCCACGTTGCCGCGGCGTTCTTCCGGGCTAACGCCTTCGCGGAGACTCTTCACAATGGTCGACCAGCTCGCCGGAGCTGCGCCGGTTCGGCAGCAGCAGAATACCCAAGGACCCTTCCGGCGGTTCATCAACGCTACCGAACTCGACACACGCCTGCTCGGCATGGTCGGCGCGTTGATCCTGATCTGGCTCGTGTTCAACTTCTTTTCGCAGGGGCTCTTCCTGACGCCCCGCAACCTGTGGAACCTTTCGGTTCAGACCTCCGGTGTCGCCGTCATGGCGACCGGCATGGTGCTGGTCATCGTGACTCGCAACATCGACCTGTCGGTCGGTTCGGCGCTGGGGTTCGTCGGCATGGTCATGGGCATGACCCAGGCCGAAATCCTTCCCAAGGTCATCGGCTTTGACAACAACGCGACCTGGATCATCACGCTGTGCGTCGGTCTCGTGGTCGGCGGCGGCATCGGGGCGCTGCAGGGCATCATCATCGCCTTCCTCAAGGTGCCGGCGTTCATCGTCACGCTCGGCGGTTTCCTCGTCTGGCGCGGCGCGGCCTGGTGGGTTGCCATGGGCCGCACGATCGCGCCGATGGATTCGACTTTCCAGCTCATCGGCGGCGGCCCGGCCGGGTCCATCGGCTTCTGGCCGAGCTGGATCCTCGGCGTGATCGCCTGCGCCGGCATCGTGCTCAGCATCTACTTCGGGCGGCGGCAGCGCCGGCGCTTCAACTTCCCGCTGCGGCCGATGTGGGCCGAGACGAGCCTCGCCGTTATCGGCTGCGGCGTAACCCTCGGCGCCGTTGCGGTGGCCAATGCCTATCCGTGGCCGGCCCGGATCGCGCAGCGCTATGCCGAGGCCAACGGCATCCCGGTGCCCGAGGGCGGCCTGTTCATTCCGCACGGCATCGCCATTCCGGTACTGATCGCCGTCGGCGTCGGCATCCTGATGAGCTTCATCGCGATGCGCACCCGGTTCGGGCGCTACGTCTTTGCGATGGGCGGCAATCCCGAGGCAGCAGAACTCGCCGGCATCAACACCCGCTGGGTGACGGTGAAGATCTTCATGCTGATGGGCGCGCTGGTCGCCATCTCGGCGGCGATCTCGACGGCCCGTCTCAATGCCGCAACCAACGCGCTGGGCACCCTCGACGAGCTTTACGTCATCGCCGCGGCAGTGATCGGCGGCACGTCGCTGTCGGGCGGCGTCGGAACCATCGCCGGCGCCATGCTGGGTGCGCTCGTCATGCAGTCCCTGCAATCGGGCATGGTGCTGATCGGCATCGACAGCCCGTTGCAGTCAATCGTCGTGGGCATCGTGCTGGTCTTTGCCGTCTGGCTCGACACCCTCTACCGCCGCAGGGCCAAATAGGACGCTTGAGAGATGCTGGACAAGAAAACCCCGCTGGTCGAAATGGAGGACATCTCCATCTCTTTCGGCGGCCTGCATGCCGTCGAGCGCGCCTCGATCGACCTGTATCGCGGTGAAGTCGTCGGGCTTCTGGGCCACAATGGCGCCGGCAAGTCGACGCTCATCAAGATCCTCTCCGGCGCCTACAAGCGCGATGCGGGCACCATCCGCATCGACGGGCAAGAGGTGACCATCAACAACCCCCGCGACGCCAAGGCCCAGGGCATCGAGACGATCTACCAGACGCTGGCGGTCGCCGATAACGTCGATGCCGCCGCCAACCTCTTCCTCGGCCGCGAGCTGACCACAGCCATTGGTACGCTGGACGATGTGGCGATGGAGGCGAAGGCCCGAGAGGTGATGGGGCGGCTCAATCCGAACTTCCGGCGCTTCAAGGAGCCGGTCGTGAAGCTCTCGGGTGGTCAGCGGCAGTCGGTCGCCATCGCCCGCGCCATCCTGTTCAATGCCCGCATCCTCATCATGGACGAGCCCACCGCGGCGCTTGGCCCCCAGGAGACGGCGCAGGTCGGAGACCTCATCAAGCAGCTCAAGGCCGAGGGCATCGGCATCTTCCTCATCAGCCACGACATCCACGATGTCTTCGATCTCGCGGACCGGCTCGTGGTGATGAAGAACGGGCGCGTGGTGGGCACCGCCCACACCAAGGACGTCACCAAGGACGAAGTCCTCGGCATGATCATCATGGGCAAGGTCCCCCCGGGCGCCACACCGGGACCGGGCGCGCTGAAGGCGTAGGGCGGCGCGGCGCCAGCTTCCGCTGGTGCCGCTACACGTCGATGTCGGTCACAAAACTCGCGTTTTCGGTGATGAACTCGAAACGCGCTTCGGGCTTCGATCCCATCAGCCGGTCGACCGCCGAGACCGTCTCGTCGCGGTCGTCGATGACCTTTACCCGCAGCAGCGAGCGGCTCTTCGGGTCCATCGTGGTTTCGCGCAGGTGCACATAGGGCATTTCGCCGAGACCCTTGAAGCGGGTGATCTCGATCTTCTGGTTGCCCTTGAACTCCTTCTTGATGAGCGCGTCCTTGTGCGCGTCATCCATCGCGTAGAGCGTCTTCGCGCCCTGCGTGATGCGGAACAGCGGGGGCAGGGCGAGGTAGAGGTGCCCGTCGTCGATGAGCTTCGGCATCTCCTGGAAGAAGAAGGTCATCAGGAGCGAGGCGATATGGGCGCCGTCCACGTCGGCGTCGGTCATCAGGATGATCTTGTCGTAGCGCAGGTCGTCCTCGCGATAGCGGTCGCGGGTGCCGGCGCCGAGCGCCTGGATGAGATCGGCGATGGCTTGGCTCGCCTGCACCTTGTCGCGGGTCGCGCCGGCGACATTGAGGATCTTGCCGCGCAGCGGCAGCACCGCCTGGCTGGTGCGGTTGCGCGCCTGCTTGGCGCTGCCACCGGCCGAGTCACCCTCGACGATAAAGATTTCGGCGCCCTGCGCGGCCGATTGCGTGCAGTCGGCGAGCTTGCCGGGCAGCCGGAGTTTTCGCGTCGCGGAGGCGCGATCAACCTCCTTTTCCTTCTTGCGGCGGAGGCGTTCCTCGGCGCGTTCGATGGCCCAGTCGAGGAGCTTTGTCGCTTCCTTCGGCGAGGCCGTCAGCCAGTGATCGAAGGCATCGCGGATAGCGTTGTCGACAATGCGCGTGGCCTCGGGCGAGGACAGCTTGTCCTTGGTCTGGCCGACGAACTCGGGCTCGCGCACGAACACCGAGAGCATCGCCGAGCAGTGCGCGAGCACGTCGTCGGCCGTCAGCGTCGCGGCGCGCTTGTTGTTGGTCAGCTCGGCATAGGTGCGCAGGCCGCGGAGGAGGGCGGCGCGCAGGCCCGCTTCGTGCGTGCCGCCATCAGCGGTGGGAATGGTGTTGCAGTAGGAGTTGAGGAAGCCGTCGCCGAGGTTCCAGCTGATCGCCCATTCGCACGCGCCATGCGTGCCGGGCTTGCCGGCATTGCCCGAAAAGATGTCGTCGACGATGCGCGGCTCACCCTCGATCTTGGTGGCGAGAAAATCGCGCAGCCCACCGGGGAAATGGAACGTCGCCTTGGCCGGCACCTCGTCGGTGGCGAGGCTATCGTCGCAGCTCCAGCGCAGCTCGACACCGCCGAAGAGATAAGCCTTTGAACGCGTCATGCGGAACAGGCGCGCCGCGGAGAACTCGGCCTTGCCGCCAAAGATTTCCGGGTCGGCATGGAAGCGTTGCGTGGTGCCGCGGCGGTTCTGCACCTTGCCGACGGTCTCGACCTTGCTCGTCGGTTTGCCGCGCGAATAGGTCTGCCGGTAGAGCACCTGATCGCGTGCGACTTCGGTGATCAGCACGTCCGACAGCGCATTCACCACCGACACGCCGACGCCGTGGAGGCCGCCCGAGGTCTCATAGGCCTTGCCGTCGAACTTGCCGCCGGCATGCAGCGTCGTCATGACGATTTCGAGCGTCGAGCGTCCCGGAAACTTCGGATGATTCTCGACCGGAATGCCGCGGCCATTGTCCGAAACCGTCAGGTATCCGTCGGCCCCAAAGTGCACTTCGATGCGTGACGCATGTCCGGCGATCGCCTCGTCCATCGAGTTGTCGATGACTTCGGCGAACAGGTGATGCAGCGCGTTCGAATCCGTGCCGCCAATGTACATGCCCGGCCTGCGCCGAACCGGCTCGAGGCCCTCGAGGACTTCGATATCTGCGGCCGAATACGAGCTCGCGTGCGCAACGTTGGCCGATTTCGATTCCGCGGATTTGGACGAACGCCGCGGCGAGGGCGCGCTCTCAGGGGCATCAAACAGGTCGGACATCATTCACCGTATGCGTGGGCTCGAATCGAGCCTTCCTAGTTAGCACAGAGCGGACTCTCAAAGGAAAAGCGGCTGATTTTCGGGGCGTCCACGACACCGGAATGTCGTGAACGATCGGTGAATGCCGCCTTTGCCCTGCGTTCAAGCGTGCCGGGCGACAACTCGCCGCAGAGATTGCCGGACGGGCTGCTGGTCTGGAGTCAGCCTTCCGGCGGCTTGTCTGGCAATCTCGCCATTGCTGTGCCCGCCCGACCGCATCCGATGCGCCGGTTCGCCACGCGAACCTGAACGCAGGATGAACGGGCGGTTTTTCACGTGTTCATGCGGGTGGTCTATGAATCGGCCCAACGCTAATGGAGGCGGCGAAGACGGTAGCCTCCAAAGGAGACTTAGGTAATGTTCATTGACCATATCAAGACCGGGACCCGCGCCCTGGTCGTTTCAGCACTCATTGCAGGAACGTCGCTTGTGGCCGTCCCGGCGCAGGCCCAGTCGTTCAGCTTCGATTTCGGCATCAATGGCGGCGGTTCGAGCTTCTCGTACGGCATCGGTTCGGGCGGCAAGAAGTTCCGGCGCGATTGCCTCACCAATCGGGAGATCCGCCGTGGCCTCGGCGACTCCGGCTTCTACGATGTCCAGATCCTCGGCGACTCCGGTACCCGCGTGCGCGTCGTCGCGACGTGGGAAGACAATGGCCGCGATTACTCGATGCGGGTCAACCGCTGCACCGGCCGGGTCACCGACATCCAGCGCATCCGCGGCGGTGGCTTCCCCGGCAACCCGCCCCCGCGTCCGGGCTATCCCGGTGGTCCTGGCCCCGGCCATCCCGGCGGCCCCGGCTACCCGGGCGGTCCTGGTGGCTGGTCCGGTGGTCCGGGCGGCATGAATCTGCAGTTCACGTTCTGACGTTCGATGTGATTGAATTGAAGCTCCCGGTCTCGCACGAGGCCGGGAGCTTTGCCTTCCGACGGGAGATCAGGCGATGAAGAGACTGTTCCAGACCATCCTGCTTGCGGCCCTGCTCGGCGCGGCCCCACCGGCGATGGCGCAGACGTTGCACTTCGGCTTTGGCATGGGCATCGATCAGGGCGATGACCCGGATGCGAGGTTCCTGCCGAGGCGGCTGTGTATCCTCACCGACCGCGGCCTGCGTAACACGATCGCGGATCAAGGCTACAAGAACATCTTTCTCAACGTGCCGACCGGCCGCTATGTGCAGGCCCGGGCGACACGCGGTGAGTGGGTATACCTGCTGCGGGTAAACGCCTGCACCGGGCTGATCATCGATCGCGAACGGCTGCGCCGCGCCAAGTAGACGTGCCGCAACGCAGACGGGCAACGCGTGCCGAGTGGCGCGCGTTCAGACTTCGTTTGCTCTTCGGAAGCTCTTTCTTAAGCATACGCAGCTAAGGTCACGGACATACGGTCCTGTGTATCGAGTTGCCGTATCAGCGAGGGCCCGGTTCCGCAGTATTGCGTAATCCCGGAGCAGGTGCCCCAGCACCAGTTTGGTGGTTTGCGAGCTGGCACTTTGTACTGCGTAGCCGGCTCGCCCATCTGACCTCACCCAATTTCAGCAGCTTTACCGCAGGGATGTGGTCCGACATCGCTCGGTCTCCCGGCGCCTAGATCGGGCGCTTGGAAATCGTGTCGTACAACTGCCCGACGGTCTCAACGAAGAGGGGCCAGGCATCGTCCGTGCTGTGCGCGATCTCCTGCAATTTGTCGTACAGATCCCAGTGGGGGAAATTGTTCGACGGGGTGTAGCGGACGAAGTAACCGGTCCGAATGTCCTGCCAGTTGTAGAAGTGGGCGCCATAGGAGACGGCTCGCACGCCATCGTGCCAGTTCCACGCGCCGCCGTGCTCTGCCCTGAACGACTCCTTGGTTCCGGAAATTCTGGCGCCAATGCTGTAGCCCTTGACCCTCGGCCAGCTGTCCGGGCCAAAGGCTCCCATGAGCCCCAGATCCCGGTCGAGATACCTCAGCATCCGCGCATAGTTCACCGTCGACAGCCAGCACCCCGCATAGGGCCCGCGACTGTCGGCGGAGAAGGCGGAAATGCCCAGCGGCTTAAAGACGAGTTCCTTTACGGCTTCCTCGAACGTCTTGCCGGTGATCCGCTCAATGACCTTGCCCAGCACGAGGTAGTTGTTGTTCTCATAGTAGTAGACCTTCGGTCCCGGCACCATCACGGTGACGATCAGTTCGAAGCGGTCGTCCATGCTGATCTCGTATGGATTGCCCTCGCCGAGATCGCCCCGGATGCCGCTTGTATGCGTCATGACCTCGGTGATGGTGAGGGGCCGGAACCAATCAGGAAACATCACGGCGAACGGGTTGATTGACGCGGCCTTTGTCTTGATCGGCCGGATCTTTGCACCCGCCACTGCCGATTTCGCCAGCCGCCGCTGGCTCGTTGTGCTCGTCGCTGCAACGCTCGGGAAGTCATAGGCTTTGCGCCGCCTGAGGCTCGCGTCAGCTACCTCGAATTTCGATACGATGTCGATCTTTCGTGGGTCACGCAGCATCTGGATTTCTCGCAGACGCCGCGGGGTGGTGCGGAAAATGGGACCGAAGATCTCCTCCATCGTCGTGTCCCATTTCAGCTTGCCCTGGCGCACCAGCTGGGCGATCGCGAGGCCAGAGATAAACTTGGAGCAGCTGGCAAACTCGGTCGGCTCATTGGCCGAGCCGGTGCCATAGGTGGCGTGGGTGACGACCCTCCCGCGCCGCAAGACGGCGAAGCTGGCGCCGCCGAAGGCATTCTCGCTCGCCCAGTCGCGGAAGGCATCGGTCATGGCGCGAGCGGGGGTGGCGAGCGTCACCATTTCGCGCATGTCGTTGAGGCTCACGCCGAGCCCGGCTGCCGGTCCTTTCGCCCGGCCCTGTCTTTGCCTTGGAAGCAGATTCACAAGTTCCTCGACAAACTCGCTGACGTCGTCCGACATCTGTCTTCTCCGGCAGGTGATGGGGCGGGCACTCCACGCCGAAACCGGCGACGCGTAATCATCGATATGAATGAAAAGCGGTGCCGATCTGCGCC
>DAORUH010000045.1:0-20198 GCA_035433065.1 Devosia sp. | reverse complement strand
TGCGAACCTTTGGGACGATGCGAAGGCTGCCCAGATGACCGAGCCGGAGCGGCTCGTCTATCGCTCCAACCTCCTCGGCTCGGACAAGCGCGTTACCAACTATGGCGGCGGCAACACGTCCTCCAAGATCATGCAGAAGGATCCGCTGAGCGGAGAGATGGTCGAAGTCCTCTGGGTGAAGGGCTCGGGTGGCGACGTCGGCACCATCAAGCTCGACGGCTTTTCGACGCTCTACCAGGCAAAGCTTGAGGGGCTGAAGAAGCTCTATCGCGGCCTCGAGCACGAAGACGAAATGGTCGGCTACCTGCCGCACGCGACCTTCAACCTCAACCCGCGCGCCGCTTCGATCGATACGCCGCTCCATGCCTACGTGCCGCATGCCTTTGTCGATCACATGCATCCCGACGCCATCATCGCGATTGCGGCCAGCGCCGATAGTCGGAAGATGACGCACGAAATCTTCGGCGATGAGATCGGCTGGCTGCCCTGGAAGCGGCCTGGCTTCGAGCTTGGCCTTTGGCTCGGCAGGTTCTGCGCAGAGCACCCCGAGGCGAAGGGCGTCATCCTCGAAAGCCACGGCCTCTTCACCTGGGGCGATACGCCGAAAGAGTGCTACGAGCAGACCATCAAGACCATCAACCAGGCCATCGCCTGGTTCGAGCAGAAGACCGCCGGCAAGCCGGCCTTTGGCGGCGAAGCGGTGACACCGCTGCCGGCCGCCAAGCGCCGCGCCATCGCGGCAAAGCTGATGCCGAAAATCCGTGGGCTGATCTCTGCCGAACGCAAGAAGCTCGGTCACTTCGATGACTCCACGGCCGTGCTGGAATTCGTATCGAGCAGGGACCTCCGCCCGCTTGCTGCGCTCGGCACCTCGTGCCCGGACCATTTCCTTCGAACCAAGATCCGCCCGCTGGTTGTCGAGTTCGATCCCGCAAATCCGGATGTGGATGCGCTCGCCGAAAAGCTCGAACCGGCGATCGCCGCTTATCGCGACGACTACGCCGCCTACTATGAGCGCAGCCGACACCCGGACAGCCCCGCGATCCGCGACGGCAACCCGGTGGTGTTCCTTGTCCCCGGCGTCGGCATGCTCACATTCGCGCTCGACAAGGCGACGGCCCGCATCTCGGGCGAGTTCTACGTCAACGCCATCAACGTCATGCGCGGCTCGTCCGCAGTCTCGACCTATCGCGGTCTCGATGAGCAGGAGGCGTTCGACATCGAGTACTGGCTGCTCGAAGAGGCAAAGCTCCAGCGCATGCCGAAGCCGAAATCGCTGGCGGGGCACATTGCCTTCGTCACCGGCGGCGCCGGCGGCATCGGCCGCGCCACGGCGATCCGCCTGCTCGGTGAAGGCGCCTGCGTGGTGCTCGCCGACATCGACGAGGGCGCGCTCGCAACGGCGAACGAGGAACTGGGCAAGCGCTTCGGCAAGGACTTCGTCCGGCCGGTAAAGCTCGACGTCACGCAGGAAGATCAGGTGGCCGCCGCGTATAGCGAAACGGCCGTCGAATTTGGCGGCATCGACATCCTCGTATCGAATGCCGGCATCTCGTCGTCGGCGCCCATCGAGGACACGCCGCTCTCCATGTGGGACCGCAACATGGACATCCTCGCGAAGGGCTACTTCCTCGTCAGCCGCGAGGCCTTCCGCTATTTCAAGCAGCAGAAGATCGGCGGCAACATCGTCTTCATCGCGTCCAAGAATGGCCTCGCGGCATCGCCCAATGCGTCCGCCTATTGCACCGCCAAGGCTGCGGAAATCCACCTCGCCCGCTGCCTCGCGCTCGAGGGGGCGGACCAGCAGATCCGCGTCAACACGGTGAACCCGGATGCGGTGCTGCGCGGCTCGAAAATCTGGACCGGCGAATGGCGCGATCAGCGCGCCGCTGCCTACAACATGCAGCCCGACGAACTCGAAGAGCACTACCGCAAGCGCTCGATGCTGAAGCGCTCGGTGTTCCCCGAGGATATCGCGGAGGCGGTCTATTTCCTGGCGTCGGACATGTCGGCAAAATCGACCGGCAATATAATCAACGTCGATGCGGGTAACGCCGTGAGCTTTACGCGATAGGGGATTTGACGTGGCCCGGCCGCAGGAGGGGGAGCCAGCATGACCGACCAGATGATCGCTGCCGATGTGCTCGAGAAGCACAATGCCGACCGGCTGGCTGCGCTGCAATCCGACTACAACCACCTCGGTGAGCAACTCGACCGGCGCGGCATCCACATCGAGGCCATCAAGGCCCGCGTGGCGAAGTACACGGTCGCCGTTCCGTCATGGGGCGTCGGCACAGGTGGCACCCGCTTCGCGAAATTCCCCGGCCCCGGAGAGCCGCGCGATATCTTCGACAAGCTCGAAGATTGTTCCGTCATCAACGAGCTGACGCGCGCCACGCCCTCTGTGTCGCTGCATATCCGGTGGGACAAGACCGACCCGAACCGGCTGAAGCAGGCCGCCGCGCGTTTCGGCCTGTCATTCGATGCGATGAACTCCAACACTTTCGCAGATGCTCCGGGGCAGGCGCATAGCTACAAGTTCGGCTCGCTCAGCGCCTACGACAAGGCGACGCGCCAGCAGGCGATCGAGCACAATATCGAGTGCATCGAGATCGGCGAGGCCGTCGGCAGCAAGGCCCTGACGGTGTGGATCGGCGATGGCTCCAACTTTCCCGGTCAGGTGAACTTCACCACCGTGTTCGAGCACTATCTCGACTCGCTTCGCGAGGTGTACGCGGCGCTGCCCGATGACTGGCGGCTCTATACCGAGCACAAGATGTTCGAGCCGGCGTTCTATTCCACCGTCGTGCAGGACTGGGGCACGAACTATCTCATCGCGACGACGCTGGGCGAGAAGGCGTGGTGCCTCGTCGATCTCGGCCACCATGCGCCCAACGTCAACATCGAGATGATCGTCGCCCGGCTCATCCAGTTCGGAAAGCTCGGCGGCTTCCACTTCAACGACAGCAAGTACGGCGACGACGACCTCGATACCGGCTCAATCGATCCCTACCGCCTGTTCCTCGTGTTCAACGAGTTGGTCGATGCCGAAGAGCGCCGCGCCAAAGGCTTCGCTCCGGCGCACATGCTGGACCAGAGCCACAACGTCACCGACCCTATCGAGTCGCTGATGCGCTCTGCCAACGAGGTGCGCCGCGCCTACGCGATGGCATTGCTGATTGATCGCAAACGTCTCGCCGGCCTGCAGGAAGCCAATGATGCGCTGCTCGCTTCAGAGACGCTGAAGACGGCGTTCCGCACCGATGTGGAGCCGATCCTCGCCATGGCCCGATATGAGGCCGGCGGGGCCATCGATCCAATCGCGGCCTATCGTGCTGCCGGCTACCGGCGGGCGGTCGCCGAAGTGCGGCCGGCGGTGGCAGGTGGCGGCGGCGGTATCGTGTAGCCAACAAGAAAAACGCGCCGGACTGCGTGTCCGGCGCGCCTGTTTTCGTCGGTGAACCAGCGGTCAGCCGCCGGCCGCCGGGGCAGCAGGGGCCGGAGTTGCCGGCGCGGGAGTGGCTGCGGGCGTTCCGGTGGTGGTCGTGGTCGTCGTGGTGGCCGGAGCCTCAGCCGCCGGAGCCATGGTGTTGGTTGCCGGGGCGGCCGGCGCGGGGGTCGCCGCCGGTGCGGGGGTCGCCGCCGGTGCCGGCGTCGCGGGAGTTGCCGGCGTAGCGGGCGTCTCAGTCGTTGTCGTCGTGGTGGTGGTCGCCGGTGCGCGCGGCTGCATCATCATGATCGCGATAATGATGATCACGACGATGATGCCGATGATCCAGTACCAGGTATTCCTGCTCATTTACCCTCTCTCCTTGCTAGCCCCTCGGCCACAATACCGCATCAGCGGCAATGTGTCAGGAAGCGTTCAGCCGTCGTTCGCGGCATTCAGTTCGTCGGGAGTCTTGCCGTCATCGACGGGCTCTCCCGGCATTCGCCCATCTCCTCCCAGCGCGCGGTCGACGGCGACAGCAAGGGCTACGAGATCAATGAGGTCGAGTTCCGACTCCGCCTGCCGCTCGATCTCGTCGCTCAGGGCGTCAAGAATGACCTGCTTGCGTGCGTCGAGATCAGCCATTGCCCTGAACCGAAATTCCGTTGCCATCAACTTTGACAGCAAGGCCGGGTTTCTGGCTTTCCTGATAGAAATAGATGCCGGCGCCAATCACAACAACCAGCAGGGCAGCGATGATAATGTAAAGCGTAGATCGACTCATAAACATGCCCTCTGGCAGACGCAGTTCTCAGCCTAACGCGTGAAACGCGTTTGGGTTCAACGCGTGAGGCGACGAAGTTCCTCAATGAACCGGGTGACGCTTTCGGCCAGATGGCCGGAGTTGTCGATGGTCACCCGTTCGATGTTCGGTGCCAGTTCGATCCCCTCGCGGTCCAGCCGCGCCCGCACCGCGCCGGCATTCTCGCGGCCGCGCGCGGCGAGGCGTAGCGCCCGCAATTCGCGATCGGCCGTGACAAGGAATACGACGCAATCGGGATATTTCGCCTGCGCCGCTGGAATGGCGGCCCTCGAACCGTTGGCGACCACGACCCTCCCCGCCTCGAGGGCTGCATCGATGGCTACGGGGATGGCATAGCGCAGGCCATGTGCATCCCAGTGCAGCGCGAAGTCGCCGCGCATCAGCGCCACCGTGAAGGCAGCCTCGTCCATCGTCTCGTGGTCTTCAAGCGCCGCGACCGCATTGCGGGTAACGACGCGCCGCACGAAGCTGAACCTCGGGTCGTCAGCGAGTTCGTCTTGAGCCCGGCTGATCAACGTGTCTTTGCCGGCGCCCGAGGGGCCGACCACCAATACCAGTACCATCAGCTGACCCGGCGTCCCTGGCGATAGACGGCGCGAACCACAGGCAACCCGTCCTGGACGCGTACCCGCACCAGATCGGCGCGCCTGCCGGGTGCAATCTCGCCCCTGTCATCGAGGCCGGCCGCCTTTGCCGGGTTGCGCGTGACGGTCGCGATGGCCGCCGGCAGGTCGATCGTCTCGACCTGCTGCGGCAGCAGGAATGGCGCATAGATCAGCGCGAAGGGCACGTAGTCAGAGGACAGCACATCGAGCACGCCCTCGCGCGCAAGATCAGCTGCCGCGATGTTGCCGTTGTGCGAGCCGCCGCGCACCACGTTCGGCGCGCCCATCAGCACGGCAAGGCCACCGCCATGCGCGGCCTTGGCGGCCTCAAGCGTGGTTGGAAATTCGGCAATGGCAACACCGTTGGCCACCGCTTCGTCCACATGGGCGAGCGTCGCGTCGTCGTGGCTGGCAAAGGCCAGCCCCAGTTCGCGTCCAAGGCCGATGATGCGGGCCCGGTTGCGGCCCGAGTTGAGCCGGTGCATCTCGATCCGCGCCTGCATGAAGCGCTCGACGTCACTGTCGGCTAGCCGCAGCTTCTTCTTGTAGTAGGTGATGAAATGCGAGACGTCGGTGTACTGGCGGATGCCCGGCGTGTGATCCATCACCGACGCGAGACGCACGACCGGCCGGGCGGCATGCGCCTCGAAATGGTCGAAGCAATCGGCGGCAGGCAGTTCGCAGCGCAGGTGCACGAAGTGTTCGGCACGCAGCCGGTCCGTGCCCATGGCGCTTTCGATGGCCCCAACCTGCTCGGCGATATCCCCGGTGATGTCGCCGACCTCAGGTTCCGAACCGATGCGGATGGCGTCGAACACCGTGGTGATGCCTGCCCCGGCGATCTGCACATCATGCGATTGCAGTGCCGCCATCGCGTTCCAGGTGACTCCCGGACGCGGCCGGTAGTGGTTTTCGAGATGGTCGGTGTGGAGTTCGACCAGCCCCGGAATGAGGTAGTCGCCTTCGATGTCCTCGGCGTGCTTCGCCGCGCCGTGATCGAAGCTGTCGATCAGTTCGCCCTTGACGTCGAGCGAGCCCTCGATGACCTCGTTTGCGAGCACGATCCGCGCATTCGTGAAGGCGATTTCAGGCATCGGCGGTGGACCTCGCGAGCAGCGGAAAATCGGCGAGCCGGGAAAACGGCGCGCCCGCCTCCGTTTCGTGGAACAGCGCGATGCGGTCAAGCATGAAGGGCTCGTCGAGCACCGGTTCAAACCATGCCGTGGCCGCGGCCAGGAGCCCGGGGCGTTCGGCATGGCTCAGCCGGTCGGTGAGCGTCATGTGGAAGCGGAATTCGTCGAGCACGTAGGGGTAGCCGTAGGTATCGAGATAGGCGATCTGGCGCTCTGTGAGGCGGCCGTCGCGGATACGTTTTTCGCGGGATGACGTGCCGAGGGGCGCGCGGAACGGCTCGAACCGCGTGACGATTTCACCGGCGAGACGGGTCAGCGCATCGCTTTGCATTTCGGGGATGAGCGCGAGAAAACCGTCGAGATTGGCGATCCGGAGCCGGCCGATGGACGCCATGGGCGTTTCATCCGAAAAGCGTCTGAGTTCGGCCTCAAGCGCTCTCCGGTCTGTGCCGGGCGCAAGCGCCATCGGTGCCTTGAGGGTCGCGTGAAAACCGTAGCGGCGCGCCGATTTGCATGCTTCCAGCCGGTGGCCGGCCTCGATTCCGGCGATCGCCGCCGGCGGGAGGGGCTCGCCCAACGGGTCGCGCCCCAGCCACTGGGCGGCCCTCGGCCAGATCGGGTGCGATGCGGGCGGAGCGTAGTAGAGCGCGAAACGTTCAGGCATGGACTCGGTGGGGCAGGTTGCTGCGGGCGCACAGATGACGCCTACCGGCAACCGGTGACAAGGGGATGTCGCCCTCGTTCCGCCGGATGCCTACTCGTCACTGAAGAACTTGGTCTGGAACAGCGGCTTCTTGCGTCCGAGGTCCTCGTGTTCCTTGTGATCCTCCGGCTCGCTGTCTTCGAGCTTGCCATAGGCGTAGCGATCCTCCGCCTGTGTGGGGATGATTGTAAACGCGAAGGACAAGAGGACAATCAGGGCGAGAACTGCGGCTTTGACCGTGACGCTCATCTCGCTCTCCCGTGGCGAATGTTGTGCACGCTGTAGCCGGCCGGCGTTGAATAGTGCGTGAGAGGTCCGTTTAGGTGCCATTCATGCCGGCCCGGTTGCACGCGGCGCGCCCTTCCTCCATGATATTGCGACATTTTTTCCGGCTATCCCATGCATCGCGAAATACTTGAGACTCTGTTCCGGGCGGCGGTTGCTGCCGCTGACCCGGCCGCCGCCATCCGCGCCAGCCTTCCCGAAAAGCCGGCAGGGCGCACCATCGTGATCGGCGCCGGCAAGGCATCGGCTCAGATGGCGCGCGCCTTCGAAATGGCCTGGGACGGGCCGCTGGAAGGGCTCGTCGTCACCCGCTACGGCTATGCCGTACCGTGCGAGCGGCTCGAGATCATCGAGGCGGCGCACCCCGTGCCCGACGAGGCCGGCGAACGTGCCGCCCGGCGGATCATGGATAAGGTTTCCGGGCTTACGGCCGATGATCTGGTTGTCGCGCTGATTTCAGGCGGCGGCTCGGCGCTGCTGCCGCAGCCGGCGCCGGGAATGAGCTTTGACGACGAGCAGGAAACCAACCGGCAATTGCTGGCCTCGGGCGTGCCGATCGGCGCAATGAACGTCATTCGCAGCGAGGTGAGCGCCATCAAGGGCGGCCGGCTTGCGGCGCTCGCCGCGCCGGCACGCGTCGCGACAATCATTATCTCCGATGTGCCGGGCGACGATCCGGCGCTCGTTGCGTCCGGTCCGACGCTGCCGATGCAGGCCACTCGCGCCGAGGCCCGCCATCTCGTGGCACTGCACGGTCTCAGACTGCCCGAGGCGGTGATGGCCGCTCTCAACGGCGAGGAAAACCCCGCCCCCCGGCCGGACGACTCCCGCCTCGCGCGGAACGCGGTGCAGATCGTTGCATCGGCTTCGCTGTCGCTGGAGGCAGCCGCAGGCGAAGCCGGCAGGTTCGGGCTCACCGCGCATATCCTCTCCGACGCGGTGGAGGGGGAGGCCCGCGACGTGGCGCGCGTCCATGCCGCCATTGCTCGCGAGATTGCCACCCGCGATCGGCCGTTCACCAAACCGGCGCTGCTGCTCTCGGGCGGCGAAACCACCGTGACGATGCGGGGCACCGGGCGCGGCGGGCGGAATGCCGAGTTCCTGCTGGCTTTCGCCCTGGCGATCGAGGGGCTGGACGGCGTTTCGGCGCTCGCGGCAGATACCGATGGCATCGACGGGGCAGGCGACAATGCGGGAGCCTTCTGCGACGGCACGACCGCCAGCCGCATGCGTGCTGCGGGGATCGATCCGCGGGCGGCGCTGGTCAACAATGATGCCTACAACGCGTTCAAGGCCGTGGATGGGCTGTTCATCACCGGGCCAACCGGGACAAACGTGAACGACTTCCGGGCGATCATCGTTCGCTGAGGCGCGGCAAGGCAGATATCGGCCGATCTGCCCTTCACAATGGTGTTGCGAGCCTGTTGTATGCGGCCCCGAAGGTAGGGGACTGGACGCATGGGCAGGAAGAAGATTGCCGTCATCGGCATCGGCAAGATCGCGCAGGATCAGCACCTGCCGGTGATCGATAAATCCGCCGATTTCGAGCTCGCCGCCTGTGTCAGCCAGCGCGGCGTTGGTCATCGCGATGTGCCGGTCTTCCGCACTGCCGCCGAACTCTACGAGAAGATGCCGGAAGTTGGTCTCGTCTCGATCTGCACACCACCGGGTGTCCGCCACGCCTACGTGCGCGAGGCGATCGATGCGGGCAAGGATGTGCTCCTCGAAAAGCCGCCGACGCCCACCATCACCGAGTTCCAGGATCTTGTCGCCTATGGCGAGAAGCGTGGCCGGGTGCTCTTCCAGACCTGGCACAGCCGCTACAACGCCGCCGTCGATGCGACTCGCAAGATCCTGAAGAAGGAAGGCGTCGCGTCGCTGCGCATCGACTGGCGCGAGAGCGTCCGCAAGTGGCATCCGGGTCAGGACTGGGTATGGGAAGTCGGCGGTTTCGGCGTCTGCGATCCAGGCATCAACGCCATGTCGATCTTCACCGAGATCATGCCATTCCCGGTGTTCGTCGAGAGCAGCCGGTTGAAGTTCCCCGCCAACCGGCAGACGCCGGTCGATGTCGAGATTGCTTTCAGGTCCAACGAGAAGCATCAGCCCAAGATGAGCGCTGGCTTCAACTGGCTCGAAGAGTCGGGTGAGGTCTGGACCATCTCGATCGAGACCGGGAAGGGCACGCGTCTGAAGCTGGAAAAGGGCGGTACAGTGCTGGTCGTCGATGGCGAGGTAAAAATTGCCAACCCGTCCGAGGAATACGAGGCGATCTACGCGCGTTTCGCCAGGTTGCTGAAGAAGAAGAAGTCCGAAATGGACGGCTCGCCGCTGCTGCTCATCGGCGATGCGTTCCTGCTTGGCGCCCGCGAGAACGTCGAGGAATTCCATTGGTAGGAAGTGCCTCGGCTAGGGCGGAGAACCTTCGGGGCCTCTGGTCCCTCGACTACGGCCGCCTGAACGTCAATCACGGCTCATTCGGAGGGACGCCTCGCGCCGTGCTTGCCGAGCAGGCGCGTTGGCGCGACCGGATGGAAGCGGGCACGACATACTTCATGGCGGATGAGCTTCCCGCTGCGCTTCGGAGTGCGGCCGGTGTGCTTGCTGGCCATGTTGGTGCCCGCGCCGACGATCTGGTGTTCGTCGACAACGCAACCGCTGGCATCAACGCCATCCTCGCTTCGCTCGACCTGCAACCGGGTGACGAAATCCTGCTGCATTCGCACATCTACGGCGCGGTGCTGAAGACTGCGCAGCACGCTGCGGCCCGCAGCGGGGCGGTGATCACGAGCGCCGAGTTGCCGTTTCCATATCCGATGAGCGGGAGCATCGTCGAGGCGTTTGCGGCGGCCATCACCCCGCGAACCCGCATCGCGGTGGTCGATCACATCACCTCGCCAAGTGCGTTGATCCTGCCGCTGCCAGAACTCGCTGCATTGTTCCGCGATGCCGGTGTCCAACTGCTGGTGGACGGCGCGCATGGACCGGGAAACGTGCCGCTCGATCTCGCGAAGCTCGGTGCCGACTACTACGTGGGCAATTGCCACAAGTGGCTGATGTCGCCCAAGGGGGCGGGGTTCCTGTGGGCCGGCCCGCAGCACCAGCCACGCCTGCACCCGACCACCATCTCGCACGGTTACGGCAGCGGTTTCGCCGCCGAATTCGATTGGACAGGAACACGCGACTTCAGCGCCGCCCTCGCCGTGCCCGCGGCGATTGCCTTCCACAACGAACTGGGAGGGGCGGCCTTGATGCGGGCCAACCGCGAACTGGCGTGGGAGGCCGCGCAAGTTCTCGCGAGGCGCTGGCGGATGCCGATTGCTGCGTCACCGGAATTCTTCGCCGCAATGACCCTCGTGCGGACCCCGCTCCCATGCCCCGAAACCGACGCTTACGGGGACGCCTTGCGGGCGCGACTGCGGGCGCTCGGCGCCGACTCGCCGCTCATCAGACTTGATGGCGGTCTCTGGATACGGTTGTCGGCTCAGGCCTATAACCGGATCGAGGACTACGAAAAGCTGGCGGAACTGGTTCCCCGGCTCGCGGAGGAAATCTGATGTACGACAATATGCGGGGCTCTGCCCATCCGCGCGCGGCGCTCGAAATCGCGACTACGGCGCTTCCCGACGACGAGCGCGTCTGGGTGCCGCAGATGAAGGACGTCTGGTTCCGCCCCCTGCTGCTCAATACCATTCAGGGCCAGTGGTGCAACCTGCTGCGCGTGCGAAAGTCCGGCGTGCTGACCAAGCACCTGCATCCCGCGCCGGTGCATGGCTATGTCATCAAAGGTCGCTGGTACTATCTTGAGCATGATTGGGTAGCGGAGACGGGAAGCTATGTGTTCGAGCCGCCGGGGGAGATTCACACACTCACCGTCCCCGAGGACTGCGAGGAGATGATCACCTTCTTCAACATCTCGGGCTGCATGATCTACCTCGACGACAACAACAAGCAGATCGGGATGGAGGACGTGTTCACCAAGATCGACATGTGCCGCCGCCACTACACCGCGGTGGGTCTCGGCGCCGACTACGTGGACCAGTTCATCAGATGATCCGGACGCTCGACTATTCCGGCAAGACCGTCATCGTTACCGGCGGCACTGGCGGCATTGGCCTCGGCCTTGCCCAAGCCTTTGCCGAATGCGGAGCGCGGGTCGTTGCGACCGGGGCGACTGAAGCGGAGGTTGCCAGCGCCGGCGCGGCAGCGCCGGGGATCGAGTTCGCGGTTCTCGATGTACGCAGCGATGCGGCGGTCAACGCCTTCGCCGATGGTTTTGCCGAGGCTTCTGCCCTCATCAACTGCGCGGGCGTCAACCTGCGTGCTGCCGAGTTCACGCCCGACGGCTTTGCGACGGTGCTCGACATCAATCTGTCGGGCACGATGCGCGCCTGCTCGGCCTTCCGGTCAAAACTGCGGGGCGGGGCGATCCTCAACATCGCGTCGGTCTTCGCGTTCTTTGGCGCGCCGCATGCGCCGGCCTATGCGGCGAGCAAGGGCGGGGTGGCGCAACTGACCAAGTCGCTTGCCATCGCCTATGTGCCGGATGGCATTCGTGTGAACGCGCTGGCGCCGGGCTGGATCGAGACTCCGATGACGGCCGCTCCCCGCGCCAACCCGGCTCGCAGTACCGAATTGGTGGGCCGTACCCCAATGGGCCGCTGGGGCACGCCTGAGGACCTCGCCGGGCCGGCGCTGTTCCTCTGTTCTGCGTTGGCCGGGTTTGTCACCGGCGCGATCCTGCCGGTCGACGGCGGCTATGGGGTGAACTAGCCATGAACCGCATCGAACTGCATCGCGAAGAACACCTGATCCACCGTGTCGGCTGGTTGCGCGCCGCCGTCATGGGAGCCAATGACGGCATCCTCTCGACGGCGAGCCTCATTGCCGGCGTCGCCGCTGCGGGCGCCGGGACAGCGGCCATCCTCACGGCGGGCGTTGCCGGCCTTGTCGGGGGCGCCATGTCGATGGCGGCGGGCGAGTATGTATCGGTCAGTTCGCAGACTGATACCGAACAGGCGGACCTCGCCCGCGAGACGAAAGAGCTTGCCGAACAGTGGCCTGAGGAACTCGCCGAACTGACCGAAATCTACGAGAAGCGCGGGCTTCAGCCTGCGCTCGCCAAACAGGTCGCCGAGGCGCTTATGGCAGGCGACGCGCTGTCTGTGCATGCGCGTGAGGAACTCGGCATGACCGAGACCACGCAGGCGCGGCCGGTTCAGGCGGCGATCACCTCTGCTCTGACTTTTTCGGCCGGGGCGGCGCTGCCGCTGCTCGCCGCGTGGCTGGCTCCGCAGGGCAGCACGGTCGTGGTGGTTGCCATCGCAACAATCATCTCCCTTGCGGCCCTTGGAGCCGTCGGCGCGCGCGCCGGCGGCGCCGGAATGGTCAAGGGCGCTGCGCGTGTTGCCTTCTGGGGCGTGCTGGCGCTCGCCGTCACCTCCGGCATAGGCGCGCTATTCGGAACTGTCGTCTAGCGCTGCTTCTGCAACTGGGCGATCTGCGTGTCGATCTCAGCCGCGCGCAGGCGTCCCATGATGCCGATGGCGATGAGGATGATCGCGGAGACAATCAGCCCGACGAGCGCCCAGGTGACGCCGACGCCCCGCAGGTTGGCGGCGCCCGCGTAGAGCAGGGCGATGCCCGGCACCAGCGGCAGCAGGAGCCAGATCCAGATCGAAGCAAGGATGTCGCGCCGCTGCGTCAGCATGGCGATGGTGTAGGAAAGGCTGTCCTCGGCGATGCCCGGCAGCCGATCCGGCAGACGGCTGCGCCAGCCGAAGTAGGTCGCGAGCAGAATGCCCGCCGCCAGTGCCAGCGCGCCGGCCCGCAACAGCTGGCCGCGCGGCGTATCGGGAATGCCGCCGAACAGGCCGAAGGCGTAGAGGACCAAGGCGATCACGACAATGCCGACCAGCGCATAGGCGACTGTCAGCGGCGGTCGGGGGGCGGCCTCGGGCAGTTTGCCGGGATCAGTTGTCATCGTTGGCCTCCTTCTCCTGAGCCTGTTCATTAGCACGCGGGGC
Source organism: Devosia sp. (assembly GCA_035433065.1). Lineage (GTDB taxonomy): Bacteria > Pseudomonadota > Alphaproteobacteria > Rhizobiales > Devosiaceae > Devosia_A. The sequence goes on along the minus strand of DAORUH010000045.1, from coordinate 7,193 downwards.
GCAGAAATAGAGCGCCTGGTTGATGGCGTTCAACGATCCGGCGAGGCCGATGCCGCGGTCCGGCGTGGCGCGGCCATCTTCTGAGTCGAGGAAGAATGAGTTGCCGTTGCGGATGGCGTCGAGGATCGGGGCGATTTCGCCTTCGATGCGGGCGCCGTAAGGGGAGCCGGCCTCGGTCACGGCGACGACGGGGAAGGATTTGTCCTCGTCCACCGACAGCAGCCAGCGGCCGGCATCGCCGGTTGGGCGGGTTGTGTCGATGTGGAGGGTGATGGTGAAATCGTCGGCGCAGCGGACGGCGATGCATGCGTGGTTGGTGGGCGTTGAGGCGTAGGAGCAGCCGAGCGCCGCGCGGTCGCCTTCGCCGGGGTAGGGGGAGAAGTGCCAGCCGGACTCCTGAGCCGCGGCGGTGGTGGCCGCGGTCGCAAGAGCTAACAGGCTGGCGCGTCTCATCATTTTCCGGCGTCCGTCAGTTCCTTGACGTCGGCGGCACTCAGCGTCAGGCGGGCGCCGCGGGCCAGTTCGGCGACCTGCTCGACGGTGGTGGCCGAGGCGATGGGGGCGGTGGTGCCGGGTTGGGCGTTTAGCCAGGAGAGGGCGATCTCGGTGGGGGTGGCGTTGGTGCGGGCGGCGACGGCGTCGAGGGCGGTGAGGATGCGGTGGCCTTTTTCATTGAGGTATTTCTGCACAACAGCCGGGCCGCGGGGACTTTTTGAGGCGTCGGCGGGGGTGCGGTACTTGCCGGAAACGAAGCCGCGGGCCAGCGCGAAGTAGTGGATGGCCCCAATATGATTGCCGGTGCACACCTCCGAGACTTGTTCAAAGCCAAGGCGGTCATAGAGATTGTACTCGTTTTGCACGCACTCGTATCGCGGCCAGTTGTGGCGAGCGCTGATGTCGAGGGATTCCGTGAGCTGCGCGGCGGAAAAGTTGGAGGCGCCGATGACGCGCACCTTGCCGGCCTTGATCAGTCCGTCATAGGCGCCGAGGGTTTCTTCCTGCGGGGTTTTCCCATCGGGGAAGTGGGTCTGGTAGAGGTCGATATAGTCGGTCTGGAGGCGCCGCAGGGAGGCTTCGACGCCCTCGGCGATCCAGGCGGCGGTGTTGTCTTTCTCGCCGGCCGCGTTCTGGGCACCGACCTTGGTGAAGATCAGGACCTTGTCGCGGTTGCCGCGCGCCTTCAGCCAGCGCCCGATGATGTCCTCGCTGCTATTGGGCCGGTTCGCCTTCGTGTAAATGTCCGCCGTGTCGATGGCCGTCAATCCTTCGGCGACGAAGGCGTCGAGCACCTTGAAGGACTGCGCCTCATCGATCGTGCCGCCGATGACATTGGTGCCGAGCACCAGGGGCTCGAAGGAAAGCTCGGAACGGCCGAGGCGGCGCTTGGTCATGCGGTCAGTCTCCGGGAAAACGTGTGACGCTGGCGAGAGGTGAAGGCTAGCCCGGGCAACGCGGCAGCGACAAGCTGGTTGCGTTTCGCGCCCCTATCGGGGCTCGATCAGGTCCCAGCGGTTACCGAACGGATCGGCGAAGACGGCAACGCTGCCATAGGACACTCGTGGCGCGGCTCTTCGAGGAATTCGACGCCGGCTTCGATGTAGCGGGTGTGATCGCGCGAAAAGTCGTCGGTCTCGAGGAAGAAGGCGACGCGCCCGCCGGTCTGATCGCCGATACGTTCCTGCTGTGCCGGACCATCCGCCCGCGCCAGCAGCAGGCGGGCGCCGCGCTGGCCGGAAGGGGCGACCAGCACCCAGCGCTTGCCGTCGCCAAGATCGGTGTCTGCCACGAGTTCGAAGCCCAGCGCCCCGCAATAGAACGAGATGGCCTCGTCATAATCGGGCACGACGAGGGCAGCGGTGGCGACAGCTTGCGGCATGACGCGAACTGTTGCCCGCGACGCGATCGGCCGTCAATTGACCAATTGGTCAAAATCTGCGACGAGCATTCTCAAGGGAGAAGGGCGTCGGTGAATGGCAGTCATGCCAACGCCGGAGTGAGCGCAGCCTGAGGAAGACATTCCGATTGCGCGCCCTCGCAAAAGACGCTTTTCTGCCCGCCAAGCGTCTGGCGCAAAGCCAGATGCGCAAAATGTCAGGGAGACGAAACATCATGAAATTGATGAAGACGCTTTTGTCCGCCACTGCGATTACCGCGCTGATGGCTGGCGGCGCATACGCCAAGACGCTCGTATACTGCTCGGAAGGATCGCCTGAGGGCTTCGATCCTGCTCCGTATACTGCGGGCACGACGTTCGATGCGTCCTCGCGTCCGATCTACAACCGCCTGTTCCAGTTCAAGAAGGGCTCGTCCGAGACCGAGCCCGGCCTCGCCGAGAGCTATGAAGTCTCCGCGGACGGCCTCGAATACACCTTCAAGCTCCGTCCGGGCGTGAAATTCCACACCACCGAGTGGTTCACCCCGACCCGCGAACTGAACGCCGACGACGTCATCTTCTCGTTCGAGCGCCAGTGGAAGCAGGACAATCCGTATTTCGCCTATGCGGCGGGGATAACCTGGGAATACTTCAACTCGATGTCGATGGGCGACCTGCTCAAGGACATCGTGAAGGTCGACGACATGACGGTGAAGTTCGTCCTGAACCGTCCAGAAGCGCCGTTCATCGCCAATATCGCGATGGATTTCGCCTCGATCGTGTCGAAGGAATATGCCGACCAGCTCGCCGCTGCCGGCAAGAAGGAAATGCTGAACCAGCAGCCGGTCGGCACCGGCCCCTTCCAGTTCGTCAACTACCAGCAGGACGCGGTCATCCGCTATGCCTCGTTCGACGACTACTGGGGTGGCAAGCAGCCGATCGACGATCTGGTCTTCGCCATCACCACTGACGGCGCCGTCCGCGCCCAGAAGCTGCAGGCGAATGAATGCCAGGTCATGCCGTACCCGAACCCGGCCGACATCGAAATGCTGCGCGCTGATCCGAACCTGACGGTGATGGAGCAGGAAGGCCTGAACGTGGGCTTCCTCGCCTACAACACGCAGCAGGCGCCGTTCGACAGGGCCGAGGTCCGCAAGGCCCTCAACATGGCCATCAACAAGCAGGCCATTCTCGACGCCGTGTTCCAGGGCGCCGGCGCGGCGGCCAAGAACCCGATCCCGCCGACCATGTGGGGTTACAACGACGCCATCGTCGATGATCCGTACGATCCGGAAGCCTCGAAGAAGGCGCTGGCCGATGCCGGCGTGACGGACCTGTCGATGAAGGTCTGGGCGATGCCGGTGGCGCGTCCCTACAACCCCGATGCCCGCCGCATGGCGGAACTGATCCAGGCTGACTTTGCCGCCGTCGGCGTCAAGGTCGAGATCGTGTCGATGGAATGGGGTGAGTACCTCGCCCAGTCCTCGCAGGTCGATCGTGACGGTGCGGTGCTGCTCGGCTGGACCGGCGACAACGGCGATCCGGACAACTTCCTCGCCGTGCTGCTCGGCTGCGATGCGGTGGGCAACGCCAACCGCGCCCAGTGGTGCAACGAGGACTTCGAGAAGCTGATCCAGGAAGCCAAGGTCATCTCCGACCAGGCCGAACGCGCCAAGCTCTACGAGCAGGCGCAGGTGATCTTCAAGGAGCAGGCCCCGTGGGCGACCATCGCGCACTCGGTCGTGTTCATGCCGATGAGCAAGAAGGTCATCGGCTACACCATGGATCCGAAGGGCACGCACGCCTTCGACGGCGTCGATATCGCCGAGTAATGGAACCAAAGGCCCGGGGCGCGCACTGCGCCCCGGGTCGCCAATAGATGCTCACCTTCATCCTCCGCCGTCTCGCCGTCGTCATCCCGACCTTTGTCGGGATCACGATTGTTGCCTTCGCCTTCGTGCGCGTCCTTCCGGGCGATCCCGTGCTGCTGCTGGCCGGCGAGCGCGGCGTGCCGCCGGAACGCTACGCCATGCTGATGGAGCAGTTCGGCTTCAACCGGCCGATCTGGGAGCAGTACTGGGACTATCTCCTCGGGGTGTTCCAGGGCGATTTCGGTACCTCGATCTCGACCAAGCGGCCGGTGCTGCAGGACTTTTTCACCCTGTTCCCCGCAACCGTCGAACTCTCGCTCTGCGCGACCATTTTTGCCGTCGCCATCGGCGTTCCGGCCGGCATTCTTGCCGCCGTCCGCCGCGGCTCGGTCTTTGACCAGTTGACCATGGGCACGGCGCTTGTCGGCTATTCGATGCCGATCTTCTGGCTGGGCCTCCTGCTCATCATCCTGTTTTCGGGCGTGCTGGGCTGGACGCCGGTCTCGGGCCGCATCTCGCTGATGTACTATTTCCCCTCGGTGACGGGCTTCATGACCATCGACGCGCTGCTGTCGGGGCAGAAGGGCGCCTTCACCTCGGCGCTGCACCACCTCATCCTGCCGACGATCACGCTGGGCACCATCCCGCTCGCCGTGATTGCCCGCCAGACCCGTTCGGCCATGCTTGAAGTGCTGAGCGATGACTACGTCCGCACGGCCCGCTCCAAGGGCCTGTCGCCGGGCCGGGTCATTGGCCTGCATGCGCTGCGCAATGCGCTGATCCCGGTCGTCACCACCATCGGGCTGCAGGTCGGCGTGATGATGGCGGGCGCCATCCTCACCGAAACGATCTTTTCCTGGCCCGGCATCGGCAAGTGGATGATCGACGCTATTTCACGGCGCGACTATCCGGTCGTGCAGGCCGGGCTCTTGCTGATCGCGCTCATCATCATGACGGTGAACCTCATCGTCGACGTGCTCTACGGGCTCATCAACCCACGGATTCGCCACCAATGACCGATCACGCACCAGCGGCGGTTCCGGAGGCCACACGCAGCGCTGCGCTGCGTGAGTTCTGGTACTATTTCTCGATCAACCGCGGCGCGGTGGTGGGGCTGTTCGTCTTCATCGGCCTCGTGCTCGTGGCGCTTCTCGCGCCCTATATCGCGCCGCATTCGCCGATCCAGCAGTACCGCGATGCGCTGCTGGTGCCGCCCTCCTGGGCCGGCGGCCGGCCGGAGTTCTTCCTCGGCACCGATCCGGTGGGCCGCGACATCCTCTCGCGCCTGATCCACGGCGCCCGCTTCTCGATGCTGATCGGCACCGTCGTGGTCGTGCTGTCGCTGTCGACCGGCATCTTCTTCGGTCTCCTTGCCGGCTATTTCCGCGGCTGGGTCGATACCGTCCTGATGCGCATCATGGACCTGATCCTCGCGTTCCCGTCGCTGCTGCTGGCGCTGGTGCTTGTTGCCATTCTGGGCCCCGGCCTCATCAACACAATGATCGCCATCGCGCTGGTGCTGCAGCCTCACTTCGTGCGTCTCACCCGGTCGGCCGTGCTGGGTGAACTGGGCAAGGAATATGTTGTTTCCTCCAAGGTCGCGGGCGCCGGGCATTTCCGGCAGATGTTCATCACCATCCTGCCCAACTGCCTCGCGCCGCTGATCGTACAGGCCACGCTGAGCTTTTCGACCGCCATCCTCGATGCGGCGGCGCTCGGGTTTCTCGGGCTCGGCGCACAGCCGCCGACGCCGGAATGGGGCACCATGCTGGCGGAGGCCCGCCAGTTCATCCTGCGCGCCTGGTGGGTCGTGACCTTCCCCGGCCTCGCCATTCTCATCACGGTGCTGGCCATCAATCTCGTGGGCGACGGGCTGCGCGATGCGCTCGACCCGAAGCTGAAGCGGAGCTGACCATGGCGCTGCTTGAAATCCGCAACCTGACCGTTTCGTTTGATACCTCGGTGGGTGAGTTCTTTGCCGTGAAGGGCATCGACCTGCATGTGAACGCCCGCGAGGTGCTGGCGATCGTCGGGGAATCCGGCTCCGGCAAATCGGTCGCCATGCTGGCCGTCATGGGCCTCTTGCCGCCGACGGCGACGGTGAAGGCCGACGCCATGCTGTTCGAGGGCCGCGACCTGATGACCATGTCGGACGCCGAGCGCCGCAAGATCATCGGCAAGGACATCGCGATGATCTTCCAGGAGCCGATGACCTCGCTGAACCCGTGTTTCACTGTCGGTTTCCAGATCGAGGAAATGCTGGCCCAGCATACCGATCTCGATGCCAGGGCGCGGCGCAAGCGCGCCGTCGAACTGCTGGAAGCGGTCGGCATTGCCGATGCGGCGGAGCGGCTGGGCGCCTATCCGCACCAGATGTCGGGCGGCCAGTGCCAGCGCGTGATGATCGCCATGGCGACGGCCTGCAACCCCAAGCTGCTGATTGCCGACGAGCCGACCACCGCGCTCGACGTGACCATCCAGAAACAGATCCTCGACCTCTTGATGAAGCTGCAGACCGACCACGGCATGGGCCTCATCATGATTACCCACAACATGGGCGTGGTGGCGGAAACCGCCGACCGGGTCGTGGTGCAGTACAAGGGCCGCAAGATGGAGGAGGCCGGGGTGCTCGAGCTGTTCGAGAACCCGAAATCCGCCTATACGCGCGCCCTGCTTTCGGCGCTGCCGGACCGCGCCACCGGCGACCGCCTGCCGGTCATCGGCGACTTCTCCCTCGAGGAACTGGGGACGCCGGCATGAGCGAGATCGTTCTCGAAGCCAACAACCTCGTTCGCGACTATCACGTGGGCGGCGGTCTTCTCGGACGCAACCGCGCCGTGCATGCGCTCAAGGGCGTGTCGCTGAGCGTCGAGAAGGGCAAGACGCTGGCGGTGGTCGGCGAATCCGGCTGCGGCAAATCCACCCTCGCGCGCATCATCACCATGATCGACGCGCCGACCTCGGGCGAGCTGAAGATCGACGGCCAGGTCATCGACATCAAGCGCGCGCCGCTGACGCGCGAGCTGCGCCGCAAGGTGCAGATCGTGTTCCAGAACCCTTACGGGTCGCTGAACCCGCGCCAGAAGGTGGGCGACGTCCTCACCGAGCCGCTGCTGCTCAACACCGACATGCCGGCGGCGGCGCGGCGCGAGCGGGCCATGGAAATGCTGCTCAAGGTGGGCCTCAAGCCCGAGCACTACGGCCGCTATCCGCACATGTTTTCGGGCGGGCAGCGCCAGCGCATCGCCATCGCCCGCGCGCTGATGGTGCAGCCCTCGCTGCTGGTTCTGGACGAGCCGGTGTCGGCGCTTGACCTGTCGGTGCAGGCGCAGATTCTCAACCTGCTCGCGGACCTGCAGGACGAGTTCGGGCTGACCTACGTGTTCATCAGCCACGACCTGAGCGTGGTGCGCTATATCGCCGACGACGTGATGGTCATGTATTTCGGC
>DAORUH010000044.1:0-20258 GCA_035433065.1 Devosia sp. | reverse complement strand
CCCTGACCCTGGGGGCGGCCGCACCGGCCGCCGCTGCTGAAGGCGCAGCCGTCGAGCGCCAGAACTGGACCTTCGCGGGTGTCTTCGGCACCTTCGACGAGCACCAGCTGCAGCGCGGCTTCCAGGTGTTCAAGGAAGTGTGCGCCAGCTGCCACTCGGCAAACCTGCTGGCCTTCCGCAACCTCGCAGAGCGCGGCGGGCCGGGCTTTTCCGAGGACCAGGTGAAGGCGCTGGCCGCGACCTACGAGATCACCGATCCGGCGGTCGACGGCGGCAAGCGTCCGGGCGTGGCGGCTGACCGCTGGCCGGCCCCGTTCGCAAGCGATGCCGAAGCCCGCGAGGCCAATGGCGGCGCCCTGCCGCCGGACCTGTCGGTGATCGCCAAGGCGCGCACCATTTCGACGCCCTTCCCGTGGTGGATCCTGAACTACTTCCCCGGCTATTCCGAGGGCGGCCCGGACTACATCTATGCGCTCCTGACGGGCTATCATGACGAAGTGCCGGCCGGCACGGTCAACTCCGACGGTACGCCTTTCGAGCTGCCGGAAGGCAAGTACTTCAACTCGGTGTTCCCGGGTCATGCCATCGGCATGTCGCCGCCGCTGGCGGATGGCTCGGTGACTTACGACGATCCGGCCTTCCCGGCGACGCTGTCGCAGCACGCCCAGGACGTTTCGGCGTTCCTGATGTGGGTTGCCGAGCCCGGTCTCGTGGCCCGCAAGGAAGCAGGCTTCCGCGTGATTCTGTTCCTCATCGCCTTCGCGGCGCTGATGTGGCTGGTGAAGCGCAAGATCTGGGCGCCGGTGCATCGTCATGATGAGCCGCACGAGAAGCGCGCCTGACGGTTTCGCAACGACGACAGTCTTGACGGCGGCCTGCGGGCCGCCGTTTCGTTTGGCGGGGTCTTTGGCCGCCATGCCTTCGCCACGACGCTCAACAATGATGTTGACGTGCGGTGACGGATCGTCAGGATCGGTACGTCGCTGCCGGGAGAGAATGGATGTCGGTTGTCCGTGCTGCCATTACCGTCGCAACGCTCGCCTACACGGTGGCCCGTCATCCGGTTGTCCGGGCGGCGGTGCGGGCTGCGCCGCTGCTGGTGACGCCGGCCATGCGCGAGAAGGCCACCGACACGGCGCTCAGCGCGGCCTACAGGGCAGGGACGCTGGTGCGCCGGATTGTTCCCCGCCAGTTCACCGACTAGCTGGCTTGACCTCACCCCGGTTCCCGGCTTTTCTCCCGCCACTCTAGCCCCGGGGGTCACTACATGCTTGATCTGAAGTCACTGGTCCGCACGATACCCGACTATCCGAAGAAGGGGATATTGTTCCGGGACATCACGACGCTGATCGAGCATCCGCAGGGATTCCGGGAGAGCGTGGAGCGGCTTGCCGATGCCCATCGGGGGCTGGGCATTACGCATGTCGCAGGGATCGAGGCGCGGGGCTTTATCTGGGGCGCTGGCGTGGCCATTGCGCTGGGCGTGGGGTTCGTGCCGGTGCGCAAGAAGGGCAAGCTGCCCGGTGAGACGATCGGGCAGAACTATGCGCTCGAGTACGGCGTCGACACGATCGAGATTCATGCCGACGTGGTCGACAGCGGCGACCGGGTGCTGCTGATCGACGACCTGATCGCGACCGGCGGCACGGCGGTGGCGGCGGTGTCGCTGCTGCGGCGGACCGGCGCGACGGTGGCCCATGCCGGGTTCGTCATCGATCTCGAGGACCTCGGCGGAGCCGAGAAGCTCCGCGCCACTGGCGTCGAGGTGTTCACGCTGATGAAGTTTGACGGCCACTAGGCCCGGATTGCCGCCGTCACCGATGCCGCCTTTGCCGGCGCCTTCCAGCGTTCCATGTCCGAGGCGAAGCGCTGCAGCAGGGTGTTGAAGCGCTCAGGCGAATCGCGGAATGCGGCGTGGCCGGCGTCCTTCACGAGGTGTGCGCCGCCCTCCCACAGATAGGGTGAGCTGACGGTTGCGGTGTAGTTGAGCCGGACCAGCGGATCGCGTTCGCCGTCGACCAGGGCGACCGGGACCGACGCGGTTTCGACGGTGCGCCGCTGATCGGCGCCATCGCCGCGCATGAGCGAGCGCGAGAACACGGCGCGGGCGCGGCCATCGGTGCGGCGGACGGCATCGAGAAGGTCGGGCGTCACATGCTCGCCGTAGCAGAGCCGCGCATAGCGTTCGATATCGCGCGGGGTGAACTTCTCCTTGCTGGCGAGCAGCATGTCCCAGCTGGCGTGGAAGCCCCGCAGCATGCCGATGGGGCCGTTGGCGATCGGCGGCGCGCCGCTCAGCATGACGCCGGCGACGAGCTTGGGATATTCGTGCATCAGCTCGACGGCGATGTGACCGCCAAGCGACCAGCCGAAGACGACGCAGCGTCCGACCGCGAGGGACTCGAGCACGCGGCTGACGCAGTGGGCGAAGCCGGGCAGGGTGTAGCCGGTCGCCGGGTCGCGCGCGTCGCTCGACTCGCCGTGCCCAGGCAGGTCGATGGCGATGATGTGGTGCCGCTCGGCGAGCCAGCTGGCCAGTTGCGGTTCGAAGACCCTGCGGTCGGCACCCGAGCCGTGCAGCAGAACGATGGGAATGCCGGTGCCGTCGGTCTCGGTGAGACGGATGTCGGCGTAGGGCGTTTCAACGGTGCGTTCGGTACGATGCATGTTGGTTCCAAGCGGTCGAGACGCAAATTCTGCATTGAAAACATCTAGGCCGGGTAACGGGGGCTGGTTAACATCGAGCTAGTGTTTTAGATCGAATCCAACGCGGAGTTGCTTGATGAACCTCGTACTGGACCTGCTGGTCACGCTGGCGGCACTGACATCGCTGAGCCTTGCGGCGTGGTCGGGACGGGGGCATTTCCAGTCCGACCGGATGCCGCTCGGCTCACTGATCATCACGCTCGTGGTTGCCGCGACTTCGGCGATCTACCTCTATCTGGTGTGGACCGCCGAGCAGCCGCCGCTGGCGCAGATCCTCGGCTTCCTGCTGCAATGCGCGGGGATCGGCCTTTTCGTCGTGACCATCGGGGCGTCGCGTGCGGCCCGGCTGCGCATGGCGTTCGATGCGGGAAACCCGCGCGGGCTGGTGACCGAGGGGCCGTACCGGTACGTCCGGCATCCGTTCTATGTGTCCTACCTCATCTACTTTTCCGGCTTCGCCATCGCCACGTGGTCATGGATCGCCCTCGGACCGCTGGTGGTCCTCCTGGCGATCTATATTAGGGCAGCGCGGATGGAGGAGGGTAAGTTCGCCAACACACCGATGTCGGCCGAGTACGAAGCCTATCGCCGGCGCACCGGGATGTTCGTGCCGCGGATCGCGGGCTGAGGCCGAAAGCCGTCAGCGCGGAACGCAGGTGAGGACGGGCTTTTCCTTGGTCGAGAGCGTCAGCGTGTCCTTGCCTTCGGCGTCGAAGGTGAGCACGCCGACTTCGATGCCGGCGCCGGAAATGATGTTGCCGTCAACGAACTGCATGCCGTCCGAGTACATGGTCACCGTGCCGGTGCCGGACGCGGCGGAGCCGAAATTGGCCGAGGCATAGCCGTAGGTGCCGGAATAGACCGTGAGAATGCCGGCCTTGGTGCCATCGACATTGGCCCGGCAGGCCCAGTTGCCCTCGACGGCGGCGGCCTGCGCCAGCACCGGGGTGGCGGCAACGAGGGGGAGGAGAGCGGCGAAGATTGCAGCGATTCTCATGGACGGCTCCGTGACGCCAGAAGCTGCCCCAATCCGGGGACGCGGGTCAACGCCATCAGCAGCCTGAGGCGGAAGGATGGCCGATAATCGCGCAGCTTGGTGAAACTCACGAGTTCAGCGTGATAGACGGCTTCGCCGTTCTGGTTGACGGCGTCAAGGTCGTTGAACAGCAGGCCCCAGCCGGGGATGGAATTGGAGCGCCGCTTGCCGGTGACCTTCAGCGTGTAGGTGACGACATCGCCGGGGCGGACCGGGGCCTTGAAATCCATGCGGTTGACGCCGGGGGAGGGGCCGGAGAGGCCCGGCTCCTCGCCGATGGCGCGCAGCCGGTCTTCCTCGGCAAAGAGCGCATCGACCATCTTGCGATGCCCGACCAGCACCGTGTGCCAGCCTGAGGCGATGAGCCCGCCGAAGTGGCTCTCGCGGGCCTCGGCCTCATCGAGATGGAAATACTGCGGGTCGTAGAGCTTGCCGAAGCGGATGATCTCCTCGGCCGTGAACGTGTACGAGCCGAGCGGGAAGATCTCGTCGAGCGTGATGTCCTCGAACCAGCGCGTCATTCGGCCGCCTCCGGGATGGGGGCCGAGGGATCGCGGACTTCGACGAGGTTGGTGAGGTTCATCGACATCACCGGCTCGTTCCGCTGGTTGCGGATATCGAAGGCGATGACGATGATGCCGCGATCGGGATGGCTCTTCGACCGCCGCATCGAGGTGATGGTGGCGGTGCCGGTGATGGTGTCGTCGACCATCAGCGGCTGTTTCCACTTGAGCTCGGTGAAGCCAAAGCTGCCCATCGAGGCGATCTTTGACAGGAACGCGTCGACCAGCATGCGCAGGCTGAGCGCCGCCGTCTGCCAGCCGCTGGCAGCGAGCCCGCCGAGCAGCGATGCCTTCGCGGCCTTTTCATCGAGATGGAAGGGGAAGGGGTCGAATTCGCGGGCGAAGGTGGTGATCATGTCCTTCGTCACCTGCGTGCGGCCGAGCGCGATGGTCTCGCCGATGGCGAGATCTTCGTAGTGGCGGCGGTTGGCGGTGACGGGGTTCATGGCGGGGTTGACGTATACGTTAACTGACGGTTGGCCTCAACTGCGTTGTGTTGGGGTGGCTGGCCGCAGGTTCACGGGCTGCCGCCCCCTTCCCTAGCTTCGCTACGCGGCGGAACCGCTAGCTGCGCTACCCTCCCCGCCAGGGGGAGGGTGCAGAGAGAGGGTCAGGTGTTGAACTTGAAGAGCATGACGTCGCCGTCCTTGACGACGTATTCCTTGCCTTCGTCGCGGGCCTTGCCGGCTTCCTTGGCGGGGACTTCGCCGCCGAGCGTCACGTAGTCATCGAAGGCGATGGTCTGGGCGCGGATGAAGCCGCGCTCGAAATCGGTGTGGATGACACCGGCCGCCTGCGGGGCCTTGTCGCCCTTGTGAATGGTCCAGGCGCGGGCTTCCTTGGGGCCAACTGTGAAGTAGGTCTGCAGCCCGAGCAGTTGGTAGGCCTCACGGATCAGGCGGTTGAGGCCGGGCTCGGTGAGGCCGAGGGTTTCGAGAAAATCCTTCTGCTCGTCGTCGGAGAGCTGGGCGAGCTGGGACTCGATTTCGGCCGAGATGACGATGGTCGCCGCGTTGTGCGTCCTGGCGTAGGCCTCGACCACTTTCGAGAGCGCGTTGCCGGTGGCGGCGGAGCCTTCATCGACGTTGCAGACGTAGAGCGCGGGCTTGCTGGTCAGGAGCTGAAGTTCGGTGAAGGCCTTTTCTTCCTCGACGCTGCGCTCGACAAGGCGCGCTGACTTGCCTTCGCGCAGCAGCACGAGGGAGCGGTCGATGAGATCGAGGACCTGCTTCGAATCCTTGTCGCCGCCCTTGGCCTTCTTCTCGACGCCGGTGCGGCGCTTCTCGAGGCTTTCGAGATCGGCGAGCATCAGCTCGGTCTCGACCACTTCGGCATCGGCCAGCGGATCGACCTTGTTGGCGACGTGGATGACGTTGTCGTCCTCAAAGCAGCGCAGCACGTACGCAATGGCGTCGCACTCGCGGATGTTGGCGAGGAACTGGTTGCCAAGGCCTTCGCCCTTGCTCGCGCCCTTCACGAGGCCGGCAATATCGACAAAGCTCATGCGGGCCGGAACGAGCTGGGCGGAGCCGCCGACCTCGGCGAGCTTGGCGAGCCGCGCATCGGGGATCGCCACCTCGCCGGTGTTCGGCTCGATGGTGCAGAACGGGAAGTTGGCCGCCTGCGCGTTGGCAGTGCGGGTGAGGGCGTTGAAGAGGGTCGACTTGCCAACGTTGGGCAGGCCGACAATGCCCATCTTGAGTGCCATGGAATGCTCCAGAGTTTCTGCGGTTCACATGTTGCGGGATGGGCGCGAAGTCAAGCGCGGAGGGGAGTTTTGGGCGCGCAGAAGTGCCGGATGGCCGGCTGGCCTCCGGGTGCGGCGCTACGCCTCTCGTTCGCCCATGCGATGGGCGGCCCGGGACGCTTCGTGCCCCTAGGTGAGAGTGTATGAGGCGCGATGCGCCCCGGGGTGCCCGGCTTTCTTACGAAGGGTAATCGAAACCGGGGGCCCATACCCCTGCCTCGTCCGCAACGCACAGGGCCTGGTGCGACCACCTACCCCTCCGGACTGCCCCACCGCCGCATTCGTCGTACGTTCCGCCCGCGCGGTGGAGTGGGGGGATTATGTGCGTGGGGTTGGGGTGGGGGATAAGTTCTTTCAGCACCCACCGATATGACGGCGGTGGGGAGGGGGGATTCGAGCGCGCGTTCTTCGTGGTTCGATGGCGCGGGTGCCGCGGGCACGATCCCTCGGCCGTCATGGCCGGGCGTGACCCGGCCATCCACTCGATGCTCCGGCGCGTCGGAGGGATCGAGTGGGCCCCCGGGTCGAGCCCGGGGGTGACGTGGTGAGGGGGAGGGTTCGGGGCGACTGGGGTAGCGTGGTGGGGGGATGGACCGGATGGGGCCGCGCGAGGGGCACGGTCCGAGCAGTGGATACCGGCGTGCGCCGGTATGACGCCGGTGGGGCGGGGGGCTGCGCTGACTGCGCCGCCCACCCCACCACGCGGTCGCGGGGGGAGGGAGCGGTGACTGTCGTCGGGATTGAGCTCGCCTCGCCCCCCACCCAAGCTCTGCTACGTCGCTGCGCGACGAGCGGCGCTACCCTCCCCGCAAAGGGGGAGGGTAAGGGGGCGGGGGCACCGTCACGTCCAGCGGCGTGCTCTTCAGTCTTTGCCCAGCAGCTTTTTCAGCATGGCGGCCATGGGGCCAGATTCGGGGAGTTTGGCTTCGGGCTCGGGGCGGCGGGCGGCGCGGATGTGGGACTGGGCTTTGGGGCGGGTCGGGTCGGGGGTGACCGGGCGCTCGGTGCGGGCGGCGGGGTCGCCGTTGATGGCGATGGCGAGCTTGTTCATCAGGCCGTTGTCGTCGCCCTTGACGATGAGATCGGCGTTGGTGGCGATGGCGTCGAGCAGGGGATCCAGCCACTGGCGCTCGGCCTTGGAGAAGTCGCCGAGGACGTGCGGCATGACCCGATCCTTGTGACCGGGGTGATCGACGCCGATGCGGACGCGCCGGTAGCCGGTGCCGACCTGCGGATCGATGGAGCGCAGGCCGTTGTGGCCGCCGTTGCCACCGCCGCGCTTGATGCGGACCTTGCCGCTCGCGAGGTCGATCTCGTCGTAGAGGACGGTGATGTCGCCGGCGTCGAGCTTGTAGAACTGGGCGACGGCCTGAACGCTGTCGCCGGAGCTGTTCATGAAGGTCTGGGGCTTGAGCAGGAGGACGCGCTCGCCGGCAATGCTGCCTTCGGCGATGAGGCCCTGATGCTTCTGGCGGAAGGCGGGAAAGCCGTGCCGGCTGGCAATGGCGTCGATCGCCATGAAGCCCACATTGTGCCGGTTGTGCTTGTATTTGTCCCCGGGATTGCCGAGGCCAACGATGAGCTGCATCGCCTCGCTCCGGGAGAGAAGGGGGACGGGCGGACCCGTCCCCGAACGATGTTACTTCTTCGGCGCAGCCTTGGCGCCAGCGGCGGGAGCAGCAGCCTTCGCGCCAGCGGCGGGAGCGGCAGCCTTGGCGCCAGCAGCGGGAGCGGCAGCCTTGGCGCCGGCGGCGGGGGCCGCAGCGGCCTCGCCTTCAGCAGGCTTGTCCTCGTCCGACTTCATGCCCGACGGGGCAACGACGGTCGCGATGGTGAAGTTGCGGTCCTTGATGGTGGAACGCACGCCTTCCGGCAGCTTCACGGCATCGATATGCACCGAGTCGTTGATGTCGAGGCCGGTGAGATCGATGGTGATCTCCTCGGGGATGGAGTCGGCCGGGCAGGACAGCTCGATCGTGTGGCGCACGACGTTGAGCGTGCCGCCGCGCTTCAGGCCCGGGCTTTCCAGCTCGTTGATGAAGTTGACATGCACGTCGACGGTGAGACGCGAGTTGGCACCGATGCGCAGGAAATCGACATGCAGCGGCTGATCCTTGACCGGATCGAGCTGGTAGTCGCGCGGCAGCACGCGGTGCTTGGCGCCATCCACGTCGAGGGTGAGGATGTGCGAGAGGAAACCACCGGCGTAGATGCGCTTGATGGTGTCGTTGAAATCGAGGGAGATCGTCAGGGGAGACTGCTTGTCACCGTAGATGACGGCCGGGACACGACCATCACGACGCGTTGCACGAGCGGCCCCCTTGCCCACCCCACTCCGCGCCTGAGCCTTAAGCTCGAGAGCTTGAGCCATTGAATGTTCCATTCATGGGTTGGTGCGAACTGTAAAAGCAACAGAACGCGCGCCCGTCCTCCAGGGGTGACGAGCGCTTCATGCCGCGGGCTATAGGGGAAAGGCGGTTTTCGCGCAAGTGGCGCGGGTTTCCGGCGGCTGGATTCAGGCGTCGGGCAGGGCGGCGCGCTGCTGCTGGAGGTAGAGCCGGATCGCGGCGTCGGTGGTGAGGCCGATGGCGACGGTAAACGCCTCGTGCGCCGCGGCTTTGTCGCCGGCACGGGAGGCGAGGTGGCCGCGGGCGGCCCAGTAGGGCTGGTAGCTTTGCAGGCGCGCGTCGGCGGCGAGCGGGGCGAGGAGGGCGAGGGCGGCCGGGGCCCCCTCGATCTCGGCCAGCGCCACGGCGCGGTTCAGCGCGACGACGGGCGAGCGGGTGAGGGCGAACAGGCGGTCGTAGAGGGCGACCACGGCAGGCCAGGTTTCGGCCCCGGCGAGGCGGCGGGCGACGTGGGCGGACTGGATCGCGGCCTCAAGCTGGTAGCGGCCGGAGGGGCCCGCGCTGTTGGCGGCGTGGAGCAACTCCTCGGCGTCATCGATCCGGGCGAGGTCCCACTCGGCGGTGTCCTGCTGCTCGAAGGGGACGAAGGCGCCGGCGGCGTCGCGGCGGGCGGGGCGGCGGGCTTCGGTGTAGAGCATCAGCGCCAGCATGCCCTGCGCTTCGGGCTGGCCGGGCATGAGGCCCACGAGCAGGCGGCCGAGCCAGATGGCTTCGGAGGCCATTTCCGGCGTGCCGGTGTCGCCGATCTCGTTCCAGCCCTTGGTGTAGGCGGCATAGATGGCATCGAGCACGGTGGTGAGACGCTCGGGCAGCTCTTCCTTTTCTGGGACGCGGAAGGGGATGCCGGCGTCGCGGATGCGGGTTTTGGCGCGCACGAGCCGCTGGCCCATGGTGGCGGGCGGGATGAGGAAGGCGGCGGCGATGTCGATGGCCGTCATGCCGAGGATGGTCTGCAGGATCAGCGGCGCGCGCATGCCGCGCTCGATGGCGGGGTGGGCGCAGGCGAACATCAGCGCGAGGCGGCGGTCGGGGATTTCGGCCGGGGCGGCGGATGCGGCGGCGATCTCGTCGGCGATGAGCTGCACGTGTTCCTCCCCCGACCTGCGGGTGATCCGCCGGCGGATGGCATCGGTCTGGCGGCGGCGGGCGACCGTCAGCAGCCAGGCATCAGGGTTGTCGGGCACGCCATCGGCGGGCCAGGATTTCAGCGCCGCGGCAAACGCCTCGGCGAGCGCATCCTCGGCGCCCGCGACGTCGCGCGTGCGGGCGGCGAGATAGGCGACGAGGCGGCCGTAGCTCTGGCGTGCAACACGCTCGGCGGCGCGGGCGGCCTCGCCGGTTGCGTCCGTCACTTGCCGCGCTCGGCCATGAGCGGCCGGATCTCGATCGAGCCGAAGCGGCTCGAGGGGCAGCGCTTGGCCCAGGCGATGGCCTCGTCGAGATCGGGCGCGTCGACGAGGAAGTAGCCCGCGAGCTGTTCCTTCGTGTCGGCATAGGGGCCGTCGACGATGTCGGTGTTGTCGGCCGTGCTGCGGATCGTGGTGGCGGCGCTGCTGGGCTGCAGGCGCAGGCCGGCTTCGACGCCGGCGGCCTTCGCCAGCGCTTCGTTGAAGGCGGCGTAGTCGGCCCACAACTGCTTCTGGTCGGCGGCGGCGAGGGCGGCTTCGTCGTGATGGATCAGCATCATGTATTTCATCTGTCTGTCTCCGCTGGTGCCCGGGGCGGGGTGCCCCGATGCACCATTGACGGGGCGGCTGCAGCCATTTCGACCGCGACCGCCGAATTCGTCAATCAGGCGCCGCGCGTCGGCCAGACCGGGCGGACCTCGATGGTGCCGCCGCGGGCCGAAGGGCACTGCTTTGCCCATTCGAGCGCGGCGTCCATGTCGGGGACATCGATCAGGTAGTAGCCGCCGAGCTGCTCCTGGGTCTCGGCATAGGGGCCGTCGAGGACGACGGCCTTGCCGTCGCGGACGCGTACGGAGCGGGCCTCGGTGGTGGGGCGCAGGCGCTCGCCGCCGAGGTGGGCGCCGGATTTGGCCAGCGCATTGTGGAAGGCGCCGAACTCGGCGCTCATGCCGGAGTCGCCGACGGTGGGGGCTGTGTTCATCGTCGATTCGTCGCCGTGGATCAGCAGCAGGTATTTCATTTTTCCGTCTCCTGTTGATGCCGGACTGTCTCGCCCGGCACCACTATGACGGCGTTTGCGGCGGGGTTTCGACTTTTCGCCTGCGCGAAATTTGCGTCAGGGCGAAACGGCCGGATTGTAGGGGCGGATTTCGACCGGACCCCACTGCGCGGCAGGGCACTGTTTGGCCCAGGCGATCGCGGCATCCATGTCGGGCGCCTCGATGATGAAGTAGCCGCCGAGCTGCTCGCGGGTATCGGCATAGGGGCCGTCGTGGACGGTCAGTTCGCCGGTGTCGTTGACGAAGGTGCCGGGGTCGACGGCGCCGCCTTCCATGCGGAGGGTCTTGGCCTCGTGGGTGCGGGCGAGGGCGTGGGTGGCGACGAACGCGCCGGCTTTCGCGAGGGTGTCGCGGTAGGCGTACATCTTCTCCATCACCTTGGCCATTTCGGCTTTCGGGATGGCCATGCCGGCCTTCTCGTCGGCGTAGAGCATCAGCAGGTAGCGCATGGTCGTCTCCTCGGGGTTGTCACGTTCGTGACAATGTCGCGCGAGGATGGCGGATTTCGACAGGGGGGCGAATGCGGTGCGTGGGGCCTACCCCTCATCCGGCCTTCGGCCACCTTCTCCCACAAGGGGAGAAGGCGTGACTGCAAGGGGTCGGGCTTGGCGGCGCCCCTCCCTAGCTTTGCTACGCGGCGGAGCCGGAAGCGGCGCTAGGTTGAAGGAGGGGTTAGTCGAAGAGGCTGGAGACGCTCTGTTCGCTGGCGGTGCGGGCGATGGCTTCGCCGATGAGGGGGGCGATGGAGAGGTGGCGGATGTTCTTGGCCGCTTTCACCATGTCGGTCGCCGCGATCGAATCGGTGATCACCAGTTCCGTGAGCTTGCTGGCGGCGACGCGCTGGGCGGCTTCGCCCGACAGCACGCCGTGGGTGATGTAGGCGTTGACCGACTTGGCGCCGGCCTTGAGCAGGGCCTCGGCCGCGTTCATCAGCGTGCCGCCGGAGTCGACAATGTCGTCGATTAGGATGCAGTCGTGGCCGGACACGTCGCCGATGATGTTCATCACCTCGGAGACGCCGGCCTTGGGACGGCGCTTGTCGACGATGGCGAGATCGGCGCCGATGCGCTGGGCGACGGCGCGGGCGCGCGCCACGCCGCCGACGTCGGGCGACACGATCATGGTGTTGTTGGTCTTGTACTTCGACTGGATGTCGCGCGTGATGATCGGCGCGGCATAGAGGTTGTCGGTCGGGATATCGAAGAAACCCTGGATCTGCGCGGCGTGCAGATCGAGCGTGATGACGCGGTTGACGCCGGCCTCGGTGATGAGGTTGGCGACGAGCTTGGCCGAGATCGGGGTTCGGCCCGAGGAACGGCGGTCCTGCCTGGCGTAGCCGTAATAGGGAATCACCGCGGTGATGCGGCGGGCCGAGGAGCGGCGCAGCGCGTCGGCGATGATGAGGAGTTCCATCAGGTTGTCGTTGGCCGGGTAGGACGTCGACTGCAGGATGAAGACATCCTCGCCGCGGACGTTGTCGTGGATTTCCACGAACACTTCCTTGTCGGCGAAGGTCTTGACCGTGGCGGCCGTGGGACGGAGCTCGAGGTACTGGGCGACACCATCGGCCAGCTCTCGGTTGGAGTTACCGGCGACCAGCTTCATGGCGGATTTCCTAGTGTCTCTGGGGGCCCCGGGAGGGGCGGTCCTTGATGCGCGTGACGTTTATATGTCAGCCGCCCGGCAGGCAATCGGTCTTTGGATCGAGGTCAGGACAAACTCACAAGCGCGATCTGGCGGCCGGTCTCGATGCCCTGATGGGTGGCGTAGCGGTGCGAGAAGTAGCGTTTGGGATCGGCATAGGTGCAGATGCCGAGGTCCTGCACCAGCCCGACTTCGGCCTCGTAGAGCCGGTCGAAGACGAATCCGGGGAGGTCGAAATGCTCGCGGCCGCCCGGCGGCACGAAGATGCGGTTGCCGGCGTCGCGGTGCTGGGCGAGGAGGCTGGCGGCGAACTCGGGGCCGACCTCGTAATTGCGCTGTGAAATGGTGGGACCGATTGCCGCAACGATGTTGGCCGGGTCCGCGCCAAGGCTCTCCATGGCACTGACGGTGGCCTGCGCGATGCCGCCAATGGCGCCCTTCCAGCCGGCATGGAAGGCGCCGATGACGCCGGCGCGGCTGTCGGCCAAAAGCACCGGGCAGCAGTCGGCGGTGAGGATGCCCAGCGTGACGCCGTGCAGGTCCGAAACCATCGCGTCGGCGGCGGGGCGCTCGCCGGGCGCGGGCGGACGGGTGACGGCCATGACAGTGACCGAGTGCACCTGATTGAGCGTCGCGAGCGTCAGCGGCGTGGCGCCGACGGCGGCGGCGGCGATGGCGCGATTCTCGGCCACATAGTGCGGCTTGTCGGCGTTCTTTTCCGAGACGTTGAGCGAGGCCCATGCGCCGGTGGACACGCCCCCGCGGCGGCCGAAGAAGGCGTGGCGGATGCCCGGCAGGCGTGCGAGGGCGGCGCTTTGCTCGTGCGGAACGGACATCAGGCGAAACCAGCAGGTTGGAGGCCCGGGGAGTGGGCGCAGAAGACCTTGAACAGGTCGCCCATCTGGGCCGGTCCGGTCAAGCGATCGACGGCGGCGGCAATGTTCGCCGCCTCGCCGGGGTTGGCGCGGACGAGCTGCTCGGCGCGTTGGGCGATGCCGAGGCGGCGGAGGAAATCGCCCTGTGTCGCGAGCGGCGGCACCGTGAGGGTGAGGGTTTTGGCGGCATCGGCCAAGGCGCCGAAATCGACATGGGCGGAGAGATCGACCTCGCCCGGATGATCGAGCGGATCGGCGAACTCGTGGCGGGAGACGGCCTGCAGCGTCTCGCCGGTCTGCGTCGTCGCGTAGCCGTAGTCGATGGCGAGCAGCGCGCCGCGACTGGCCGCGATGCGGCTGCCGATCTCGGTCAGCGCGTGGGTCGCGGCGAGGCTGGTTTCGAAGACCGCGCCATCGGGCGCGTCGCGGACCGGCTCTGGCATGGTCTCGTTGCCGAAGGCGGTCGGCGAGAGGCCGAAGGCAAGGTGGTCGTCACGCAGACCGACGAGACGCTCGTGCCAGCCGTCCGCAGCCTTCACATATTGCCTTATGGGCAGGGCGTCGAAGAACTCGTTGGCGACGACGATGAGCGGGTCATCGCTGACCGCGCCAAGCTCGGCCTGCCAGTAGGGATTGTGCGGGCCGAGGCGTTCGGCCTGCATGGCGCGGAGCGTCGGGTTGGTTTCGAACAGCTGCAGATGCGCGGCGTCGAGAAAACCTTCAGCACGCGAGGCGGCGCGCAGCGCATCCTGCATGAGCGTGCCGCGGCCGGGGCCGAGTTCGAGCAGGGTGAAGCTTTTCGGCTCGCCCATCTGCTGCCAGATGTTGACGCAGAAAAAGCCGATCAGCTCGCCGAACATCTGGCTGATTTCGGGGGCGGTGATGAAGTCGCCGCGCGCGCCGAGCGGATCGGCGCCCTTGTAGTAGCCGAGCCGCGGGTGGGTGAGGCAGAGGCCCATATAGGTGGCGATGGAGATCGGGCCGTTGGCGCGGATCTGAGCTGCGATCAGGTCGCGCAGCGAAAGGGCGTCAGCCACGGGGTTGCCTCATGGCGTAGATCACGGCGGCAATACCGGCGATGAGGATGGGGAGGCTCAGCACCTGGCCCATGGTCAGCCAGCCGCCATAGAGATAGCCGAGCTGGGCGTCGGGCAGGCGCACGAACTCGACGAGGATGCGGCTCAGCGCATAGCCGATGCCGAAGATGCCGGCGACAAGGCCGGGGCGCTTCAGCGCGCGGAAGGCGTAGATCGCGATGGCGATGATGATGAGGAGCAGCACGCCCTCGAGCGCGGCTTCATAGAGCTGGCTGGGGTGGCGCGGCACCTGCAGCGGATCGGTGGGGAAGACCACGCCCCAGGGCAGGTCCGTCGGCGCGCCGTAGAGTTCGGAATTGATGAAATTGGCGATGCGGCCGAGCAGCAGGCCGATGGTGGCGATGGCGCCGAGCAGGTCGATGGCGGAGAGGATGTTGCCGCCCTTGCTCCGCGTGAACAGCGCCATCGCGGCCATGAGGCCGAGCATGCCGCCGTGGAAACTCATGCCGCCATCCCACAGCGCGATGATCTCACCGGGGTTCGCCGCGTACCAGGGGAGATTGTAGAAGAGCACGTAGCCGAGCCGGCCGCCGACGACGATGCCGATCATGGCCCAGAAGGCGAAATCCCAGATGGCGGGCGCTTCGAACGGCGGCTTGCCGTCCTTCCACAGGCGCGTGTTGTTGAGCAGGACGTAGCCATAGGCCGCGCCGAGCAGCACGCCGAGGAGGTAGGCGAGGGCATACCAGCGGATGGCAAAGGGGCCGATAGCGAGGGCGACCGGATCGATATCGGGAAATGGCAAGCGGCTCTGGCTCCTAATATGCGACCCTTGTACGCCGCGACCGGCTCTGGTCAAGCAGCGCGCTATTCCCTAGATAGGGCCTATCTGAGCGCGAGGAGCCGAGCATGGCGAGCAACAGCAGGATTTTCGACGATCTGGGCAAGTTGATGAACGAGGCGGCCGGGGTCGCCGACGGCGTTCGCCGCGAGGTCGAGACCGTCGTCAGATCGCAGGGCGAGCGCTGGGTTGCGGACATGAACCTCGTGA
Source organism: Devosia sp. (assembly GCA_035433065.1). Taxonomy (GTDB): domain Bacteria; phylum Pseudomonadota; class Alphaproteobacteria; order Rhizobiales; family Devosiaceae; genus Devosia_A. The sequence continues at coordinate 5,003 of DAORUH010000044.1, read as the reverse complement.
AGCGCGAAGACTTTGACGCGCTGCGCGAACTGGTGCAGGCGCAGTCTGATGAACTGAAGGCGCTGCGCGCCGAAGTCGCCGCGCTGAAGTCGAACCCGACGAACTGATCTCATGCGCATCGCCGTCTTCTCCGACGTTCACGGCAACGCGGCCGCGCTCGATGCGGTGCTCGACGATATCGCGGTGCGGGGCGTCGATGCGACGGTGGGGCTGGGCGATTTCCTCAGCGGTGCGTTCGATCCGGTGGGCGTTGCTGACCGGCTGATCGAGATGCAGGTGCCGGTGGTTTCCGGCAATCACGACCGCTGGCTGCATGAGGGGCGCGAGAAGGACTGGCCGGCCGACAAGCTGGTGCGCGCGATGCTCAGCGAGCGGCACTTCAAGTGGCTGCGCAGCATGCCGGCGACGCAGGTTGTCGATGGCGACGTGTTCATGTGCCACGGCACGCCAGTGAGCGATAACACTGAATGGATGGACCTGTTCGGCACGGACGGGCCGCGGCCGGCGTCGCGCGAGTACATCGAGGCGGCCGGGGCGGGTTTCGACCATGCGGTGCTCTTGTGCGGACACACGCATGTGCCGCGTACCGTGCGGCTGGCCGATGGGCGGCTGCTGCTCAATCCGGGGAGCGTGGGGCTGCAGTTCGTGCGCGGCACGACCGATGCGCATTACGCCATCATCGAGCGGCGCAAGGGGGCGTGGAGCGCGCAGCTGATCGCCATTCCCTATGACCGGTCGCGGGCGCAGCAGCAGGCGCTTGCTCACGGCTTCCCGGCGTTTGCCAAAGCGGTCGAAACCGGCTGGGCCAGACTCTCCGACTTCCAGAGCTGAAGCGCGCCGGGACTGTCACGGGATCGTCATCGGGACGGGCCGAATCCTATGCCGATTCGAGCCGGACAATTGTTCCGAAATCGCTCCAAATAGAGCGGGACAGACTCATCGAGTTAACCACTTGTTAAGCATCGAAGTCTGAACATCCACAGAAGAAACCCTTGGAAGCGGCCGGCGCTGCAATGCCGGAATCAGGGGCGACGTGTACGGTCGCTCCAACAAATCGATTCACAGGGCTTCTGCGTTCGGCAGGCCGTAGTTCATGCGTATCCCGGCGGAGAGGATTTTCTCCGACAGATTTCCACGCTGCCAATGCGGGACACAGGACCTATGGCTGTTCTTCATCAGTTTGAGCCGGATCGCACGGTGCACCCGTGCGACATCATCGAGCACATTGCCTCCATCAATGACTGGACCTTCGAGCGTCAGGACGACGACGAGGTCTCGGTGTCGGTGCGTGGCTCGTGGAGCGACTATCACGTCTCCTTCAACTGGATGGAAGATCTTGAGTCGCTGCACATTGCCTGCGCGTTCGACCTCAGGGTGCCCGACACGCGGCGCTCGGAAGTGAAGCAGTTGATCTCGCTGATCAACGAGCAGCTGTGGATCGGCCACTTCGACATGTGGAACCACGAAGGCGTGGTGCTGTTCCGCAACTCGCATCTGCTCACCGGCGGGGCCGAGGTGAGCCCGCAGCAATGCGAGGCGCTGCTGCGTTCGGCGACCGAAAGCTGCGATCTCTACTACCAGGCATTCCAGTTCGTGGTCTGGGCCGGCAAGAATGCCGCGGATGCCCTGACCGAAGTCATGTTCGAGACGGTAGGCGAAGCGTGAGCCTGAAAGATGTTGGGCCGGTCGTCCTCATGGGTGCCGGCAAGATGGGACTGGCGCTGGCGCGCGGCTGGATCGCGGGAGGTCTGCCGCCGGCGCAGCTTGTGCTGGTCGATCCCCAGCCCGGCGAGGCGACCGTCGCGTTCGCGCGCGAGCACGATATCCGCCTGCTCGATACGCCGATCGGTGTGCTGATCCATGTGCTGGTGCTGGCGGTGAAGCCGCAGGTGATCCGGCAGGTGATGGCGGACATCGCACCGGCGGTCGGTCCGCACACGCTGGTGCTCTCGATCGCCGCGGGGATTCCGATCAGCGCCATTGCCGAGGCGTTTCCGACCGAGCGCATCGTGCGCACCATGCCCAATACGCCGGCGCAGGTCGGCAAGGGCATCACCGGCGCCGTGGGGCACCGGGTCAGCGCGGGCGATCGCGAGGTGACCAATGCGCTGCTGAGTGCGGCGGGGCAGGTCGTGTGGTTCGACGACGAGGCGCGGCTCGACGCGGTGACGGCGCTATCGGGGTCGGGACCGGCCTATGTGTTCTATCTGGTCGAGTGCCTCGCGGAAGCGGGCATGCGGCAGGGGCTCGAGCCGGCGCAGGCGATGCAGCTGGCGCGCCAGACGGTGATCGGCGCCGCGGCACTGATGGAAGCCGATCCGGCGCCGGCGGGGCAATTGCGCGAGAACGTCACCTCGCCCAAAGGCACGACCTATGCGGCGCTGCAGGTGCTGATGGCGCCCGACGGGCTCGAGCCGCTGATCGACCGGGCGGTCGACGCGGCGCGGTTGCGCAGCGAGGAACTGGGGCGTGGGTGAGACGATCACCTATGACGATTTTCTCAAGGTCGATATCCGCACCGGCACGATCATCGAGGCGCTGCCGTTTCCCGAGGCGCGGAAACCGGCAATCAAGCTGACCATCGATTTCGGCCCGGAGATCGGCACGAAGAAGAGCTCGGCGCAGATCACCGTGCACTACGACATCGCTTCGCTGGTCGGGCGGCAGGTGATGGCGGTGGTGAACTTCCCGCCGCGTCAGATCGGGCCGTTCCGCTCCGAAGTGCTGACGCTCGGCTTTGAGGACGAGAACGGGGCGATCGTGCTGGCGGCGGTGGAGCAGCGGGTGCCGAACGGCAGGAAGCTGCTGTAAGTGGGCGAGTGTGGTTGGGGGAATGATGACGCGGCAGGCGGCGATTGCGCGCGCGATTGGTGAGTTCGACTCCGGCGCGATCTATCGGACCCTGGGGCGGCGGGTGGCGATGCCGACTGTCAGCCTCGGGCGCGAGGAGCCCCGAACACTTGCCGGCTACATTGAAGCCGAGGTTGTGCCGGCGCTCGCGGCGCTCGGGTTCACGAGCCGGCTTGTCTTCCACGAGAACTGGCCGTTCCTGATCGCCGAGCGCATCGAAAGCGCCGGCCTGCCGACGGTGCTCTGCTATGCGCATGGCGATGTCGTGCCGGGCATGGAAGCGGGGTGGCAGGAGGGACTGTCGCCCTGGCAGATGACCGAGCGCGATGGCGTCTGGTTCGGACGGGGGACGGCGGACAACAAGGGCCAGCACACGATCAATTTCGCCGCGCTTGCGGCCGTGCTGGAGACGCGCGGGCGGCTCGGTTTCAACGCCAAGCTGCTGTTCGAGATGGGCGAGGAAGTCGGCTCGCCGGGGCTGCACGCCATCTGCGCGGAATACGCCGACGCGCTGGCGGCCGATGTGCTGATCGCGTCGGACGGGCTGCGGCTGGGGCTCGACCGGCCGACGGTGTTTCTCGGGTCGCGCGGCAACGTGACGTTCGACCTGTCGATCACGGCGCGGCAGGGCGGGCAGCATTCGGGCAACTGGGGCGGCCTCTTGTCGGACCCGGCGGCGCAACTGGCGCATGCGATCACCACGATCGTGAGCCCGACGGGGCGGATCAATGTCGAAGGATGGCGGCCGGACGGCATTCCGGCAAGCGTGCGTGCGGCGCTTGCGAACTGTCCGGTCGAGCAATCCGTGGACGGGCCGCGGATCGATCCGGACTGGGGCGAGCCGGGGCTGACGCTGAGCGAGAAGCTGTACGCCTGGCCATCGTTCGCGGTGATCGCGGCGAAGGCGGGCGACCCGGCGGCGCCGGCCAACGCGATCGTGCCGGGTGCGTGGGCGCGGTGCCAACTGCGGACCGTCGTCGGCATCAACGAGGACAACGTGTTGCCGGCACTGCGGCAGCATCTCGATGCGGCGGGGTTCGGCTATGTCGATATCACGCTGGCGCGGGCCGAAGTGTTTCGCGCGACGCGGCTCGATCCCGATCATCCGTGGGTGAAGCGGATCGCCGCATCGATCGGCGAGACCACCGGGATGCCCACGGCGGTGCTGCCGAACCTTGGCGGATCGCTGCCCAATGATGCGTTCTCGGTGCTGCTCGGCTTGCCGACGATCTGGGTGCCGCACTCGTATCCGGGCTGCTCCCAGCATGCGCCGAACGAGCACGTTCCGGTGGCCATCGTGCGCGAGGGACTCGCCATCATGGCGGGGATCTACTGGGATCTGGGTGAGGCGTAGCAGGCGCGCTCAGAGATCGTCGGTGAGCTTCAGGCGGTCCAGCGTCGGGCGGTCGGCGGTTTCGACCATGCCGACGAAGAACTTCAGCACCGTGCGCCGCCCGTCGGGAGGGAGCGAGGCGAGGGCGTGGTCGATACGGCTCGTCTGCGTGGCCGAGAGGACTTCGAACAGGTCGCGGCCCTTGGCGGTGGCGAACAGCAGGCGCTGGCGGCGGTCGGAATGGCCGGTGCGCTGTTCGATGTAGCCGCTGTCGATGAGCTGGCGCAGCACCCGCGCGAGACTCTGCTTGGTGATCTTGAGGATATCGAGCAGGTCGGCGACCGGCATGCCGGGTTTCAGGTTCACGAAGTAGAGAACGCGGTGATGCGCGCGGCCAAAACCCTGCTTTTCGAGCAGCGCATCGGCATCCCCCACGAAATCGCGATAGGCGAAGAAAAACAGACCCATGACGTCGAGCGGCAACGCCGCGCCGGAGTCCGGGCTTGCAGTTAGGTCAGCCTTGTTGACATTTATTTTGCCGGGTGGCATTGTCGGTCCATTGAAGCTGCTAACTCGCTTATCCCAAAGGCTTTCAGGTTTGCCAAGGGAAAGAGGGTGATGCAAGATTGGCGACAGCAAACGGCCGCGCGAGGGCCGGTAAGAAGTGAGTGGGAGACGGACGATGGCAGGCGTGCCGATGGACCAGCGTGAAGGCTGGATCTGGTTTGACGGAAAACTGGTGCCCTGGAAAGACGCGAAGCTGCATGTGCTGACGCACGGGCTGCACTATGCCAGCTCGGTGTTCGAAGGTGAGCGCGCC
>DAORUH010000043.1:0-20618 GCA_035433065.1 Devosia sp. | reverse complement strand
CTGTTCTCGCTTTACAAGGTGTACGGCCCGCACGGCGGGGTGATGGCGATCCGCCCCTCGCTCGCGGCCGAACTGCCGAACCAGGGGCACTTCTTCAACGACCTCTATCCGCGCCGCCGCCTCACCCCGGCCGGCCCCAACAACCCGATGATCGCGGCCTCGACCGGCGTCGTCGATTACCTCGAAACCGTGGCGCTCATCGCCGGCCCTTCCGCCGAGGGCGCGAACGCCTTCAGCAAGGCGCACAACGCCATGCGGGCGCAGGAGAAGATCCTGCTAAAGCCCCTGCTCGACTATCTGAAGGACCGCAAGAAGCTGCGCCTCATCGGCCCCGCCGATGTCGAGACGCGCGCCCCCACCGTTTCGATCGCACTGAGCGAACAGGGCATCACCGCCGCCGAGCGGCTGTCGCGCCACGGCATCATGGCGGCAGGCGGCAATTTCTACGCCTATCGCGCGCTCGAGGCGATGGGCATCAACCCGGGCATCGGCGTGCTGCGCCTGTCGTTCACCCACTACACCTCGCCCGAAGACGTCACCCGCCTCATCACCGCCCTCGACGTCGAACTCTGATCGCTCAGCGTTGCGCGGCACCGGCCGTTCCCCCATCACCGGGTCATTCCTGCGAATGCAGGAATCTGTGTTACCCACCCCAGCGACAACCGTAACCCGCCCTCGCACCACCCGGTCCATGCCCCGCCCCCTCGCCACATCGCTGCTCATCCTCACCACGTTCCTCTGGGGCATGGCCTTCGTTGCCCAAAAGTCGGCGATGGAATCGCTCGGCCCGCTCACCTTCACCGCCATCCGCTATGCGCTCGGCGGTCTCCTCGTCCTGCCGCTGGTCGCCTGGGAACTGCGCCGCAGCAGAGCCGCGGTGACCGCCCGAGACTGGCGTCTCATCGCGCTCGTCGCCGTCGCGTTCTTCGTCGCGGCCTGGCTGCAACAGCTCGGCCTCACCATGACGAGCGTCACCAATGCCGGCTTCATCACCAGCCTCTACGTACTGTTCGTGCCATTCTTCGCGCTCGGCTTTCTCCGCCAGCGCCCGCATTGGGTGATCTGGGTCGGCATGCCGCTGGCGATCCTCGGCGTCTACCTGCTCAACGGCGCGCGGCTCGACAGCTTCAACGCCGGCGATCTGTTTGTCCTCGGCGGCGCGCTGGGCTGGGCGGTGCAGATCCTGTTGATCGGCATTGTCTCGCGGCGCACCGGCCTGCCAGTGACGATCTCGGCGATCTGCTTTGCCACCGCTGCCGTCCTCGCGGCCGGCGGGGCCGCCCTGACCGAAACCCCGACCCTCGCCGCCATCGGCGACGGCTGGCTCGAAATCCTCTATGCCGGCATCTGCTCGACGGCCATCGCCTTCACCCTGCAGGCCGTGGCGCAGCAATACGTGCCGCCATCGAACGCGGCGATCATCCTGTCGGCGGAGGGGTTGTTCGCGGCCATCGGCGGCGCGTTGCTGCTCAACGAACGGCTGACCGTCATCGGCTACGCCGGGGCGGCGCTGATCTTCGCCGCCATCCTGATCGTGGAACTGGTCCCGGCGCTGCGGCAGCGCCGGGAGTCTATCGCGTAGGCGAAATCAGCAGGCCGTCCGCACGCGGTCGCCGGCCACCAGGCCCTTAAAACCGAACACGTTGGTAACGCCGTAGCAAGGGTCACACGGTCCGCGCGACGCCACCAGCTGCCGGACATCGTTGAGATCGATCGAGGCGACGGCCGCACATCCCGGCGAGACCGGCGCGCTGAGCGAGTTGCCCGGCTTTGTCTGGGCGCAGAACCCGCCCGGGCGTTTCCAACCCTCGGGAACCGAGCCGTCGCAGATTGCGGCGACATTGACAGCCGCCAGCGCGGGAAGCGGCATCACGGCAAGAAGGGTCGTGGCGGCAAAGATGCCGGCAATGATCGTTTTCATGTGGTGCGTCCAACAAGCGTTGCACCCCTTGCAGAAGCAACAAGGGCGACAGAGCCCCCACGGCCTGCGTCGCCCTTGTAGCCGGGTCAGGCCGGATACGCACCAGTTGGCCTACATGCGGTAAAGATTGAACTTGCCGCAGATGACCAGATAGGCGCAGCCGTCGAAATGCAGCACGTCGCCGTCCAGCGTCATCGTGCCGTTCATCTTCTGGCCGGCGAAGATCAGGTCACCTTTCCAGGATTGCGGCCCGACGCGCTTGGCGCGATCGATGATCTGCTTGCCGACATTGCGCTGCAAACGGGCATCCTGGTCGCGGCTGTAGGTCAGGACGCCGCACAGCTCCTCCCCGTTGCCGCAGAATTCGAGCTTGTAGGCGAGATCGCCCGGGCCGGTCTGCCAGTTGCCGACGATGGTTTTCTCGACGGCCGCAACCGGCGCGACCATCGTGGCCACCAGCGCCAGTCCAGCCAAGGCCTTGAGAACAAATTTCATTTCCGGAACTCCCCATAACCCACCGCACGCACTGGCTAGCGGGCAATCGTGTCGCGATTGTGAAGAGGCCTGCCCACGCGCCCCCGGCCGCCCTGTCACTTGATTGTTATCTGGACCGCCTAGGGTCGTCCCGTTCGGTATCGATCCCCAGATCGCCGGATCAGGAAAGGGACCGCCGCACCCGCCCCAGTAGCTGCGGTTCCGGTCGTCGGGGCGTCCTGCGCCAACCCGCGCCCGAGCCCCTGTTTTGGCATACTGCGGCCGCCCTCCCCCCCGGCGGCCGCCTTTTTTTGTGGAGCGGGTGATCCCCCTCTCGCAAGGTGCGCCGGACTGGGGCACAACCGCCCGGATGGCCAAGCTCTACTTCTGCTACGCAGCAATGAACGCCGGCAAGTCGACCCTGCTCCTGCAGTCGTCGTACAATTACGCCGAGCGCGGCATGCGCACGCTGCTCTTCACCTCCGCCCTTTATGCCGAGGGCGGAACCGGAGTGATCTCGTCCCGCCTCGGCATTTCCTCCCCGGCCGAGCTCTACGACTCCGGCACCGATCTCTTCTCCCGCATCCGGGACGAGACCGACATCAGCAAGGTCGATTGCGTCTTTGTCGATGAGGCGCAGTTCCTCACCGCCGAGCAGGTCTGGCAGCTCGCGCGCGTCGCCGACCGGCTGCGCGTGCCGGTGATGTGCTATGGCCTGCGCACCGATTTCCAGGGCCGGCTGTTCCCCGGCTCGTCCGAGCTTCTGGCCATCGCCGACGTGCTGCGCGAAATCCGCACCATCTGCCACTGCGGCGCCAAGGCGACGATGGTCGTGCGGCAGGACCAGAACGGCCGCGTGCTGCTGGAAGGCGATCAGGTCTCGATCGAAAAATCCGTCTATGTCTCGCTGTGCCGCAGGCACTGGGAGGAAGATACGGCCCGCTGGCCGGTGAAAGGACCGCACCATGATTGACCCCACCGGCGAGCCCTCCGGGGCGCTCACCATCCGCACCCTCGCAATGCCGGCCGACACCAACCCGGCGGGCGATATTTTTGGCGGCTGGGTGATGAGCCAGATGGACATCGCGGGCGCCATCGCCGCCGTCGAGCGCGTGCCGGGCCGCGTGGTCACCGTCGCCGTCGAAGCGATGACCTTCATCGCCCCGGTGAAGGTGGGCGACATCCTGTGCGTCTACACCGCGATCGATCGCGTCGGCACCACGTCGATCACCGTCGCCATCGAGGCCTGGGTGCGGCGCAACCGCGTCGCCGATCGCGTCAAGGTAACAGCCGGCCATTTTGTCTATGTCGCCATCGGCGAAGACGGCCGGAAGCGCGTCATCGGCAAGTAGCCGTTTCGCGCCCTTGGATGTTGCCCCCGGCTGCGCTAGCCTGTTGCCACAACCGAGGGATCTGCCATGTCACTTGCCCGTATCGTTCTGCCGCTCGCCGCGGTGCTCGCCATGTCCCTGCCGGCAGCCGCCATCGAGACGGGCACCCGCGCGTGGCTGATCCACAGCCAGCCGGTGTTCGACACCTACAAGCCGTATCGCCGCGCCGTGGGCGAACTCGACGGCCAGATCCGCATCCGCGTCGACCGCTGCCACAAGCTGTGGTGCGAAATCCACGCCAAGGGCAATCACGGCTGGGTCCGCGGCTGGGTCTGGCAGGACAACATCAGCTTCGGCCGCGAGCCCAAGTGGCCCTGGTACCCCAACTTCTACTGACGCCTCTTCCTTCACCCTCCCCCTCGCGGGGAGGGTAGCGCCGCTAGGGCCGAAGGCCCGTAGCAAAGCTAGGGAGGGGGGCGACGCGATCCCCGATCGAGCCCCCTCACCCAGCCGCCGCCTCCAGATCCGCGATAACAATCTTGCGCATCTTCAGCATCGCCTGCATGGCCCGCCCGGCCTTGGCCTTGTCCGGGTCCATCTGCAGTTCCATCAGCCGCCGCGGAATGATCTGCCAGCTGACACCGAACTTGTCCTTCAGCCAGCCGCACATGCTCTCCTCGCCGCCATCGGCGGTGAGCGCGTTCCAGTAGTGGTCGACCTCCGCCTGGTCCTTGCAGTCGACCATGATCGAGAACGCCTCGGAATGCTTGAACTGCGGCCCGCCATTGAGCCCGCAGATGCGATATCCCTCGATCTCGAAGTCGGTCGTCATCACACCCCCACCCATTTCGGCAGGATACCTGCTGACCGCCCCCTTCTTCGAATTCGGAAACACCGAGCAGTAGAAGTTCATCGCCTCTTCGGCGTCAGTGTCGAACCAGAGCCACGTGGTAAGCTTGGACATTGTTCTTCTCCTTGAAAGACCGTCAGTTGGCAAAGATCGCAGCCATCTTGTCGAAGCACTCTTCCAGCCCGCAGCGGGAAAGCTGCATCAACTGCTCATTGCTATAACCAGCCTCGACCATGGTCAGTTCAGTCCCCCCGATATCCCTGAGGGCGACGGTGTGTCTGGCGTTGCGCGGAAAGTCGGGAGGCAACCCCATGCTCTGCGGATCGATCACCGTTCCGTTCGCATCCGCAAGGTTGAAGACATAGGCAAAGCCAGTCCCATCGCTCACCTGCGTGTAGGCCCAGGTTGAGGACATGATGGGCGCATCGAATGTGCGAACGACTTTGAGGTCTCTGCTCACCGTGCTGCCTGCTTCGCGAGAAATTCGTCGAGCCGCTTGAAGCCGATTTCCATGCCCTCGGCCATCGGCGAGGCGAGCGCCCCGTCACGGGCTTCCTTCGATGAATAGAGCACCCGCATCGTGGTGATCGTCCGGTCCTCGCCGTCGCGCTCCAGCATCAGCGTGTTGATCGTCTCGCCGCCGGTCCAGTCCACTTCGAAGATCTCGCTCTGGACGATGCGCACCGGCTTCACGACCTCGCGGTATTCGCCGCACTGCTTCATTTCGAAGCCGTCGGGGCTTTTGGTGACATAGCGCCACCGGCCGCCCACCCTGAGGTCCATCTCGCACACCGTCATCTCCCAGTCCGGGAGGCCGTACCACTGCTTCATCAGTGCCGGCACGGTGTAGCAGTCCCAGACAAGGTCGCGCGGCGCGTCGAACCCGCGGGTGACCACGATCTCGCGGTCGGATGGCGTGTGGATGGCGAGGGGTTTTGGCATGCTGACTACTCCTTGCTTTGCGCGCCTCTGTCGGCCTTGAGCCGCTCCAGCAGGCTGTCGAGCCGCTGATAGCTTTGCTCCCAGTACTGCCGGTAGGTTTCGAGCCAGTCGTTGGCGACGCCGAGCGGCACCGCTTCCATCTTCGCGAGCCGGCGCTGTGCATCGCGGCTGCGCGACACCAGCCCTGCCCGCTCCAGCACCTTGAGATGTTTCGAGATCGCCGGCTGGCTCATGTCGAACGGCGCCGCGAGCTCCGTCACCGAGGCCTCCCCCTCCGTCAGCCGCGCGAGGATCGCCCGGCGTGTCGGATCGGCGAGAGCCATGAAGGTCGCATCGAGCTGTTCGGACGGCGTCATTGTATAACCGAAAGGTTTCAGAACGCTTTGGTTATGGACTATCGCCGCTTCGCCGTCAACGCCCGTGCGGAAAATGTGATCCACGGATCGAAGCAATGCCCATTCAGCCCCGGTTCACATCCGTTATCGCTAAGTGCGCTGGCGATGCGGGGGCAGACGCGAAGTGCTCCCCCGCCACCCCGGAGCAATTCACATGAAATCCATCGTCCTTCCCGCCGCCATCGCCGCCGCTGCGATGCTTGTCGGCGCGACTGCTGTACTGGCGGCTGACGATGCCATCGTCCTTCAGGACTCACCCGTCTACAAGACCAAGACCGGCAACCTTGTGATCAACGAGGTCTACGAGGACGACGAAGTCATCGTGCTCGAATGCGGCACGCAGCGCTGCAAGATCAAGATCGACGGCCCCGACGGCTGGATCCGCAAGAACCGCCTCGCCCCCATCGATGACGAAGGCGACGTGCACGAGGACATCCCGTTCCAGTTTGGCCTCACCTTCGGCCCGAGCGGCCCCGGCATTTCGTTCGGCATCGGCGGCGGTGGCGGCAGCGGTATCTCCATCGATGCCGGCGGCGGCACCTCCTCCGGCCCGCGTGCCTGCATCTATCAGGGCGTGAACTACGGCGGCGCCTCGCGCTGCTTCGCCGAGGGCACGACGACCAACCTCACCTCCGTCGGCTGGAATGACGCCGCCTCCTCGATCCGCTTCTACGGGGGCGCGGGCGCACAGGTCTGCCAGGACGTCGGCGGTGGTGGCACCTGCTACAACATCAACACCAATACCCCCAGTCTTGGGGCTTTCAACGGTCAGATGTCGTACATCGATGTCTATTGACCAATTCGGGCGCCGCTCGCGTGGCGCCCGTCCTCCCGCCCGGCCCTGGCAACCTTTTTCACCCGTTAACGCAACCGGAACACAGTCTGCGCGATTGTCGCTCCGCGGAGTGGGCACTCCATCCTTTCAGGAGAAAACTATAATGCATCTTCCCAAGTTCATCCTTGCTGCCGCCGCGGTGGCCGCGACGTTGCTCGTCGCCGCGCCGGCGTTTGCAGCAACCGCAACCTCCAACATCAATGTCCGGTCTGCGCCCGGCGGATCCGTCGTCGATGTCATGCGTCGCGGTGAACAGGTCGATGTCGTCGGCCGTTCCGGCCAGTGGTGCGAAGTCGCGCGCAGCGGCCGTGACGGCTGGGTCTCCTGCCAGTACCTCAGCGGTATCGGTGGTGGCGGCGGCGGCAGCAATAGCGGCGGCAGCGTCAACATCGGCGTCGGCAACAACGGCCAGCCGAGCGTCAACTTCTCGGTCCCGGGCTTCAGCATTTCCATCGGCGAAGGCGGCTTTACCCGTCCGCCGCGTCCCGGCAATCCGGGCGGCCCGGGCTACCCCGGTGGGCCTGGTGGTCCCGGCGGCCCCGGCGGCGGTCGCGCTGAAGTCTGCTTCTACGAGCACGTGGATTTTGGCGGGAACAACTTCTGCGCCCGTCCCGGCGAGCGCCTCCGCGCCCTTGGCAGCTGGAACGACCAGATTTCCTCGATCCGCGTTCGAGGCGGTGCCCAGGCGCTGGTCTGCGAACACGCCGACTTTGGCGGCCGCTGTGTCGTGATCGACCGCAATGCGCGCAACCTCGGCTCCAACGGCAACGACATCATCTCGTCGATCCGCGTCCGCTGATCGGTACGCCTGAATGAGAGAGGGCCCCGCTCCGGCAATGGAGCGGGGCCCTCGCTTTTAAGCGGCAATCCTAGCCGACGAAATCGACCGGCACGCCCTTCGCCACCATGTGCGACAGTTCCTGCGCATCCCAGTTCGTCAACCGAACGCAGCCATGCGACGCCGTCTTGTCGATCTTCGCCGGCTCGGGCGTTCCGTGGATGCCGAAGGTCGGCTCCGTGAGGTCGATCCACACCGCCCCCACCGGCCCGTTCGGCCCCGGCGGAATGGTCAGCACCTCAGTGTTCTCGCCCTGCTGGAAATGGATCTTGGGGTTGTAGGTGTAGTTCGGCATCTGCACCACCGCATCGACAAGATGCGTTCCCGTCGGCGAGGGGTTGTCCTCGCTGCCGATGGTCGCCGGATAGGCCGCGATCAGCCCGCCATTGGCGTCATAGGCGCGCACCTGCCGCAGCGATTTGTCAGCCTCGATCCGCGCCACCTGCCCCGTCCGGAAGGCCCCGACATCGGCGACAAGCACCGTCTCACCCGGAACAAATTGCGCGGACGGGTTCAACGCCTTCAGCAGGTCGATATCCATGTGGAATTTTTCGGCCAGCGCCTCCGCCACACTCGCATATCCAAGGAACTCCATCTTGGCCTTCTCGGCGTAGTCAGCCGGCACTTCGCCGGTCACTTCCTTGATGTCCTCATCGGTGATGACATAGCTGCCGATCGCCTGATGCGCCGTATCGAGCTGCCCGAGCAAGTCCGGGTCGATGATGCCGTCCACATTGTGCCCGCTCATGATTTCGAGCGCCACGATGGCCTTGCGCACATTGTCGCCGTCGAACCCATCGATCACGCCGGGGCTGGCCCCCGCCCGATCCAGCAGCACCTGCAGCTTGACGATGGCCGGGTCCGGCTTCGCCGCCGGCGCCCTCTCGCCCTCGACGAGAATGGGCGAGCGAAACTCGGCGGGGACTTCCTCCAGCGCCGAGAGGTTGATCGCATCCGCCGTCAGCACCGGCGCAGCAACAACCGCCGGAGCGGGCTCCAGCGCTGCCCCGGCAGGGGCAGCAGGCGCCTCCTGCGCCACCGCCGCGAACGGCAGTATCGAGCAGGCAAGCAACAGTTCAGCAATATGAATTAACCGCATGATAACCCTCATCAACTTGAGGAAAACAATGCTTTTCGAGCCACCTTGGTTCCGGCTCCCCCCACGCAACAGCGCGTCGTGATGACGGCACGCCTCGCATTCAGCCGCGTTCGTCACCGAGTATCTCACCGCAACATCTGCTCGGCCCGCTCTCTGGCCGAATTCGTCGCCCCCGGGGCGCCCCGCAATGACGACGGCCGGCCCCTTGCGGAGCCGGCCGTCGTCATTTCACCATGCCGGCCGCAGCCGGCTCGCTCCGCCTAGCGGGCGAACGGCACGTGCGCCGTCAGCACGTTGCCGGAATTGTTGAACTCGACCTCGAAGTCGATCGCGATCCTGTCGCCAACCAGCTCAAGATGGCTGCCGATGCGGACGTTGTTCCCGCCGCTGTCGGTTTCCTGCTCGGCGAGATCGAAGGTGATGGTGTTGCCGCTTATGCGGCCGACGGCGGTGCCCTTGAAGCCCGCATTCGAACTCATCACCGCCTGGTAGCGCCGCGCCTTGTCATCGAAGGCGATCGTGCCGCTCACCGACAGGTTCATGTCGACCAGTGTGCAGCGCCCGGCATAGTTGACCTTGTTGAGATTGCCCTTGGTGACATTCAGCCGGCAGCGGAACGGCTCCGGTTTCTGGCCGCCAACGAGGTTACCCTCGCCCTTCCAGTTGCCGACATAAGTCTCGAGCAGGCTCATCTCGGCGGGACCGGATTGCGCAGGCGCCGCTACGAGGCTAGACAGCATGATCGCAGCCACGGCAGTTACAAGTCTATTTTGTTTGCCCAAAACGCCCTCCAATTGGCGTGGCCCCCGCTAGAAAACCGAAGTCAGAGTCTCGTAGGAAAGCTGTCTGGATACCATCTTTCTGACCGTTGCGAAACGTAGCCGTATCGCGAAGCTCGAAATGGTATGCACGGATGACGTTCCGATGATCTCGTGTTACCCGAAACGGGCGGCGTGCCGCTCGATCCGACCCGTGCCGTATTCGAGAATAGCCACACAAATCAAGCACCTCATGCAAATATGAACGCTCCGATCATCGAAGTTTCTGACGTCGACTACACCCTTGAGATCGCCGGGCGGCCGCTGCCGATCCTGCACAAGGTGGGGCTGCGGGTCGAACCGGCCGAGGTTGTGGCCATTGTCGGCCCGTCCGGCAGTGGCAAGACATCGCTGCTGATGCTCCTCGCCGGCCTCGAACGGCCCACGTCGGGGTCGGTGGTTGTTGCCGGAAAGTCACTTCCCGGCCTCAGTGAAGATCAGCTTTCGGTGTTCCGCCGGCAGACGCTCGGCATCGTGTTCCAGAGCTTCCACCTGATTCCATCGCTCACCGCCGTCGACAATGTCGGCCTCGCGCTCGAAATCGCCCGCCCCGACATGTCGCTCGCGGCTGCCCGCAAGGCCGCGGCCGAGACGCTGACCACGGTCGGCCTCGGCAAGCGCCTCGATCACCGCCCCTCCGCCCTTTCCGGCGGCGAACAGCAGCGCGTCGGCCTCGCCCGCGCCATGATCGCCAACCCCCGCCTGCTGCTCGCCGACGAGCCCACCGGCAACCTCGACCAGGCGACCGGCGCCCACGTTATCGAGCTGATGTTCGACATGGCGCGCCAGAAGGGCACCGCCGTGGTGCTCATCACCCACGACCCCGGCCTCGCCGAACGCGCCGACCGCGTGTTCACCATGGAACAGGGCGTCCTCACCGAAACCACGCCGGTACGCGCCTGATGCATGGTCTGTGGGCTGCCATCCGTATCGGTCTCCTCGACATGCGCGGAGACCTCCGGCGCTTTGCGCTGCTCGTCGCCTGCCTCGCGGTCGGCACGGCGCTGATCGCCGGCGTCAGTTCCGTCGGCGCCAGCATCCGCCAGGCCGTCGATGAAGACGCGGCCGTGCTGATGGGCGGCGACGTCGAGCTCTCGCGCGGCGACCGCGCCGCCAACGAGGGCGAACTGGCGCTGCTCTCCACGTTCGGCAAATTCTCGCGCGTCATCGACACCAACGTGCGCGCCCAGGCCGGCGAGCGCGACGCCTTCGTCGACCTCATCGCCGTCAACGACGCCTATCCCCTGCTCGGCGAAGTCGTCAGCCCCGAACTGCCCCCCGGCACCAACGTCGCCGAATTCCTCGGCAAGCGCGACGGCGCCTTTGGCGCGCTGGTCGAACCGCTGATGCTCGACCAGCTCGGCGTCGGCGTCGGCGACACGTTCGAGCTCGGCGGCACGCCGTTCCAGGTCCGCGGCCGCCTCACCGGCCTCCCCGATTCCGCCGTGCGCGGCTTCCGCCTCGGCCTGCCCACCCTCGTCACCATCGAGGCGCTGGGAACGCTCTCCGACCGCACCTCGCCGCTCCCCGGCCTCGGCACCTGGTTCCGCTACAAGGTGCTGCTCAACGAAGGCGACGGCGAAGCCGGCCAGCAGGCCATCGAGACCGCCCTCAACGATCCGACCTGGACCGTCCGCTCGGCGCGCGACGGCCTCGGTGAAATGGTGCGCTACTACGACATCTTCATGCGCTTCCTCACCATCGTGGGGCTCGCCTCGCTGCTGATCGGCGGCGTCAGCGTGTGGACCGGCATCTCGTCCTACGTGGCCGAGCGCGCCAACGTCATCGCCGTGCTGCGCAGCATGGGCGCCGGCGCGGGCCGCATCTTCATCCACTTCTTCACCCAGGTCGCGACCCTCGCCGCCATCGGCGTTGGCCTTGGCCTGCTGATCGGCGGCGGCGCGGCGTTCATCGCCATGCCGGTGGTCGGCGCCTCGGTCGGCGTCAACCTCGCCTCCACCGTCCACCTCCAGCCGCTGCTGGTCGCCGGCGGCGTCGGCCTCGTCACCGCCTTCGCCTTCTCCTACCTGCCGCTCACGCAGGCGCAGACCATCAGCCCGGTCTCGCTGTTCCGCTCAAAAGGCCTCGCCGCCCCCCCGATCGACTGGAAGGGCCTGTTCGGCTCCCTCCGCATCGTCCCGCTGGTCATCGCCGGCGTGCTCTTCGTCTGGCTCGCCATCGTCATGACCGGCGACCCGATGCTCGTCGCCGCCTTCCTCGTCGTCTCGGTGCTCGCGGTCGTCATCTTCCGGCTCGCCACCTCAGCGGCCATCTGGGCCCTGCGCCGCATGCCCGAGCCGAAGAACCGCGTGCTGCGCCATGCGCTCCGCGGCATCACCGGCCACGGCTCCAACGCTCCCTCGGTCGTCATCTCCGTCGGCATGGCGCTCGCCATGCTGGTGGTCGTGCTGGCGCTCGAAGTGAACCTGCGCAACGAGTATCTCGGCGCCTCCGTCTTCGATGCCCCCACCCTCGTCGCCTCCGACCTGTTCGAGGACGAAGTCGCCGCGCTCGAACAGATGCGCGACTCCGGCGGCGACATCACCGCCTTCACCGCCACGCCCATGCTGCGCGGCGCGCTGCTCACCGTGAACGGCACGCCGGCCGCCCAGGTCCGCACCCGCGGCCCCGAGGCCTCGTTCCTGCTTTCGGGCGAAGTCCCCCTCACCTTCCGCACCGCGCTGCCCGCGACGTCGCGCGTCGTCGACGGCCAGTGGTGGCCCGCCGACTACGCCGGCCCGCCGCTCGTCTCGCTGCACCAGAACCTGCGCTCCGGCCTCGGCGTGAAGATCGGCGACACCATCAGCTTCGACATTTTCGGCGACGAAGTGACCGCCACCATCGCAAACTTCCGCGATTACTCGTGGCAGGGCGGCATCGATTTCCTCGCCACCTTCTCGCCCGGCGTCCTCGAAGGCTACCCCTCGACCCTGCTCGGCGCCGTCACCGCCGCAGGCGGCACCGAGGAAAAGGTGGCGCGCGAACTCGCCGCCGATTTCCCCGATATCCGCTTCATCGCCATCGGCGCGACCCTCGAGCAGATCACCGCCGCCCTCGGCCAACTGGCCCTCGCCGCCTCGCTGGTCGGCGGCCTCGCCGTCAGCAACGGCCTGCTCGTCCTGATCGGCAGCCTCGCCACCGGCCGCAAACAGCGCCAGTCCGACGCGGTCATCACCAAGATGCTCGGCGCCGAACAGCCCGAGATCATCTGGGTGCAGGTCCTCACCTACGGCCTGCTGGCGCTCTTCGCCGCCGTCCTCGCGACCCCGCTCGGCATCGGCCTCGCCTGGATCCTCACCCAGGTCCTGCTGGAGGTGGAGTTCACCCTGAACCCGGTGACGCTCGCCGCCGTCAACCTCGGCGCCATCGCCATCACCGGCTTCCTCGGCGCCAGCACCATCTTCCGCATCCTCCGCGTCCCCGCCGCCCACCTCCTCCGCGAACCCTGACGCCTTCACCCTCCCCCGTCGCGGGGAGGGTAGCACCGCTAGCGGCAACGCCGCGTAGCAAAGCTAGGGAGGGGAGCGAGGCAGGCGCAGTTCCGCAACGCGTCCGCGCCCTCGAGCCCCTTCAGTCGTCATCCTCCACCCGCGTCTCCGGCCGGTCGCCGCCGCCCGAGCGTTCGACATGCCAGCGTCCGCTCGCATCCTCGAACTCGATATCGGTGGTTTCCCCGCCCAGATGCTGGCGTTGCGCCGCCGCTTCAGCGGCGCGGTGCGCTTCGGCATGGGTGGCAAATGGCTCGGAGAACACGTCGCCGACCTTGTAGGCCCAGCCGCCGTCGTGCTCGACCACTTCATACGTCAATAGCGTCATCCCGGACTCCTGCTCGTTGGCTGGCAATCCGGTTAAAACCCCGAGGGGCGTCCTGCGTTCCCTTGGGGGGCCTAGAGGCCCGCGGCCGTGCGCAGCGCCGCGTTGATGCGGTCCTGCCAGCCCGGGCCGTCGTCCTGGAAATGCGCCAGCACATCGCGGTCGAGCCGCAGAGACACCGTCTCCTTGCCCGTCGGGATGACATTCGCCTTCGGAGCGGCTTCGACGGGCTTGGTCGTCGCCGCCTTGAACAGGGCCTCTGCCTTCTCGATGTTGCTCATCGGCCGGCGCGGTGGGTGGGCCATGCGACTATCCTGTTGTGGTGTCCGTGTCGGTAAACCGCACCGAGCCGATATGGGGCAGGTTGCGGTTGCGCTGAGCGTAGTCGATTCCGTAGCCGACGACGAATGTGTCCGGAATCTCGAACCCCACCCACTTCGCCTTCACATCCACTTCGCGCCGCGACGGCTTGTCGAGCAGCGCGCAGACCTCGATCCGCCGCGGATGCCGGGTCCCGAGAAAATCCAGCACATGCCGCAGCGTATACCCGGTATCGACGATATCCTCGACCACCAGCACATCGCGGTTCTCGATCTCCCCGCGCAGATCCTTCATCACCCGCACTTCCCGGCTCGATTCCGTCGAATTGCCGTAGCTCGACACTTCGAGGAAATCGACCTCCACCGGCAGATGCAGCTCCCGCACGAGGTCCGCGATAAACACGAACGACCCCCTGAGCAGCCCCACCACGACCAGCTTGTCGGTGCCCTTGAAGTGCACCCCAATCTCCCGCGCCAACCCCTCCACCCGCGCCGCAATAGACTTCGCCGAGATCAGCACATCGATTTCATAAGGACGCGTGGGCATGGGAAAATCCGGAGAGCAGAAACGCGCGCCGTTCTACCGCCTTCCCGCTCCGCCGTCACTGCTGGAGACAGTCGGCGGCATAGGTTGGGATCGGCGACTAGTACGATTGCCACGCGTTGCCTCCAGTCAGCCAGCAGGCCGCCCCTTGTCACCGCTTGGCGGCAGGCGCTAATTCGTCGACGCAAGTGCTTCGCATGAAGTAATCGCGAACCTCGAGGTGCTTCTTGAGCAAAGGTGTTTTCACCACCAGGATAGGTTCCGGCTACGACGACGACGTCGAGCTGCACTACCACTTTCCTCGGACATACCTGGGCGCGGTTGAACAGACTGTTGGTGATCAGATTGTCTACTACGAACCGCGGCGCAGTGACGGAGATATGTCCTACTTCGCCACTGCCACGGTTGCTGGAATTCGAAAGGATCCCAGATTTTCTGACCACTACTACGCCGACCTGCAAGGCTATCTGGACTTTGACCGAAAAGTGCCCTTCGTCGAACGCAAAGGCTACTACGAGTCGATCCTACAAAAGCAGGATGGTTCGACAAATAGGGGCGCTTTTGGCAGGTCGGTGCGGCTGCTTCCGGAAGACGAGTTCACCGCCATAATGGCGGCTGGATTCGGGGCACTTCCCGAGTGGCCCGAAGTCGAGTTGCCCGACGGATTCCATGAAGGTGACCAAGCACCGTTCCTTGTTCAGGAGCGCGCGGAGGTCTTTCTCTCACGGCCGTTTCGAGACCGAATGTTCTCTCGGGTGGTACAGCGCGCCTATGACCGGCGCTGTGCGGTCACAGGCTTGCGCCTTCTGAACGGCGGCGGTCGCCCCGAAGTTCAGGCTGCCCATATTCGGTCGGTTGCTGCACAGGGGCCCGACTCGGTGCGAAACGGCATTGCCCTGTCGGGGACCATGCATTGGATGTTTGACCGCGGCATGATGACGTTCGAGGACGATTATTCAATTCTCCTCAGTCGCAGGGGCATTCCGGACCAGGTTGCGTCCCTGGTAAACCGCAGCGGGCGACTGCTTGTCCCGGCGAGGCCAACCGATCGCCCCAGTCCGTCATTTCTCAGGCATCACCGCGAAAACGTCTTCAAGGAATGACGTGATTGCAGGGGCAACCTGCCCACCCGTTCCCTTTCCGTTCGCAACCTGTTAGCGTCGCGCTCGTTCTCGCCTACTGACACTTTCTGACGCGCGTCCTATCTATGTGGGACGCGTGGGGAGCCGTCCGCTCCCTTGCAACGCAGCGGATTCGATATGGCCAGCAGCAAATCCTCCCGCCCCCAGCCTGCCCGGCGCGAGGGCGCGCAAACCGCCGCCCGTCCCGAGGGCGCAACCGATTTTTCCATCGACGACTTCATCGGCGAGATCGAGAAGGGCGAGGCCGAGCGGCTGAATGCGCGGCTGCCGCAGGAGCGGCTGCGCAACAAGCGCGCCCTCGACAACGCCGCCCGCCGCGCCGCCGAAGCCGAGGCCAATGGCTCGCCCCAGATGGCCGCCGAAGAAGCCGCCGT
Source organism: Devosia sp. (assembly GCA_035433065.1). GTDB lineage: Bacteria > Pseudomonadota > Alphaproteobacteria > Rhizobiales > Devosiaceae > Devosia_A. The sequence goes on along the minus strand of DAORUH010000043.1, from coordinate 4,922 downwards.
CACCACCGACAAGAAGAAGGGCAAGCGCTCGGCCGCGACGGGCATGTCGCTCAAGGCCCCGAAGTCGAAGGCCAACGCCGTCGTCCGCCCGGATTTCGAAGGCCTCGGCGAGTCCCCGCAGGCCGGCTTCGGCCATGCGCCGTCCGGCAAAGTCACCGCCCGCGACATCTCCCGCGCCGTCGCCAAGGACCCGGCCGCGATGGAGCAGCTGCGCGGCGCGCTGGCCTCCTCCCGCTCCAACGTCGGCACCACCATCGTGCCCGGCGGCCCCGGCACCCAGCAGGTGGCCCGCATCGGCACCGAGGTCGGGCACGTCGGCATCTCGGCCACCGTGAAGGCGCTCGAAGACATCATCATGCACGGCCGCAAGGAGGTCGAGGGCAACACCGAGTGGAAGCCCCACCGCCCCGCGCCGCGCGATAAATCCGAAGGCGGCATCCCGTTCAAGCTGGTGACCCCGTACCAGCCCGCCGGCGACCAGCCCACCGCCATCGCCGATCTCACCGAGGGCGTCGACAACGGCGAGACCGACCAGGTCCTGCTCGGCGTCACCGGCTCGGGCAAGACCTACACCATGGCGCAGACGATCATGCGCACGCAGCGCCCAGCGCTCATCCTCGCGCCGAACAAGACCCTCGCCGCCCAACTCTATGGCGAGATGAAGAGCTTCTTCCCCGAGAACGCGGTCGAGTACTTCGTCTCCTACTACGACTACTACCAGCCCGAGGCGTACGTGCCGCGCACCGACACCTATATCGAGAAGGAATCGACCATCAACGAGCAGATCGACCGCATGCGCCACGGCGCCACGCGGGCGCTGCTCGAGCGCGATGACGTCATCATCGTCGCCTCGGTCTCCTGCATCTACGGTATCGGCTCGGTCGAGGATTACACCGCGATGACAGTGGACCTGCGCAAGGGCCAGTCCATCGACCAGCGCGAGCTGCTGCGCGCCCTCACCGCGCTGCAATACAAGCGCGGCGACGCGGGATTTACCCGGGGTACTTTCAGAGTGCGTGGTGACACCATCGAACTCTTCCCCGCGCACTATGAGGACGCCGCCTGGCGCATCACGCTGTTCGGCAACGAGATCGAATCCATCGCCGAGATCGATCCGCTGACCGGCAAGAAATCCGCCGACCTCCTCTCCGTCCGCGTCTTCGCCAACAGCCACTACGTCACGCCCCGCTCCACCATGAACCAGGCGCTGGTGCTGATCCGCCAGGAGCTGGCCGCGCGCCTGCAGGAGCTGAACGGCGCCGCCCGCTTCCTCGAAGCGCAGCGGCTGGAACAGCGCGTGCTGTTCGATCTCGAAATGATGGAAGCCACCGGCTCCTGCGCCGGCATCGAGAACTACAGCCGCTACTTCTCCGGCCGCCGCCCCGGCGAGCCGCCGCCGACGCTGTTCGAATACCTGCCCGATGACGCGCTGGTCTTCATCGACGAGAGCCACGTCACCATCGGCCAGCTCGGCGCCATGTATCGCGGCGACCTGCGCCGCAAGGCGACGCTCGCCGAATACGGCTTCCGCCTCCCCTCCTGCATGGACAACCGCCCGCTCCGCTTCGAGGAATGGAACGCCATGCGCCCGCAGACGGTCTACGTCTCGGCCACCCCCGGCTCATGGGAAATGGAGCAGACCGGCGGCGTCTTCGCCGAGCAGGTCATCCGCCCCACCGGCCTCATCGATCCGCCCGTCGAGATCCGCCCGGCCAAAACCCAGGTCGATGACGTCGTCGACGAGATCAGGAAGACCAGCGCCGCCGGCTACCGGACGCTGTGCACCGTGCTCACCAAGCGCATGGCCGAGGACCTCACCGAGTACATGCACGAGCAAGGCATTCGCGTGCGCTACATGCACTCCGACATCGACACGATCGAGCGCATCGAGATCATTCGAGACCTGCGTCTCGGCGCATTCGACGTCCTCGTCGGCATCAACCTGTTGCGCGAGGGTCTCGACATCCCCGAATGCGCCCTCGTCGCCATCCTCGATGCCGACAAGGAAGGGTTCTTGCGCTCCGAGACGAGCCTGATCCAGACCATCGGCCGCGCCGCGCGCAACGTCGACGGCAAGGTGGTCCTCTACGCCGACCGCATCACCGGCTCGATGGACCGCGCCATCGCCGAAACCAACCGCCGCCGCGAAAAGCAGGTCGCCTACAACACCGAGCACGGCATCACGCCCGAGAGCGTGAAATCGAACATCAAGGAGATCGTGGACTCGGTCTACGAAAAGGACCACGTCACCGTTTCGATCGGCAAGGACAAGTCCGGCAAGGAACAGATCCAGGTCGGCGCCAACCTCCACGCGGTCCTGAAGGACCTCGAAACCCAGATGCGCGAAGCCGCGACCAACCTCGAATTCGAGAAGGCCGCGCGGCTGCGGGACGAAATCAAGCGGTTGCGCGAGATGGAGCTGGATGTGCTGGAGGCGCGGGGCGGGGAGTAGATAGTGGCACAGGTCTCCCTCTGAGGAATACCACGATCTAGTGGCTACCCCCTCAAGTTCGCATCGGCCCAAGACTGCCAATCGACCGATTTGGCCTCAAGCACCTCAAGCCGCCCGTCGAATGCAAAGTTGTCCCCCATTATCATGAGGTTGTCAGTGGCAAACCTAGCGGAGGGCGCCTGAAGTCCGTCGAAGCCTAGGAAGCTCACCGTGGCCCCGATTTCTTGGGTTCTCGACGGCGGATCGAGGTATGGGCGCCCGCTGTAAGCATCCTCATCAACGTCAAGTCGGGCAATGAGGCTCATATCGAGTGTCAAGACTCGTTGAAGGACTATCCCTATGCGGTGAACGACAAGCGGTTTCGAGGGGAGCGGAGTCAGCAGTTTGTAGTATGACGACACTTCTGCCAGTGCCCCATCGAATGTCTTACTCGTGTAGAGGATGGACGTTGCAGAGGGGTCTCGCGATGGCAACCCCCATCTTCCTCCGCCGCTTGAGAAGGTCAGAGGGTTAGCACCCTCCGGAACCGCACGGAAAACCTCGCCCGCGAACGCCTTAGGCTGGAGGGTTTCAAGAAGATCGTAGATCTTCGGATCGAAGCTCGCTCTGCTCACGCTCTACCTAAAAACGGCTTCACGCATCTCTCGTATAAGCTGCAGAACGTCATCGATATGGCCGCTCTTGATCAGGTCGGCAGGGGACTCGTCGCTAAGGAGCCGCTGACGAGAAAACATCCAAAGCCTAGCCTCCTGAGGATTATAGAACTCGGAGAGTTGGTCAACTATGTACTCCAGCTCCAGCAAATTTCTTTCTGCTGTACCTTGCGGATACGCCTTCCCTTGGCTCCAACGCGAGACAGTTTCCGCCCTAGTCCCAAGCACATTAGCGACGTCAATGTTCTTAAAACCTGCCTTCTGCCTGATGGTATCTAGTTTTCTTGCCACTGCGCTTGTCATATTAGTCTTCTTATCTCTCGTTGCGAGCGCTAGGAACAACAACGTCATCGGGTACCTTATAGTCTTCCGACAAAGCACCTAGGGCCAGTCTCAGACCCGCTGTATGACGCTGTTTCTTTGCTAAGAGCTTGGTAAGGCCCTCATCTGCAACCTTTAGTGCTGCCACGCCTGCGACAGCGTCCGAAGTGCGACGAACCTGATCAACAAAGCTCGAAACCCTCAGTGTAGGCGGGATCGAAGACAGCCGCTCAATCTCATAGGATCGCTGCTTGATATAATGTCGAGCCGGATGCCTAACGGTGTCATTGATGCCCTTAGGACAGCATTTGGGGTCTTGGCATCCGAAGTGCCCCTTCGCCCTTAAGGAGTGCTCCAGTAGCGCGCTCGCGCTCGCAGGCTTCAGGAGAACGTCGAGTTGCGGGACATAAACTCGAGGTGCGAGACCACCGCCTCGGCTGTTCTGCTGCGAAGGCGGACGGCGCCACGTCGAAACCTTAAATGACTCGTGCATCATTACTCCGTGGGCAACGCCACCCACGGCGCCGAACGCAAGCAAACCCATTCCAACAAGGCCAGCCGAATAGTCAGCAACAACCGCAACTCCAAGTCGTTGAAGTTCGAGCGCGATCCCCATCAATACCAGAGTCTTATCGCCTGATGAGTCTGCGCCAAAGTTCTCGATCCGAAGCCAAAGTCCGTCTAGCTCCAAACCACTAAGGCTCGCAAGCAGTTGTCCGGCCACGCCAGGCTCACGAAGAGACGCTATTGGCAAGGACAGCGGATAGATTAACAGGATGTCTCGAGGCAGGCGCTCGCGCAGCAAGGCTGACATGCGGCGATCAATCTCGAACCACGGATCATCGAGACTGCTTAACACATGCGTTGCAGACAAGACCTGCGTGAAGCCATTGCGCACTGCGAAGGCCGCTATCTCATCTGCAATTGCTTTTGATCCGTGGTCATCGAAGTCCGCCGCTCGGTGTGGCCTATCAAGCCCCCATGGAAGACGACCATGGGCCGGCGAATAACTACCAGGGAGCGCTGATTGCTGCGTCTTTGGATCAAGGATCAGGTCAAATCCACGCTTGAGGGCTTCCTTGGAAAGCTCACGATGACGCTCCACGTTCTGAGCGCCCAACACATAGCCCAAATAGCCGCGATCACCCTCCGCGATAAGTTGCAGCACTTCGAGGTGATCGTTCCAATCCACATGAAGGTAGTGACCAAATCGTCGCATCGACGGCCTGATGGCCGAAGGACGGGGCAACTGAATGACGTTATCCATCATGATTCACCACCTCCAATTGGATTGACAATATCATAGACATTTCTATTGCGCAAATTATTGCGTTTTAGTCCCGTCACAGCACGCGCTCGGCGCAGTGGCAGCGCATGATGCGTCAGACCCTGTGCCACCAGAAATTCAGTCCATGTGGCTGCCCCCTCCACCGGCTGCGCCGGTCCCCCTCCCCCGCGGCGCGGGAGAGGTTCGCCGACTGAACGTTCGCAGTCGG
>DAORUH010000042.1:0-20695 GCA_035433065.1 Devosia sp. | reverse complement strand
CGACGACCGCCGCCGGCAAGCCCGTGCCCGGGATCGGCGATGCGGCCAAGCAGGAGGGACGTTACGCCGCCGAGGTGATCCGCGCGCGGCTCGAAGGCAGGACGCTGCCGCCGTTCGCCTACCGGCACCTCGGCGATATCGCGACCATCGGGCGAAGTGCGGCGGTGATCGATTTCGGCTGGCTGCAGCTCACCGGCTGGGCCGGCTGGTGGACGTGGGGGCTCGCCCACATCTACTTCCTCATCGGCATGAAGAACCGGCTGACCGTGGCGCTGAGCTGGCTATGGATCTACCTCACCGGCCACCGCAGCGCGCGGCTGATCACCCAGGGCGAGGCGGGCAGCGTTCAACCCCCGCCGCGGCAGAACCGAGGGCAATGAAAAAGGGCGCTTGCGGCGCCCTTTCCATTCCATCGGCCGAGCCTGAAAATCAGGCGGCGGAGATGTTGTTGACCGCGGTCTTGCCGGTGCGGCGATCCTCGGCGGTGTCGAACGACACCTTCTGGCCTTCGCTGAGGCCGGTCAGGCCCGCGCGGGTCAGCGCCGTGGCGTGGACGAAAACGTCCTTGCCGCCGTTATCGGGGGCGATGAAACCATAGCCCTTCTGATCATTGTAGAATTTGACGGTGCCCGTTTCCATGGGTGAGTCCTTTTCGTCGTTTCGTGTGGGTGAAGCGACGGGAGCCCCCTCACCCGGCCAGTCGATCTCTGGAAGTCTGGAACGTGCGCCTGGCCGGTGACGGCGGCATACGGCCGAGTGTCAGCCAAATGTCGATCAGAGGATAATTAATTGTGAACCGCCACAATTGCAAGACGGCCGTCTAGCGAGCGAAGCCCCGGATGCAATTGCGCAAAGATGGGCGGGCGATGGGGCAAAGCAGGTCAATCGGTTGCCTCGAATACAGTTGACAAGGCGCGAAAATAACCTGCTAATCGGAACTATTCGCAACTGATGTCGCCGGATACCGCCCCCATGCACTTCTTCCGCCTGACCGCGTGCCTCGTCGCGGCCACCCTTTTCGCCGGCCTGCCGGGCACGGCGGGAGCAGAGGACAAGTTCAAGGCGGTCACCACCTTCACCGTCATCGCCGACATGGCGCAGCGGGTGGCGGGAGACGCGGCGGTGGTCGAGTCGATCACGAAGCCCGGGGCAGAGATTCACAACTACCAGCCGACCCCAGGCGACCTGGTGCGCGCGCAGGGCGCGGACCTGATCCTGTGGAACGGGCTCAACCTCGAACTGTGGTTCGAGCGATTCTTCCAGAACCTGCGCGACGTGCCGGGCGTGGTGGTCTCGGATGGCGTCGAGCCGATGGGGATCGCCGAGGGGCCGTATACCGGCAAGCCGAACCCGCATGCATGGATGTCGACGACCTCGGCGGAGATTTACGTCGACAACATCGCCAAGGCCTTCGCCGAGCACGACCCGGCCAACGCCGCGACGTACCTGGCGAATGCCGAGGCCTACAAGGCGGAGATCCACGCGACGCTCGAGCCGCTGAAGGCGATCATTGCCGCGGTGCCGGAGGAGCGGCGGTGGCTGGTGACCAGCGAGGGGGCGTTCAGCTATCTCGCACGTGATCTGGGTCTGCGCGAACTGTACCTGTGGCCGATCAATGCCGACCAGCAGGGCACGCCGCAGCAGGTGCGCAAGGTGATCGACGCGGTGCGGGCCAACCACATCCCCGCCGTGTTCAGCGAAAGCACGGTGTCGGCCGATCCGGCGCAGCAGGTGGCGCGCGAGACCGGGGCGAAATACGGCGGCGTGCTCTACGTGGACTCGCTGACCGATGCGAAGGGTGCCGTGCCGACCTATCTCGACCTGCTTCGGGTCACGACTGAAACCATTGCCAAGGGGCTGACGGAGTGAACGAGTTCGCATCCCCTGCCCCGGCAGCCGCGCTACAGCAGGATGGATCGGGCCTGCGCGCCGACGATGTCGCCGTCACCTATCGGAACGGCCACACGGCGCTGCGCAATGCGAGCTTTGCGTTGCCGACCGGCACGATCACCGCGCTGGTCGGCGTCAACGGCAGCGGCAAGTCGACCCTGTTCAAGGCGATCATGGGCTTTGTGCCGGTGGCGCGGGGCAAGGTCGAAATCCTCGGCATGCCGGTGAAGGAAGCGCTGAAGCGCAATATCGTCGCCTATGTGCCGCAGTCCGAGGAGGTCGACTGGAACTTCCCTGTGCTGGTCGAGGACGTGGTGATGATGGGCCGCTACGGCCACATGAACATGCTGCGCATCCCCTCCCCGCGCGACCGCGAACTGGTGGACGCGGCGCTCAAGCGTGTCGGCATGCTGGACTACCGCAAGCGCCAGATCGGTGAGCTGTCAGGGGGGCAGCGCAAGCGCGTGTTCCTCGCCCGGGCCATTGCGCAGGAGGGCAAGGTGATCCTCCTCGACGAGCCGTTCACCGGCGTCGACGTGACCACCGAGGAAGCGATCATCAACCTGCTGCGCGAGATGCGCGACGAAGGCCGCGTCATTCTCGTGTCCACGCACAATCTCGGCAGCGTGCCGGAGTTCTGCGACCGGGTGATCCTCGTCAGGGGCACCGTGCTCGCCTACGGGCCGACGGCTACGGTGTTCACGCGCGAAAACCTTGAGCATACGTTCGGCGGGGTGCTGCGCCATTTCGTGCTCGGCGGCACCGGGCTGCACGACGACAACGACCCGCGCGAACTGTCGGTGTTTTCCGACGATGAGCGGCCGCTGGTGATGTATGGCGAAAAAGGCCAGAAGCGGCACCAGCACACGCGGGACACCGAGTGATGGACCTGTTGCTGGAGCCGTTTTCCTACGGCTACATGGTCAACGCCATCTGGGTCAGCGCGCTGGTAGGCGGGGTCTGCGCGTTCCTCTCGGCCTATCTCATGCTCAAGGGCTGGTCGCTGATCGGCGATGCGCTGTCGCATGCCATCGTGCCCGGCGTTGCGGGCGCGTACATGCTGGGCCTGCCCTTCTCGGTCGGCGCGTTCCTGTCGGGCGGACTGGCGGCGCTGGCGATGCTGTTCCTCAACCAGCGCACCAAGCTCAAGGAAGACGCCATCATCGGGCTGATCTTCACCTCGTTCTTCGGGCTGGGCCTGTTCATGGTCTCGGTGTCGCCCACCGCGGTGGACGTGCAGACCATCATTCTCGGCAACATCCTCGCCATCAGCCCCGAGGACACGATGCAGCTCGTCATCATCGGCGTCGTGTCGCTGGTGGTGCTGTTGTTGCTGTGGAAGGACCTGATGGTGGCGTTCTTCGATGAGAACCATGCGCGCTCGATCGGGCTCAATCCCGACCTCCTGAAGGTCATCTTCTTTGCGCTGCTCGCGGCCTCGACGGTGGCGGCGCTGCAGACGGTCGGCGCGTTCCTCGTCGTCGCCATGGTGGTGACGCCGGGAGCCACCGCGTACCTCCTCACCGACCGCTTTCCGCGGTTGCTCGTCATCAGCGTGCTGATCGGTTCGCTCACCAGCCTTGTCGGCGCCTATGCGAGCTACTTCCTCGACGGGGCGACGGGCGGCGTTATCGTGGTGCTGCAGACGCTGATTTTCCTCGTCGCGTTCTTCTTTGCCCCCAAGCACGGGATGCTGGCGGCGCGGCGGCGCTCGGCCGAGAGCCTCGCGGGAGACAATTGATGGACCTGCTTGCGCCGTTCCAGTTCCCGTTCATGCAGATGGCGTTCGCCATCGCTGCGCTGATCGCGGTGCCCGCGGCGATCCTCTCCTGCTTCATGGTGCTCAAGGGCTGGTCGCTGATGGGCGACGCGGTCTCGCATGCGGTGCTGCCGGGGATCGTGCTGGCCTATATCGCCGGCATCCCGCTCGCCATCGGCGCGTTCGCGGCCGGCATGTTCTGCGCCGTGGCCACGGGGTTCCTCAAGGAACACAGCCGGATCAAGGAGGACACGGTGATGGGCGTCGTGTTCTCGGGCATGTTCGGGCTGGGACTCGTGCTCTACACGCGCATCCGCACCGACGTGCATCTCGACCATATCCTGTTCGGCAATATCCTCGGCATCGGCTGGGGCGATGTGCTGGAGACCGGCATCATCGCGCTGATCGTGACGGTGGTGGCGGTGGCGCGCGGCCGTGACCTCCTGCTCTTCGTCTTCGATCCGCAGCAGGCGGGCGCCATCGGCCTGCCGACGCGGGTGCTGCACTACGGACTCTTGACCATCCTGTCGCTGACCATCGTCGCGGCGCTGAAGGCGGTGGGCATCATCCTCGCCATCTCGCTGCTGGTGGCGCCGGGGGCAATCGCCTTCCTGCTGACGCGGCGCTTCGAGCGCATGGTGCTGGCGGCGATTGCGGTTGCGCTCGGCTGCTCGCTGCTCGGCGTGTATCTGAGCTTCTTCATCGACAGTGCGCCGGCGCCCACCATCGTGCTGCTGATGAGCCTCTGCTTCATCGCTGCGTTCCTGTTCTCGCCCAACCGGCGAGGCAGTGCGGACCTCGAAGCGCCGAAGCCGGTGGTCTAGTCGCGCGCCACGACCTCGGTGATGATCGACTTGCTGAGCTGGCGCTCGCGCATCCAGATGTAGAGGCCGGAGGCGATGACGATCGGCGCGCCGACATAGACCCAGACGCTCGGCGGCTGGTTGAAGACCAGCCAGCTCGACGCGGTCATGAAGAAAATCTGCACATAGCCGAACGGGGCGAGCACGGTCGCGGGCGCAAAGCGATGCGCGACCGTGATGAGCTGGTGCGCCACAAGGGCCGCGGCGCCCATCGTGCCAAAGCAGAACCAGCCCACGATGCTGGCCGGCCAGACCCAGCCGCCCCAGACCACCAGCGGAATGAGGCAGATGGTGGCGACGAAGGCGGAATAGAACTGTTGCGTCGTGGTGGGATCAACGCCCGCCAGCTTGCGCGTGAACAGGAAATAGAGCGCGGTAAAGGCGGCGCCGAGCAACGACAGGAAGGCCGCCGGGTGGAAGCTGCTCGTTCCTGGCTGAACGATGATAAGGACGCCGACGAAGCCGACGAGGATGGCCATCCAGCGCCGCCAGCCGACGGTCTCGCCAAGCAGCGGGATCGACAGCGCGCACAGCATCAGCGGCATGGTGAAGGAGATCGACGACGTCACCGTGAGCGGCAGGAAGATCAGCGCGGTGAAGTTGGCGATGGTCGAGCCCATGAGGAAGAGACCGCGCAACACTTCGAGCTTGAGGTTGCGCGTTCTCACCAGTTCCATGCCCCGCGTGGGCAGAAAGATGGCGCTGACAATCAGCAACTGGCCCGCATAGCGCACGAAGACGATTTCAGTCGTCGGCAGGCCACCGTATTGGACCAGCCACTTCGCGCAACTGTCGATGATGGTGAAGAACAGGTAGGCGATGACGAGCAGGCCGATGGCCGTCAGGCGGCGGTCTTCGATTGGGCGTACGCTCACCATCATTCCTCGACCGGGGCCAGCGAGGGCTGGCGCCTGAGCTTCTGCTCGCGCAGGAAAATGTAGAAGCCCGACAGGATGATGATCGGCGCGCCCACGTAGAACCACACGTCGGGCGGCTGTCCGAAGATGAACCAGCTGGACGCGGCGAGGCCGAGAAGCTGGAGGTAGCTGAACGGGGCGAGCACGGTCGGCGAGGCGTGGCGGTGGGCAATCGCGTGCAGTTGCTGGGCCAGCACGCCCGCGATGCCTATGGCAACGAAGGCGATCCAGGTCGGGACATCGGATGGCCAGACCCAGCCATCGAAGGCGAAGGGCGTGATGGCGATCACCGCGACGAGCCCCGCATAGGTCGTCTGCGTCGCGGCGGAATCGACGCCCGCCAGCTTGCGGGTGAAGATGGCATAGAGCGCCCCGGAGAAGGCACCGAACAGGCACAGGATCGCAGCCGGGTGAAAGGCTTCGGTGCCCGGCCGGACAATGATCAGCACGCCGATGAACCCGACGCCCGCGGCGGTGGCGCGGCGCCAGCCGACCTTCTCGCCCAGCATCGGGGCCGCAAGCAGGCAGACCATCAGCGGCATGGTGAAAAGCAGGGCGCCGGTGACGGTCAACGGCAGGTACTGCAGGGCATAAAAGTTCGCCAGCGTTATGCCGGCCATGCACAGGCCGCGCACCACTTCGAGCTTCCAGTCGCCGGTGCGGAAGAGCTTGAAGCCGCGGACCGGAAGGAACAGGGCAACGATCAGAGCAAGGTGCACGGCATAGCGCACGAACACGATCTGGAACGCCGGCAACCCTGCCAGCGCCAGCCACTTGGCACAGGTATCGAGCGTCGCAAAAAACAGCGTGGAGAAGACGAGCAGACCGATGCCGAAATTCCGGCGGTCCTCGACAGCGGCTGGGGTGGTGGCAGTCATTTGAAGGTCCGGGCCGCCGAGATGGGCAGCCTGACCGCAGGAACAGTCACACCGCCCCGTCTGTCAATGGCGGGGCGGCGTGAATTGGTTCGAATGCGAACGAAAGCTCAGGCGAGCCAGGTCTTGTAGTCGGAAACCAGGAGGTGCCAGGGCTCCTCGTCTTCCTCGATGCCGCCGAAGCGGGCGATGCGCGGGTCGTCGAAGACGTTGTCGGTGTTGTCGTCGTTGACGGTCGAGACCTCGCCGATGAACACGTCCCCGCCCTCGCCCCAGAAGGCGTGCCAATGCTCGTTGGGCATGAGGGTGACGCTCTCGCCCGGCTTCAGCCGCAGCTTGCCGCCCGGCGGGAGCTTGTTGAGGATGCCGTCGCAGTACACCTCGACGCCCTTGGTGGTGTCGCACTTGCCGCCGGTGTCACCGAACAGCTCGATCACCAGCGTGCCGCCGCCGCGGTTGATGATATCCTCGGCCTTGATGTTGTGCCGGTGCATCGGCGAATACTGCTCGTCGCGCGAGATCATCGCCTTTTCGGCGTAGAGCATGCCGCGGCCCTTGGGCAGGTCGGCGGCGTCGCCATTGCGGACCGTGAACAGGAACAGGCCCATCTTGTCGAACTCGTTGAGCCCGTAGTCGGTGATGTCCCAGCCGAGGTTGGCGTTGATGATGTTCTTCGCCTCGCCCTTGCGCTCCTTGAACTCCTTGGGAGTCCAGTAGGCGAAGGGCGGCAGGATGTAGCCGAATGAGCGAATGAACTTGTCCGCCTCGCGCATGATGCGGTTGACTTCGCTGCGCTTGATCTTGCCTGTCACTTGCGGCTCCTCCCTCAATACGTATCGCGAAGGTGGCGCAGCCGGAGGCTTCCGGCAAGCGCCTTCTGCTTCACTCTTGCCCCGTGGCGCGGGGTGAAGGTGAGCTCCGCAGGACGGCCCGGCAGCAGCACGATGGCGTTGTCGGAAAAGTACCCCGGCACATCGACGCTGGCGGTGACGAAGAAGGCCGGTTTATCGGTGCTGAGCGTCAGGATTGGCGCGCGGCCGCCGCCCGACCAGCTGGCTCTGATCCGCGCCGGGGCGGGATCGTAGTATTTGTAGGCGCGGGGGAAGAAGTCGTTCTCGCCGAGCGGGGTGCCATCGGCGGCGGTCCAGGCGATGTGCATGAACTCGTCGGATTTCAGGGCTTCGAGATACACCGTTCCGGCGACGATCGCCTTGTTGGGGGTGGTCTTGGCCACCGTGTCGAGGAGGGTTCGCTCGCGGCCCTCGATGCTCACGGCGCGCACGGTGACGCCGATGGCCTCGCCCGCGCCGGTGTCGTTGATCGCCTTGATCTCGACGCGATCGCCCACCGGAACGGCGACGACGCTGATCGGCCGGTAGAAGCGTCGCGCCATGTAGTGCAGCAGCTTCCATTGCCCGCCGTAATCGAGGCTCGCCCAGCTTGCCACCGGATAGGTGTCGTTGATCTGCCAGTAGAGCGTGCCCATGCAGCGCGGCTTGGTGGAGCGCCAGTATTCGATGGCGGTCTTGATGGCGAGGCCCTGCTGCACCTGGCTCAGGAACACCATCTGGTCGAAATCTTTGGGGAAGCGGAAGTAGCGCGTCATGGTCTCGAGGATGCGCGCGTTGCCGCCCGGATTGCGCTGGTGGCTCTCCATCACCGGCGAGGACGGATTGCGGTCGGCTTCGTTGGCGAAGCTCTCGATGACGTTCATCGAGGTGAAGGACTGGAAGCCGAATTCGGAGGCAAAGCGCGGGTTGACCTCGCGGGCCCGCTCGAACGGCGCGGCCTCGTGCCAGACCTGCCAGAAATGCGTGTCGCCGCGGGTGTCGGAGTGCCAGCCATCGGAGAAATCGAGGTAGCCGAGCGAGGGCGACGAAGGCCAGAAGCGGCGGCCCGGGTCTTCGTCCTCGACGATGCGCTGCAGCATCGAATTCAGCCGGTCGTAGTTGGCGAGATAGCGCTCGGGGTTCGCCTTGGTCTCGGGGTACCAGGTGAGCGAGCCGATGACTTCGTTGTCGCCGCACCAAAGGGCAATCGAGGCATGATGCGAGAGCCGCCGCACCTGCTGGGTGACTTCAAGCCGCACGTCATCGAGGAATTCGCGGTTCGACGGATAGCTCATGCAGGAGAACATGAAATCCTGCCACACCAGCAGACCGAGTTCGTCGCAGATGTCGTAGAAGTAATCCGGCTCGTACTGACCGCCGCCCCAGACGCGGATCATGTTCATGTTGACCGCCTTCGCGCTCTCCAGCAGGTCACGGACGACCGGCTCGGTGATGCGCGAGGGGATGGCGTCGGCCGGGATCCAGTTGGCGCCCATCGCGGTGATGTCGCGGCCGTTGACGCGGACCTTGAACGAATGATCGATCGTGTCCTTCTCGACGATCCATTCGAGTTTTCTCAGCCCGATACGGCGGGTGGTGCTCTCGCCATCGAGGATGGTGACGAGTTCATAGAGCGGCTGCTCGCCGTGCCCGCTCGGCCACCAGAGCTTTGGGTTGCGGATGGTGAGGGTGTGGGTGACGACGTTCTCGCCCGGGCGCACCATGAGCTTGTCGGCAATCACCTGCCCGGCGATCTCGTGCGTCAGTTCCACCGAGCCTTCGGCGAAGGCGTAGACGATGGTGCGGATGGAAAGCTCCACGCTGCTGCGGCCGTGCGCCTGCTCGACCTGCACGCTCTCCTGCCGCGCGAGGCGCGAGCGGCGGATGGCCATGCGGCCATAGACGCCGATGGGGAGGAGGCAGATGCCCCAGTCCCACCCGGCGTGGCAGGCGGCTTTGCGGATGAAGTTGAGCGGCACCCCCGGCAGGCCGTTCGACTTGTAGTTGTAGGTGAAGGGGATGGGGAACGGATGCGCGTTGGAGCGCTCCCACGCCACGTCGCGGGCGACCGCGAACTCGATGCGCAGCGTATTGTCCCCCGCGCGGAGTTTTCCGCTGAGATCGATGTCGTAGCGCAGGAACATGTTCTGCGTTTGGGCCACCACCTCGCCGTTGAGGCGGACGGTCGCGATCGTGTCGACGTTTTCGAGCGTGAGCGTGAGGTAGCCGGCGACATCGGCCTCGCTGGCGGTGAAGCGCCGCTCGACGGCCCACGGGGTCTGGTTGACCCACATCACCGCCTGTTCGTTGTCGGCAAAATACGGGTCTTCGATGATCCCCGCATCGAGCAGCGCGGTGTGCACATCGCCAGGGAGGCGGATCACCGCCCTGGTCTTGCGCACGGGCGAGGTGAGCGCGTAGTCGCCGGCGAGGTCGAGTTCGGAATAGGGCGTGGCGGCGCGGGCCATGACGGTTCTCCGTGGTTGCACGGAGGCTAGCCGGGGCCGCGATGGCTGCCAAGCGGGGCCTCGCCTTACTCCGCGGCGCTGGCTTCGATGTCGATGAAGCCGCCGGACTGGCGGGCCCAGAGCTGGGCGTAGTGGCCGCCGAGCGCGATGAGTTCGGCGTGCGTGCCCTCCTCCACGATCCGGCCCTTGTCGAGGACGATCAGCCGGTCCATCTCGGCAATGGTCGAGAGGCGGTGGGCGATGGCGAGCACCGTCTTGCCCTGCATCAGGGTTTTGAGCTGGCTCTGGATCGCCGCCTCGACCTCGGAGTCGAGCGCAGACGTGGCCTCATCGAGAATGAGGATCGGGGCGTCCTTGAGGAGCACGCGGGCGATGGCGACGCGCTGGCGCTGGCCGCCCGAAAGCTTCACCCCGCGTTCGCCGACATAGGCGTCGTAGGCGGTGCGGCCCTTGGGGTCGATCAGCTGCTCGATGAACTCATCGGCCTCGGCGAGCGCGGCGGCGGCGAACATCTCGTCATCGGTCGCATCCGGGCGGCCATAGGTGAGGTTGGCGCGGATCGAGCGGTGCAGGAGCGAGGTATCCTGCGTGACGACGCCGATATTGGCGCGCAGCGACTCCTGCGTCACATGGCTGATGTCCTGCCCGTCGATCGTGATCTTGCCGGTCTGCACGTCATAGAAGCGCAGCAGCAGGTTGACGATGGTTGACTTGCCAGCCCCCGAGCGGCCGATGAGCCCCACGCGCTCGCCCGGCTTGATGTCGAGATCGAGGTTGTCGATCACCGGCAGGGCGTTGTCGTAGTGGAAGGTCACATCGTCGAAGCGGATGCCGGCCTTCGTGACCACCAGCGGCTTCGCGTCCGGCGCATCGATGAGGCCGAGCGGACGAGCGATCAGCTCGGCAGAATTCTGCGCCGTGCCGTAGTTGCGCATCAGGCCGTTGAGCTGGTTCATCAGCCGGCCGAGGAGGTTGTAGAGCCTCAGGATCAGGCCGGTGGTGAAGGCCACCGCGCCGACGGTGATCACCCCCTCGGTCCACAGGTGCACCGACAGCGCGGCGATGCCGGCGATGGCGATGCCCGACAGCATGCCCATGGCCGAGCGCACGCCGACGAGCGTCCGCGCGAGGCTGGTCATCGAGGCGAGGAAGCGGTCGAAGCCGCTGCGCACGAAGCGGTCGTCGCCGTCCTGCGTGCCAAACAGTTTCAGCGTCTGGATGTTGGAAAAGCTGTCGACCACGCGCCCGGTCAGAGCCGACGCCTGCTCGGCCGCCGCAGCGGAAAACTTCCGCATGCGCGGGACGTAGTAGCGGGCGAGCACGGCGAAGGCGAGGACCCACAGGATCACCGCCGCCGACAGCCGCCAGTCAAGCTGGCCGACCAGCACGACGGTGGTCACGGTGTAGATCAGGATGAACCACACGACCTGCAGCAGGCTGACCATGAAGTCGCCCACAGCGCTGCCCGACTGCCAGACCTTTGAGGCGATGGCGCCGGCAAAATCATTCTGGAAGAAGCTGAGGTTCTGCCGGATGACGTGAGCGTATGCCTGCCAGCGCACGAGGTTGTAGAAGCCGAGGTTGACCGTCTGCTCTTCCACCGTGGCCGAAAGCCAGGTGATGATGAAGCGGATGCCCAGCGTCACCACCAGCATCCACATCAACTCGGTGCCGTAGCGATCGATGAGGCCGGTCCAGCCCTGCGCCTGGTTGGAGGCATCGAGCATGTCGACGATGCGGCCGACATAGTAGAACAGCGCCGCCTCGACCAGCGCCACCAGCCCGCCCAGCACCAGCAGCGCAAGGAACGGCAGCTTCGCCTGGCGGATGTAGAACCAGAAGAACTTCCAGGTCGTGGCCGGCGGCTCGAGGGTGTCCGTCTTGCGGAACGGCTCGACCCAGGATTCGAACAGCCGATGGATGGGAGCGAGAATGGTCATGGCGTGCTTTTTGTTTTGCCAACAAGTCTTAGCGGTAAACGTTCCGGCGGCAACGTGAAATTGCGGTAAGGGGAATGGAGGCGCCACAGCGTGCGGCCCCACCCTCATCCGACCCCGGCTTCCGCCGGGGCCACCTTCTCCCATCAAGGGGCGTGACTGAGAGCTCTCGGTTCGATCGCCTTCCCCCTCGATGGGGGAAGGTGCCCGAAGGGCGGACGAGGGTGGGGCAGCAAGCGCAATGCCGGCCACCTCTGATCCCTACCCCGCTGCCGCCGCAGCGCCGATTTCCGCGCCAGATGTGGCGACGCCGATCTTCTCATCCGCGTCGTCGGGGTTGATGAAGCCGCCAGACTGGCGTTCCCACAGGCGCGCATATTGCCCGCCGGTGGCCAGAAGTTCGGCGTGGGTGCCCTGCTCGATCACCTTGCCCTCGTCGATGACGATCAGCCGGTCCATCTGCGCGATGGTGGAGAGCCGGTGCGCGATGGCGATCACCGTCTTGCCCTGCATCAGCACCTGCAGCTGGCTCTGGATCGCCGCCTCGACCTCGGAGTCGAGCGCCGAAGTCGCCTCATCGAGAATGAGGATCGGGGCATTCTTGAGCAGCACGCGGGCGATGGCGATGCGCTGGCGCTGGCCGCCGCTGAGCTTGACGCCCCGCTCGCCGACATGGGCGTCGTAGCCCTCGCGCTTCTGCAGGTCGCGCAGGCCGCCGACAAAATCCTCGGCTTCGGCGAGACGCGCCGCTTCGATCATTTCAGCGTCGGTCGCATCGGGGCGGCCGTAGACGATGTTTTCGCGCACCGAGCGGTGCAGCAGCGAGGTGTCCTGCGTGACAACGCCGATATTGGCGCGCAGCGAATCCTGCGTCACCGTGGCGATGTCCGTGCCGTCGATGGTGATGCGCCCGCTTTCGCGGTCATAGAAGCGCAGCAGCAGGTTGACGACCGTCGACTTGCCGGCGCCGGAACGGCCGACGAGGCCGATCTTTTCGCCCGGCCGGATGTGCAGGCTCATGTCCTCGATGACGCCCTTCTGCTTGCCGTAGTGGAAGCGGACGTGATCGAAGCGGATATCGCCCTTCGTCACCACCAGCGGCTTGGCCCCCGGCGGATCGGAGACGATGCGCGGCAGCGAGATCGAGGAAATGCCGTCCTTAACGGTGCCGATGTTCTCGAACAGCGCCGACATTTCCCACATCACCCACTGGCTCATGCCCTGGAAGCGCATGACGAGGCCAAGCGCCACCGCAATGGCGCCGGGCAGCATGTTTCCATTGAGCCAGAGCCAGATGCCGATGCCGCCAACCGAGGTCAGCAGCGCGGCGTTGAGCACGTTGGTGCACACATGCAGCAGCGAGAACAGCCGCATCTGGCCGTGCACGGTGCCGAGGAACTGGTCCATCGCCTCCTTGGCGTATTCCTCTTCGCGCGAGGAATGGCTGAACAGCTTCACCGTCGCGATATTGGTGTAGCTGTCGACGATGCGGCCGGTCATCAGCGAGCGGGCATCGGCCTGCTTCTGGCTGATCTTGCCGATGCGCGGCACGAGATAGCGGCCCATCAGCACATAGAGCACGACCCATACGAGGAACGGCAGCGCCAGCCGCCAGTCGGCGCTCGCGGCAAGCAGCACGGCGCCGGTGAAGTAGACCGTGACATAGACCAGCATGTCGAGGATCTTCATCACCACTTCGCGCACGGCGAGCGAGGTCTGCATGAGTTTTGCGGCGATGCGGCCGGCAAACTCATCCTGGAAATAGGTCATCGACTGGCGCAGCAGATAGCGGTGCGCCATCCAGCGGATGCGCTGCGGAAAATTGCCGAGCAGCGTCTGGTGCATGGTGAGCGCGCTGATCAGCGAAAGGCACGGCAGGATGAGCATCGCCACCGCCGCCATGGCGAACAGCTTCCAGCCGTCGGTCTGAAGGAACGTCGTGCGGTCGGCCGAGGACAGCCAGTCGACGATATCGCCGATGAACGAGAACAGCATGATCTCGCCCAGCGCGATGAGGGCGCTCGTCACCGCCATCAGCGCCAGCCACTTCTTCGCGCCCTGGCTGTAGTGCAGGCAGAAGGCGACGAGGCTCCGCGGCGGCTCGCTTGGCTCATCGAGCGGATACGGATTCAGGCGCGTTTCAAACCAGCTGAACAGGCTCATGTCAGTTCCCTCGGGCGGCGGCGACGCGGCCACGGCCTCTGGATGAGGCGGCGCAGCGCGGTATGCGAATGTTCTGGATGACGCACATCCCCGAAACGGGCGGACGTGCGGCCGACGGACCGGCGGTGGCCATATCGCTGCAAATTGACAGGACTGTGACTGGTCACCGGTTGCCAGCCGCGCAGAATACACGATGCGCGGGATTCGGCTGTCACCGGGAAGCAACAGCGAGCGGGCCGCCGCAAGGGAGCCATTCCCCCATTGCGGTTTCCCTTCCCGCCCGGTCATTGTAGACCGCGGACAAGCAGTATTGCCGATTGATAATGCGGAGCGGGTGCATGCGTGGCGAGAACGAGCAAACCATCTATCTCAAGGATTACGCGCCGAGCCCGTACATCATCGAGCATGTGAGCCTCGAAGTCGCGTTCGCGCCGGATGTTTCGCAGGTGCGCGCGCAGCTGACGATCGTGCCACGCGAGGGCACGCCGGCCGGCACCCCGCTGGTGCTCGACGGGGACGAGTTGAAGCTCCAGTCCATCGCCATTGACGGGCTGCCGCTGGCGCTCACCGCCTACGAGGAGGACAGCACCGGGCTGACCATCTACGAGCCGCCGGTGAAGCGCTTCGTGCTCGATACCGAAGTGAGCCTCAACCCCGAGGGCAATACGCGGCTGATGGGGCTCTATCGCTCCAACGGGACGTGGTGCACGCAGTGCGAGCCGGAAGGTTTTCGCCGCATCACCTACTATGCCGACCGCCCCGACATGCTGGCGCGCTACAAGGTGCGCATGATCGCCGATCCGGCGCTGGCGCCGGTGCTGCTCGCCAACGGCAACCTCATCGACAAGGGCGTGCTTGGCGACGGGCGGCATTTTGCGGTGTGGGAAGATCCGTTCCCGAAGCCGTCCTACCTGTTCGCCATGGTTGCCGGAGACCTCGGCTCGATCCACGACCACTTCGTCACCGCTTCGGGCCGCACCGTGGCGCTCGGCATCTATTGCGAGCACGGCAAGGAAGGCGAGTGCGACTACGCGATGGACTCGCTCAAGCGCTCGATGGCGTGGGACGAGCGGCGCTTCGGGCGCGAATACGATCTCGACATCTTCAACATCGTCGCCGTCTCCGATTTCAATTTCGGCGCGATGGAGAACAAGGGCCTCAACATCTTCAACGACAAGCTGGTGTTCGCCCGTCCCGAGACGGCGACCGATGCCGACTACGGCTCGATCGAACGCGTCATCGCTCACGAGTATTTTCACAACTGGACGGGCGACCGCATCACCTGCCGCGACTGGTTCCAGCTCTGCCTTAAGGAAGGGCTGACAGTCTATCGCGACCAGGAATTCACGATGGACGAGCGCAGCCGCGCGGTGAAGCGCATCGAGGACGTGCGCACCCTGCGCGCCACGCAGTTCCCCGAGGATCAGGGTCCCCTCGCCCACCCGGCGCGGCCCGACCACTATCGCGAGATCAACAACTTCTACACGGCGACGATCTACGAAAAGGGCGCCGAAATCGTCCGCATGCTGGCGACGCTGCTCGGCGAGGCCGGGTTCCGCAAGGGCATGGATCTCTACTTCGAGCGGCATGACGGCGAGGCGACGACAATCGAAGCCTTCCTCGCCGTTTTCGAGGATGCGAACGACGTCGATCTCAAGCATTTCGGCCAGTGGTATCTGCAGGCCGGCACGCCGGTGGCGACCGTCACCGACCACTATGACGAAGCGACCAAATCGTACTCCCTCAGCATCAGCCAGAAGATCGATCCCACCCCCAACCAGCCCGACAAGCAGCCGATGGTGCTGCCGGTCAGGTTCGGGCTGATCGGTCCGAACGGCAGCCCGATGGAGTGGAGCAAGGTGTCGGGCGGCGAGGTGCGGGACGACCTGATCGTCCTCGATTCCGACCGCGTGACGCTGCGTTTCGAGGATGTTCCGAGCCGGCCGGTGCCCTCGCTGTTCCGCGAGTTCTCGGCCCCGGTCCGGATCGTCTCCAACGCCACGCAGGAGGACCAGCTTTTCCTCGCCCGCCATGACAGCGATCCGTTCAACCGCTGGCAGGCGCTGCAGGACGTGGCGATGGAGCTGATGGTCAATGCCGTCGCCGGCAATCCGTGGACGGCGCAGAAGGTGCAGGCCTTCGCGCTGGCGCTCGAGGACACGGTGCGCAGCGACGCGCTCGATCCCGCCTTCAAGGCCAATGCGCTGGCGCTGCCGGCCGAAACGCTGGTGGCGCGTACGATCGGCACCAACATCGATCCCGACCGCATCCACGAGGTGCGCAACGCACTGGTCGCGGCGATTGCGGGCCGCATCGGGCACACGCTCGAATCCATCTACCACGCCAACGCCAGCGACGCGCCCTATGCCCCCGACTTCCGGCAGGCCGGGCAGCGCGCGCTGCGCAATGCGGCACTGTCGCTGCTGGTGGTTGGCGGCACGCCTGTCGGGCCCGATCTCGCCCGCGCCCAGTACGAGAAGGCCACCAACATGACCGACCGCTTCGCGGCGCTCGCCGCTGTGGTCGCCGCCTGGACACCGGACGCACCCGCCCTGCTCGGCGACTTCCGGACCATGTACACGGCCGACCCGCTGGTGTTCGACAAGTGGCTGTCGCTGAATGCCCTGGCGCCCGACACTGGTGTCATCGACCGGATCCGCGCTATCCTCGCCGACCCGGCTTTCCCCAAGACCAACCCCAACCGGTTGCGGGCGCTGATGGCGAGCTTCGGCATGAACAACCCGACGCAGTTCGCGCGGGCCGATGGCGAGGGCTTCCGCCTCGTCACCGAGTTCGTGCGCGATGTCGACGGGCGCAATCCGCAGGTTGCGGCGCGCGTGCTGACCGCCTTCCGCATCTGGCAGAGCTTTGAGCCCGAACGGCGAGCCTACGCTGAGACCGCGCTGAAATCGCTGCAGGAATCAGCTTCGCTCAGCCGCAACACAGCCGACATCCTCGCCCGGACGCTCGCTGGTTAACGCTTCGTTACAGGGGAAAGAATTTTTCTCGCCCCCTAAGTGACTCATCTGACTCACGAATTTTCGGCGCCGTACGCGGCGCCGCCTAACCCCCTCTGGACAGAGGTGAATCGCCGATTCAATGTCGGTCCCGCGGGGCAGAGTGTGGTCGGGTCGCCCCCAATCTGAAGCGGCGGAGAATTGTATGCGGTCGACGGAGACATCCGGCGTCGAAGCGAATGGATTCGGCTTTTCCCAAACAGAAGCTCGGGAGCCGAAACCGGCAGTGGCACGCCTCGTCTCATTTTTTGCCGATCGCGTTTCGCCCATCACCGCTGCGGTGGGGCTGACGGCGATGGTCTGCGCCGCCCTGTCGGTGACATTCGATGTCGTGCGCACCTTCGATGAGCAACGCCTGCTGCAGCGCCAGCTGATGCACGTCGCCGCCGCCGAGCCGGTGGCGCTCTGGCACTACACCGGCACGGCGATGACGACGCTTGCCGGTCCCGCCGCTCCGCCGGCCGATGTCGGCAGCCTCGTGCAGCGCGGGCTCGGCGCCTTCGGGCTCGCCTTCGCGATGATCGGCGTGACGCTGGTGCGCCGTCCGCGCCGGCAGGTCAGCGCGACGCCCTACGAGGCGCTGCTCGCCACCCTGCCGTTCGGCGCCGCCTGCTGGAGCGCAGAGGGCCGGTTGATCGCCTGCAACGCACAGTATCTCCAGTGCCTGCACCTGCACCGCAAGGAACTCGCGCCCGGCGCCTCCTATCATGCCTCGATCGCGCGTCTGGTCGAAGGCGGCTACACAAGCATCATCAGCGACGACGACTCGAGCCGCCTGCTCGAGTTGCACCGCGAGGACGGCTCGTGCCTGATGATCGACGAGCGCCCGCTTGCCGATGGCGGCTTCGTCACGCTGGTCACCGACGTGACGCAGAGCCGCCGCACCGATGACCTGCTCTCCACCCTGCGCGAGGAGCAGCGCCTGCTTGCCCGCCGCTACCACGAGGAAAAGCTCAAGGCCGAAGCGGCCAACCGCTCGAAGAGTTCGTTCCTCGCCCATCTCAGCCACGACATCCGCACGCCGCTCAACCACATCATCGGCTTTGCCGACATGATGAAACAGGAAACGTTCGGGCCGCTCGGCGACAAACGCTATGCCGGCTATGTCGCCGACATGCAGGCCTCGGGCGAACGGCTGTTGCAGTTCTTCGCCCGCATCCTCGAACTGGTCGAACTGGAGAACGGCGAAAAGCCGCTGAAGCCCGAGCCGTTCCAGATCGACGACATGATGACCGCCATCGCCCGGCGCTTTGCCGGCGAGGCCCGCAAGGCCGGCGTAAAACTCATGCCCGGATCGGCCACCGGCGTGCGCGTCGTGGGTGATCGCTTCGCGCTCGAACGCATGGCCGGCAACATTATCGAGAACGCCATCCGCCACACGCCGGCGGGCGGCAAGGTCTCCTTCGCCGCCTACTCGGCCTCGGATGGCGTTGTGATTGAAGTCACCGACACCGGCATCGGTATGTCGCAGGAGCGGCTCGACGCCCTGTCGCAGCCCTTCGCCTTCGGCGACTCCGCGCTCACGCGCCAGAATACGGGCGCCGGCCTCGGCATCGCCATCGCCCGCGCCATCGCGCAGCTCTCGGGCGGCCACATGGCCATCGACAGCCGCCCGGGCCTCGGCACCACCGTGGCGATATCCCTGCCTCTCCCCGCCGCCACGTCCGCAACAGTGCGCCCGAGGGCGGCGGCCTAGGGGCGCGGGCCCAACAGTTCGGCATATGCAGCGCTGTCTTCGCCCATGTCCGCGAGCCCGCGTTCAAGCATTACACCGAGACGGTGGCGCGACGCGTCGGGCAGATAGCCCAGCCCCAGACGCAGCGCATCCCGCCAACCCGGCCCGCGCTGCCACGCTTCGCTGAAGGCCGCAGCGAGCGCGGACCCCAGACGCAGTTGCTCCAGCGCTTCGATGAGGCTGCCGGCCTGCGCGATGTCCTTGTCCCGCTTGCCCGCTGAAATGCCGGCCGCCTGCCGCCGCGCAGCGACGATCAGCTTGTGCACCGCGAACCGCTCCGGCGCCGGCACGAGCACCGGTATGCCCGTCTTGTGCAGCAGCACGGCATGGACCGGCTCCAGGATCAGGTAGTCGAGAAACCGCAGCGGTTGTGCCGATGTGCCACCCAGCGCTGGCATCGGGCTGGCCCGGTCGTCATTGTCGGCGCTGCCGGTGTTCGGGGTAAGGAACTCGACCTCGTAGCGGCTACTGTTCCTGTACTTGGTGGTGCGCGCCGTGTCCTGACGATGTGGGACCGCCCGGAAGGTCGGATCGACCGCCTTCAGGACGCCGAGCATGTCCGGGATGGTGTCGCCGACCGAACTTGAGAGGGCATGTGATTGCGCCAGGTCGGTGTCGCCGGTCTGCATCGCGGCCGACGGCAGCCGGACGCCCAGATAGCCCGAATAGACCTGATAGGCGGCCGTGCCGACGAGCACGCCCCGCAGCCGGAACAGCCCGGCCTGGGCAAGCGCGGCGACAACGTCGCCCGTCACCCGTTCCGGGGGGAGCAGCCGCGCCTCGCGCACCAGCGTCGAGACAAGCTTGCTGCGGGCCCTTATGTCGTCCTTGATCGCCTTGAACTCGGTGACGCGGCGCTGGATTTCCGGATCGCTTGCCGGCCCCACGTAGCGGCGCTTGGTGCCCGCATCGGTCTTCTCGTCGAAGTACCAGAAGTCGCGGCCTTTCACCGGCACGGTGACGAAGTTGCCCTTCGCGCCGTCGAAATCGGCGTGAAAAGCCCCATCGAGGCTGCGCTGGAGCAGCTCCGCGTACATGGTACGGTAGACGAGATCGAGCTCTTTCATCGGACCAGTTATAAGTTTTCTGCGCGAAACTTATAGCCCGAAACCACCCCTCCGTCCAGTTATAAGTTTTTCACGAAAGCCTTATAACGCCCGCGCCCGCTCGTACCACGCGGCGGCGGCGGCGCTCACCTCCGACTGCATTTCCTTGAGGTCTTCGGACAGGCGTTCGAAAGTCGGGGTGTTGGTCTGGCGGGCGAGGTGTTCGCGGAAGGCGCCGGTCCAACCTTCGTCCTTGAAGGGGTCGGCGAGCGCCGCGCTCATCACCTGCAGAACCGTCGAATAGGTCGCGTGGATGGCAACGAGCCGCTCGGCCTCGGGCAGCAGGCCCACCTCGCCCATGCGGACCAGCGTCGCGGCCGTCGAGGCCTGCGGCAGGCCGAGCCGGGCGCGGGCGACGAGCTGGGCGGATTGCGCGATGAACTCGATATCGACGAGGCCCCCGGCCGCGAGCTTCAGGTCAAACGGATGGCGCTGCTGGCGATCGCGTGCCAAGCGTTCGCGCATCTCCACCACATCGTCGATGGTCTTCGCCACATCGCGCGGCCGCGACAACACCTCCTCGACGACGGCCTCCACCTTCGGGCCGAGGCCGTCCTCGGCGACGACGACACGGGCGCGGCCCAACGCCAGGTGCTCCCACGTCCACGCCTCGGCGTGATGGTAGCTGACGAAGCCGGGAAGGCTGGTCGCCAGCGGCCCGGCATTGCCGGAGGGCCTGAGCCGCATGTCGGCATCGTAGAGCACGCCCTCGCTGGTCGGCGCGGTGACCGCCGCGACCAGCCGCTGGGTGAGGCGCGCGTAATAGTGGGACGTCGCCAGCGGCTTGTCGCCGTTCGACTCTTCCGCCCCACCTTCGGCATCGTAGAGCAGGATGAAATCGAGATCGGAGGTCGCGGTCATTTCGCGGCTCGCCATCTTGCCGAAGGCGAGGAGCGCCGCGCGGCCACCCGGCACCGTGCCGTGCCGCTTCTCGAATTCGCGGCACACCGCGGCGAACAGGTGCTGCACCAGCGTTTCGGCAAGCGCGGTGAACTGCTCGCCGGCGCGTGCCGGTGTCACCGTTCCCGACAGCAGGCCCGCGGCGATCAGGAACTTCTGTTCCTGCCCGATGATGCGGGCGCGATCGATGGTTTCCTCATAGCTGCGCGCCTCGCCGAGGAAGGCGCTGACCTTG
>DAORUH010000041.1:0-21569 GCA_035433065.1 Devosia sp. | reverse complement strand
GTTCGCCGAGCACATGGCGTTCCCGATCATCCCGTGCGACCTGTGCGGCTCGCAGGACGGGCTCGAACGCAACGCCATGAAGACGATGCTCGACGACATCGAGCGGCGGATGCCGGGGCGCAAGGACATAATGATCCGGGCGCTTGGCAATGTACGGGCCAGCCATCTGCTCGACCCCAAGCTGTTCGACTTCGCCGGACTCAGCTCCGGCCACGAGCCCGGTGCTGGCCGGGACTGACAAGCAGCCCATCCCCGAGGACCTCATGATCGATACCGAGCAGTTGATGAACGTGCTGCGTGATGCGGCCCGGGCCGAGATCATGCCGCGCTTCCGGCGGCTCGATACCGGCTCGATCCGGCAGAAGACCGAGGCGATCGATCTCGTCACCGAGGCCGATTTGGCCGCCGAGCGCCGGATCAAGGCAGAGGTGGCGGCGCGCTGGCCCAATGCGGTTTTCGTGGGCGAGGAGTCGGTTGCCGAAGACCCGGCGCTCATCGACCGGCTCGCCGGGCTCGATGCGGGCGATGTCGCCGTGGTGGTCGATCCGGTCGACGGGACCGCCAATTTCGCCGCAGGGCTGCCGCTGTTTGCGACGATGGCTGCGGTGGTGCAGGGCGGCCGGACGGTGGCGGGCATCATCTATGATCCGATGGGCGACGACTGGTTTGTTGCGGAGCGCGGGGCGGGCGCGTTCATGAAAAGGCCGGACGGCGGGTCCGAGCGGTTGGCGGTCGCAAAGGCGCCCGAACTGTCGCAGATGGTGGGGACCGTTTCGACGGCCTTTCTGCCGCGCGAAAAGCGGCGTGAGATACTGGGCAACCTCGACAAGATCCGGGTGCCGGCAAGTTACCGGGTGGCCGGGCATGAGTACCGGCTGCTGGCCAGCGGCAACACGCACTTCGCAATGTACAACAAGCTGATGCCCTGGGACCATCTTGCAGGCACGCTCATTGTCGAGGAGGCGGGCGGCTATGCCAGACGGCTCGACGGTTCGACGTACCTGCCCAGCCACAGCAGCGGCGGGGTGCTGGTGACAACCGACCCCCAGACCTGGGACTTGCTCCGGCGGGATGTGTTTACGCTATAGTCGTGCATCGAGGCGGGAGGCCAGCCGGAGATGGACGAACAGAGCTACTGGGCGATTGCCGAGCGCGACATCGAAATCCAGAACCCGGTGACGGACCGCAAGCTCCGGCTGCTCGACGACTACTGCGACATAAGCAGGCCCGGACTCAAGGTGCTGGACGTCGGCTGCGGCAAGGCGTGGGTCATGCGGCGCTGGGCCGAGAATTTTGACATCCACGGGACCGGGCTCGAGATCAATCGGCGGTTTGTGGATGAGGGCAAGCGGCTGGCCGCGGCGGCCGGGGTTGGCGGCAAGGTGCAGTGGGTTCACGGCAAGGCGCTCGATTTCAAGCCGGAGCCGCAGGGCTACGATATCGTGATGTGCCTTGGCGCGGTGTTTGCGCTGGGCGGGTTGGCTGAGGCGCTCGAATGGATGGCCCGGGCGACGAAGCCGGGCGGGACCATGGTCATCGGCGACATCACCCTGAAGCACCGGCCGTTGGTGGCGGACAAACCGCTGCCGCATGACGCGCTGGAGATGATTGCGGTGATCGAGCGGCACGGGGCGGAAGTCTCGGCCACGATCAGCGCCTCGGAGGCCGACTTCGAGCGCTATGCCAGCCACCACCGGCACGCGACATTGGTCTGGGCCCGCGAGAACCCGGCGCATCCGGATACGGTCGAGGTGCTGCGCAAGAGCCGGGACGACTGGATGACATTCCAGCGCGTGATCCGGCCGCAGCTCGGCTGGACGATCTTCGTGGGGCGGCGCGCCGGAGCCTAGTGCGCGGCGTCCTTGCCGTGGGCGTATTGCTCGCCCACGCCGAACAGCCTGCCGCGTTCGCCGAACAGGATGCAGGCAAGCACCAGCGAGCCCATCACCACATAGCCGGTGGCATTGGGCACGAGCGTGCCGTCGAAGTGCTGGCCGATATAGGTGCCGAGCAGGGCTCCACCCACCGTCTGGATGAAGCCGAACACTGACGCTGCCGTTCCGGCGACGGCGCCCAGCGGCTCCATCGAGAGCGAGTTCATGTTCGAGGCGGCCCAGCCGAAGAAGAACTGGATGACGAGCAGCAGGCCGAAGAAGACCGGGAAGGGGACCGGCCCCATCAGCGCCAGCACCAGCCAGACGATGGCCACGGCGAGGTAGACGAGGATCGCGAGGTGGCTCAGCCGGCGCATGCCGAAGTGGCGAACGATGCGGGAGTTGATCAACTGCGCGACGGCGATGCCGCCGGCCATCACCGCGAAGGCGAGCGGGAACATTTCGCCGAGACCGTAGATATCGACGAAAATCTGCTGGCTGGCGGAAATGAAGCCGAACATGGCGCCGAACAGGAACATGCCGGCGAGGCCATAAGAGATGGCCAGCCGATTGGTGAAAACCAGCCGGAACCCCTCGAACACGGAGCGGATGCTCAGCGGACGCCGGTTCTCCGGCTTGAGGGTCTCGGGAAGCCGCAGAAAGCCCCAGAGGCCGATGACGGTCGCGAGCGCGGCCATGAACAGGAAGATATACTGCCACGGGCCGGTGAGGAGGATAACCTGGCCGATGCCCGGGGCGATGATCGGGATGGCCATGAAGACCATGAAGGTCAGCGACATGACTTCCGCCATTTCGCGCCCGGCATAGCGATCGCGCACCACGGCGGTGGCGATGACGCGGGTGCCGGCGGCGCCGAGCCCCTGGGTGAAGCGGATGGCGAGGAGGATGGCGAAGGTCGGCGCGAAGGTCGCGGCGAAGGCGCAGGCGATGTAGATGACGAGGCCGACAAGCAGCGGGCCACGGCGGCCGAAGCGATCGGTGATCGGGCCGAAGGCGAGTTGGGCGAAGCCGAATCCGAGCATGTAGGCGCTGACGACGAGCTGGCGTTCGTTCTCGTGGGTGATGCCGAGCGCTTCGCCCATGTAGGGGAGCGCGGGCAGCATCACGTCGATGGCGAGCGCGTTGAGCGCCATGAGGGCGGCAACAAGAGCGATGAACTCGACGCGGGAGAGGCCCCGGGCCGGTGTGGCAGTCGATGTCATTTCAGCGTCCTGGGGCCATGGGGGAGTACGGCCGGTAAGGGAGGCGGACCATGAACTCATGGTCCGGGATTGGCAAGCCGCGGGGGCGGTCAGGCGGCCGCGGGCTGGAAGCTCGCATCCTTGCGCTCGACGATGGGCAGGTGGATGGCCGCCGAGGCGAGGCCGAGCACGATGCCGAGATACCACACGATCGAGTACGAGCCCGTCTGGTCGAAGGCATAGCCGCCGAGCCAGACGCCGAGGAACGAGCCGAACTGGTGGCTGAGGAAGGCGATGCCGTAGAGCATGCCCATGTAGCGCGCGCCGAAGAACAGCGTCACGAGCCCGGCTGTCAGCGGCACGGTGGAGAGCCAGAGCAGGCCAATGGCGGCGGAGAAGACCAGCGCGCTGACCTCGGTGACCGGCAGGAAGACGAACAGTGCGATGGCGATGGCGCGGGCGAGATAGATCGAGGCGAGCAGCAGTTGCTTGGGCAGCTTTCCGCCGAGATAGCCTGAGGTCAGCGAGCCGACGACGTTGAACAGCCCGATCACCGCGATCGACCAACTGCCGATTTCGGGCGGCAGGCCGCACTGCACGAGATAGGCGGGCATGTGGACGTTGATGAAGGCGATGTGGAAACCGCAGACGAAGAAGCCGATCACCAGCAGGCGATAGGAGGCATAGTCCCAGGCGCGCGAAAGGGCCTGCATGAAGGGCAGGTCGGCCTGTCCGGTAGTGTTCGCGGCGGATTTTCCGCGCAACGCGACGGTCAGCGGGATCAGCAGCAGCAGGCCGCCGGCAAGGTAGAGCAGGGCGCTCTGCCAGCCGAAGGCGGAGATGAAGCCCTGACTGATCGGCGCGAACAGGAACTGGCCAAAGGACGAGGCTGCGGTGGCGATGCCGAAGATCAGCGGGCGGCGCTCCTGCGGCACGTTGCGGCCGAAGGCAATCATGACGATCGAGAAGCTCGACATCGCGATGCCCACGCCGACAATGACGCCGGCCGTGATGTTGAGGATGCTGCCGGTGGGGGAGACCAGCATCAGCACGAGGCCCACGGCGTAGAGCAGCAGGCCGCCAACGATGACGCGGCTGGTGCCATATTTGTCGGCGATGGCGCCGGCGAATGGTTGCGCTAGGCCCCAGATGAGATTCTGGATCGCCATCGCCAGGCCCCAGGACTCGCGGCTGATGCCGAGGTCGCCGGTCATCGGCAGGGTAAAGAGGCCGAGGCTGGTGCGCACGCCATTGGTCACCGCCGCGATCACGCAGCCAGCGATGATCAGGACGAGCAGCGGCGTGGCCGTGGCGCGGGCGGTCGTGGCAATGGACGACATGGGCAATATCCGGTGGAAACCGTCGAAAGGTACGTACCTACACCCCGAAGGCGGAGCGGCCAAAGCGCAAACTTGTCATGGACCAGATCACCCGAATTGATGCCTGAATAGGAAATGCCCGCGGCGTGGCGGGCATTTTACGCGTTCGGCAGCGTGCGGGGACAGATCAGGCGGTCTGCTTGACCGCGATGCCGTTGTCCTCGAAGTGCTTCTGCAATTCACCGGCCTGGAACATCTCGGTGACGATGTCGGCGCCGCCGACGAACTCGCCCTTGACGTAGAGCTGGGGAATGGTCGGCCAGTTGGTGTAGGCCTTGATGCCCTCGCGCAGTTCCTGATCCTCGAGGATATTGGCGCTTGAATAGTCGACGCCGAGGTAGCCGAGGATCTGCACGACGCGGCCGGAGAAGCCGCACATCGGGAAATCGGGTGTGCCCTTCATGTAGAGGAACACATCGTTGTTCTTCACCTGCTCTTCGATGCGGGTGTTGATGTCGGACATGGCGAACCTGCCTTTCGATGGTCCGGGGCGGGCCGGACGGATGCTGTTGGTGCCTAGATAAGCCTGGAGGCTGGCGCTGTCGAGGGCTTCATCGGCTTGTGACGATGGGCTGTCAGTCCGGGGCGCGGGTCTGGATGGCGAGGGAGTGGAGAACGGTGCCGAGGTCGGTGCCGAAGGCGGCGTTGACCAGCTGGTGCTGCTGCACGCGGGACTTGCCCTTGAAGGCGGCGGAGGTGATGGTCGCCGACCAATGGTCGTTGTCGCCGGCAAGGTCGCGCAGCTCGACGGTGGCGTCGGGCAGGGCGGCCTTGATGCGGCGCTCGATCTCTTCGGCAGGCATGGGCATGAGGGTGGGCTCCTAGCCGCGGTCGTCGGTCGGATTGATGCAGCACTCGCCGTCGGAACGGGCCGAGAAATTGGCGATGATGAACTCGACCACCGGCCGGGCGTCCGCATCAATGCTGCGGTCGTATACGCATTCGATGGCGTAGGTGCGGCCGCCGTCGACGGCCTCGGCGTGGATCACGTTGATCGGCACGTTGACCGGGGAATTGTCGCTCTGGCCTTCATAGTGCAGGGCCGGGCCGCTGGAGAAGGCGGCGACACCCTGCTGGACCAGCTTGAACCCGGGAAAGTCAGGGCTCCAGCTTGCCTCGATCCCCGCGACGTCGAGCGACTTGGCGGCTTCCTCGGCGGTCCAGTTCTGCGCCGTGGACGGCACAGCGAACACATCGCACTGGAAGAACTTCTCACCGGACGGGCGGAGCGTGAGGATGGTCTCGGCGTTGCCGTCGTCCACAGTCTGCAGGATGTTTGGATAGTAGATCGTATAGGGCAGGTCGTCGGTCAGGCCGGCATCTCGGAGGATCTGGACCTGCTGATCCTGTGCAAAGGCCGGAAAGCTGAAAGCCACAATAGACAATGCAATTGCTGCGCGCTGCGCGAGCCCAGATTTACGCATGTTACTTCTCCTTTGGCGCCGCTCAACTTACCCCGCAAAACGACACGAAGATGACCGTAACGGAAAGGTTTTGGACTGCCCACCCTTGATTTTACGGCGGGTTTCAGAGCTGGGGATTACTCCCCAGCCATATAGTCCGGGAACCAGGACTCGTGGGCGTTCCGCAGCTCGGCGACCGGAATGGCACGGGCCTCGCCCAGCTTCAGGGAGGTGCCGCCGGTGGTGCCGATCCACGGCACGAAGATGCCGGTGTAGGGATAGATTTCTTCGTAGAAGTAATCGAGCTTGTCGGCCGCGAGGGTGACGACGTAGCGGCCCTGATCCTCGCCGAAGAACAGCGGGATCGGGTCGCCGCCATCGAGCTGGTTGACCTCGGCGCCGATGCCGGAGGCCATCGCCATTTCGGCGAGCGCCACGGCAAGCCCGCCATCCGAGCAATCGTGAACGGCCGTCGCGAGGCCGTCGCGGATCAGGATGCGGACGAGATCGCCGACCTTCTTTTCGTGGGCGAGATCGACGGGCGGCGGGGTGCCTTCGGTGCGGCCGAAGAGATCGCGCAGGTAGAGCGACTGGCCGAGATGGGTGCCCCACCAGTCGGGGGCGCCGAACAGCAGAATCGGCTCGCCGGCGGCGGCGAAGCCGATGCGGGTCGTCTGCTTCCAGTTGGGAATAAGGCCGACGCCGCCGATGGTCGGGGTCGGCAGGATGCCCTTGCCGTTGGTCTCGTTGTAGAGCGAGACATTGCCCGACACGACCGGAAATTCGAGGATGCGGCAGGCTTCGCCGATGCCTTCGACGGCCTTGACGAACTGGCCCATGATCTCGGGGCGCTCGGGATTGCCGAAGTTGAGGTTGTCGGTGATGGCGATGGGATCGGCGCCGACCGCAGTGAGGTTGCGCCAGCATTCGGCCACGGCCTGCTTGCCGCCCTCATACGGATCGGCCTCGCAGTAGCGCGGCGTCACGTCGGACGAGAAGGCGAGGGCCTTGGTGGGGTGGCCATCGACGCGGATGACGCCGGCGTCACCGCCCGGCAGCTGCAGGCCGTTGCCCTGGATCCAGGTGTCGTACTGCTCGTAGACCCAGCGGCGAGACGAGAGCGCCGGGCTGCCGACCATGCGCAGCAGCGCGTCGGCGATGTCCATCTGCGGGATATCATCGGCGGCGAGCGCGGCGGGGATGACGGGCTCGGTCCACGGGCGGCTGTATTCGGGGGCCTCGTCGCCCAGTTCCTTGATCGGCAGGTTGGCGACTTCCTCGCCCTTCCACATCACGCGGAAGCGCAGGTCATCGGTGGTGATGCCGACGGTGGCGAAATCGAGCTCCCACTTCTCGAAGATGGCGCGGGCCTCGGCTTCCTTCTCAGGGTGGAGGACCATGAGCATGCGCTCCTGGCTTTCCGAGAGCATCATCTCGTAGGGCGTCATCTGCTCTTCGCGGACCGGCACCTTGTCGAGGTTCAGCTCGACGCCGAGGTCGCCCTTGGCGCCCATTTCGACGGCCGAGCAGGTGAGGCCGGCGGCGCCCATGTCCTGAATGGCGATGACGGCGCCGGTCTGCATCAGCTCAAGGCAGGCTTCGAGCAGGCGCTTTTCGGTGAACGGGTCGCCGACCTGCACGGTCGGGCGCTTTTCTTCGATGTCGTCGCCGAAGGCCGCGGAGGCCATCGTCGCGCCGCCGACGCCGTCGCGGCCGGTCTTAGCGCCGAGATAGACGACCGGCAGGCCGACGCCTTCGGCCTTCGAGTAGAAGATCTTGTCGGCGTCGGCGAGGCCGGCGGCGAAGGCGTTGACGAGGATGTTGCCGTTGTAGCGTTCGTGGAACTCGACCTCGCCGCCCACCACGGGGACGCCGAAGGAGTTGCCGTAGCCGCCGACGCCGGCGACGACGCCGGAGACGAGATGGCGGGTCTTTTCGTGCTTCGGATCACCGAAGCGCAGGGCGTTCATCGCCGCGACTGGGCGGGCGCCCATGGTGAAGACGTCGCGGAGGATGCCGCCGACGCCGGTCGCCGCGCCCTGGTAGGGCTCGATGAAGCTCGGGTGGT
The DNA here is from genome assembly GCA_035433065.1 of Devosia sp. Lineage (GTDB taxonomy): Bacteria > Pseudomonadota > Alphaproteobacteria > Rhizobiales > Devosiaceae > Devosia_A. Next base: position 13,643 of record DAORUH010000041.1, on the reverse strand, counting down.
TGTGGCTCTCCATCTTGAAGACGAGCGCCTGGTTGTCGTCGATATCGATGACGCCGGCATTCTCGCCGGGGCCCTGGATGACGCGCGGTCCGCTGGTCGGCAGGGTGCGCAGCCACTTCTTGGATGATTTGTACGAGCAGTGCTCGTTCCACATGGCCGAGAAGATGCCGAGCTCGGTGAGGGTCGGGTTGCGACCGATCAGCTGCAGGATCTTGCCGTATTCGTCAGGCTTCAGGCCGTGGTCAGCGACCAGTTTCGAGGTGATGTCGACGTTGTTGTCGTAGGTCATGCGCCAGCGATTCCGGAGGATTTGCCCCTCCATAACCGATAGGGCGGCGTGGGGCGAGGGCTTCTGCCGATTATCAGGCGTGCAGATTTGCCGGATGGCCGCGGGGCCTCCGGTTTCGGCGGTGTTTTGCCGCGAAAGACGCGGCGCGGGCGAGGCATCGCCTCGGTGCGGGGTAGTCCCGCAGGGTAGAAAGGTGAGGTTTTGCCTCGCCCAGCGCGATCGGGGTTGTGGCCCCGATGGTGTCGCGGCGGCGTTGTACGCCGTGGCACGCAAGTTCCGCGAAAGACCGCTGCCGGTCTCTCGCCTCCCTCCCACGGTCCGATCAGCGGCCCGTAGCTATCGGCGCGCCATGCCCTCTGTACGCTTCAGGGTCACTGGCACCATCGGCTCGACCCAGGACGGCGGCCCGTCCTGCCCGAACCCTCCCCGCGATGCTTCCGTGTGCATCGCGCACCGGGGAGGTGAGGGCAATTTCTCATGGGGGGAATGAGGGGGGATAAGAATCTTTTGGCAGTCGGGAATCCTCTCCTGTGCGAAGCACGGGGGAGGGGACCACGCGCAGCGTGGTGGAGGGGGCGGGGCTGGACGCGGTGTCTTTGGCCGCCCCCTCCACCGGCTGTCAGGATCTGGCGTGGGCGCGCGTCGGGTGCTGACTTCGCCCCCCACCCTAGCTCTGCCAGGGGCCGTTGGCCCTAGCGGCGCTACCCTCCCCGCAACGGGGAAGGGTGAGGCGGTTCAGCGCTTTTTGGCGAGGAGGCGGTCGAGGGCGATGGTGGTGGTGAAGAGGATCAGGAGGAGGGCGAGGACGGCGAGGATGTTGAGGGCGACGGCGGGGTAGCCGAGGCGGTGGGCTTCGAGGATGGGGTAGGGGTACTCGTTGATCACGGCGCCGCGCAGCATGGTCCAGCCGAGCCAGAGGGTGGGCGGCAGGAGCATCCAGCCGAGGTCGGTGAAGCGCAGGCGACCTTTTGGCTGAAACAGCAGCCACCAGAGGATGTAGAGGCTCGGGGTGATGTAGTGGAGCATCACGTCGGCGAGCTTGAACCAGCCCTGCGGGTCCCAGGTGGCGGCGAGGATGAGGTGGTAGAAGCCCATCACCAGCGTGATGGCTCCGAACATCATGCCGCGCGTCACCGGGTTGCGCCACCAGGTGAGCCAGCGCCAGCGCGCGAGATCGCTCAGGTAGATCAGCACCAGCATGAGGTTGGTGAGGATGGTGAAGAACGTGAAGAAGAAAAGCAGCGCGCCGGGGAGGCTGTCGCCGTTGGCGAGGCGGGCGGGGATGGTCAGCGAGAATTGCAGGAGCAGCGCGGCGAGGCCGAGGAACAGGCTGAGGAGAGTGGCTGCCCCGCGCGCCGTCATGCGGGGGCGGTTTGGTTGCGGGCAAGCAGCCGGTCGAGCCCGACCAGCAGGGCGCAGAAGATCGCGACAAGGACGATGAGGATGGCCGCGCCGATGGCGACGCCGCCGTAGCCCACCTTGGTGACGTTGATGATGTCGTACGGGTATTCGCCGGTGATCGCGCCGCGGACCAGCGCGTAGGCGAGGTACCCGAGGCCGGGGAGGAGCATCAGCGGCACCTGGCGCGGACGCAGCGTGCCGTGGCTCGAAAGCGCCGCCCACCAGACGAGGTAGAGGAAGGGCGAGACGTAGTGCATCAGGATGTTGGAGACGAGCAGCCCGCCCTCGAAGTGGTAATTGGGGGCGAGCATGAAGTGGTAGAACACCATCACCAGCGTGATGCTGCCGGCCATCGAGGCGCGGCCGACCGGATGGCGCAGCCAGCTCAGCCATCTCCAGCCCGTGAGCTCGGACACGTAGCACAGAATCAGCCACAGGTTGGTGAGGTGGGTGAAGAAGCTCCAGAAGTAGACGAAGGTGCCCACCGGACCGCGCGGCGGGCCGCCGGTTTCCGTCGGTGCCCACATGCCGCCCATGATCAGCTGGAAGTTGATCCCCAGCCCGATGAGGCCAGCGAGAATGGCAACCAGCGCGTAGGGGCGGCGAAGGGCTGACACGCTTACGCGACCTGCTGCAGCATCCCCGTGAACAGGGCGCGGCCGTCGATGCCGCCGTGTGCGGATTCGATGAGGTTTTCCGGGTGGGGCATCAGGCCGAGGACGTTCTTTTCGGCGTTGAACACGCCGGCGATGTCGTTGATCGAGCCGTTCGGATTGGTGCCCTCGGCATAGCGGAAGGCGACCTGGCCGTTGCCCTCGACCTGCCGGATGGTCTCGGCGTCGGCAAAGTAGTTGCCGTCATGGTGGGCGATGGGGCAGCGGATGATCTGGCCGGGCTCGTAGCCGCGGGTGAAGGCGGTGTCGGTGTTCTCGACGCTGAGCTTGATCTCGCGGCAGACGAACTTGAGCGAGGCATTGCGCATCAGGACACCCGGGAGGAGGCCCGCTTCGGTGAGCACCTGGAAGCCGTTGCAGACGCCGAGGACCATCACGCCCTGCGCAGCGCGCTCGCGAATTGTGTCCATCACCGGGGAACGGGCGGCGATGGCGCCGGAGCGCAGGTAATCGCCGTAGGAGAAGCCGCCGGGGATGACGATGAGATCGACGGCCGGGATTTCGGCGTCCTTGTGCCAGACCACGGCAGGGCGTTCGCCGCTGACGTCACTGAGGGCAGCGATCATGTCGCGGTCGCGATTGGAACCGGGGAAGACGACGACTGCCGCTTTCATGGGACTCACCTTGAAACTGAGGGGCGCAGCGGCGGTATAAGCCTTCATGGCGACGTCATCCACTGCGTTTTGGTCGCTGCCGTACACCTTCACCACCAATTGTTTACCATCAGACCACAATTGGTAGGTCGTGGCGTAGTCGCCGATCGCGGTACGGGCTTTGGTGAGGAAGCCGACGGCGCCGCTGCCGAAATCGACGCGCTCGGTGCTGTAGTAGGCGGCGTCACCGCCGAGCTTTGCGGCGTTCGCCGTGCCGATCTCGGTGTAGCGGTCGGCGGTGGTTTCGCCGGAGCGGACGCGGCTGCCGGTGCCGTCGTCATTGAGGATCTGCACCTGCAACATGAGGTTGCCCTCGCAACTGGTGCATAGGCCGATGTAGCTGCCCTCGCGGACGCCGGCGGTCCAGTCGGGCGTGGCGATGCCCTCGATCTCCAGCGCGGCAAGGTCGGGCGCGAGGAATTCGGCGCTGGCGGGGAGGGCGCAGAACGTCAGCAGGGTTGCGGTGGCGGCAGCCGCGAAGAGGTGGCGCATGGCAAGCTCGCAAAACATCGACGCCGGGCTGTAACCCGGCGTCTTGACGAATTCGTGACCGGCGGGGCCGGGATGCCTGCGAGGGCCGGGGCTTAGCCGGCGAAGGGCAGTTGCGCGTAGGAGGCGGCGAGCAGGCCGAGCGTCAGGAAGAACAGGGCGGAGAGCGAAAAGGTCTTGATCATGTCAATTCACGGGTGGTCGGGACGGGGGAGGCATCAACGCCGCCTATGTGCCCCGGCGCTTCTGAACGACAGGTGAATGTCGGTTGCGTGACAGTGCCTGCCGCCGCCGCAGTGGGTTGACCGATGTTGGGGCGAATACTGGTGTGCTTGACATTGCCCCGAACGATTGGCCGATAGACGATCGGCGACGTTCGCCCGTATTGACAAATATCAATGCAGCGCATTCCGCGAATCGTGTTCAACCGGCCAGTTCCTGGCGAGGTTGACGATGTTTGTGCCCCTGTGGGTGATTGCCGTTGTGGTGTGGGCTACCTTCGCGGGGTCTGGCGCGGGGGAGGCTGTGGCGGCGAGCAACGCCCCGCTCGGGTATCAGATCATGTGTCTGAAAACGCCGTCCGAGTGCCGGGGGGGCGGCGCGGAACGGGTCGAGGCCACGCCCGATCTCTGGCGACGCTGCAGAAGGTGAATGACTGGGTCAATCGCAGCATCAAGCCGCAGAATGACGAGGGCGCCGATAGCTGGGATGCAAACGCGACCGTCGGCGATTGCGAGGATTATGTGCTGGTAAAGCGGCGCCGGCTGATCAAGGCGGGCATTCCGCCGAGTGCGCTCAGAATTGCGTTCGTCGAGACGCGCTCGGGTGTGGGACCCGCCGTGCTCGTGGTCAACACCACCAGGGAACAGTACGCGCTCGACAACCTCACCCGCACGATCAAGCCGCTGAAGCAAACCGGCTATCGGGTGGTCTCGATGCAGACTGCCAATCCGGCAAAGTGGCGGTAGGCGCCCGGATCAGGTGGCGATGCGGCGCTTCGCATCGGCCAGCGCCTGTTCGACAAGCTCGTCGCGCGGGGCGAAACCGTCGGCGGGCGGCGTCGCGTAGCCCTCGGTCTGCCAGTGAATGCGCTCGATGGCCTGCAGCACCGGGAGGGGATCGGCGCCGGCGAGTGCCGTCCCGATGAGGCGCGAGCGGAGCGCTTGCAGCTGCACGTCTGCATCATATGCGTAGGACGTGGCGGGGCGATCGGACGGCCAGGCCGCGCCGCCGGTGGCGACGAGATAGCGCAGCGAGACGATGAAGTAGGATGCTTCGCTGAGCAGGTCCTCGTCCAGCGCGCGTTCGCCTTCGGCCGAGGGACCGCTCGCGGCGAGGCGGCGCGCATCTTCGATGAGGGTGGGGGCGATGTCCTCGGGGGCGACGACGTCGAAGGCCGCGCGCAGCAGCAGCAGGGCGGCCCGGCGCTCCATGTAGGAACGCAGCGCGTGCTCGCGATCGGCCTGGCTCATCTCGACGGCGGGAGGAGGGGCGACGGACATGTCGGCGGCGCTGGCGGCGCAACCCGTAAGGATCAGGCCCATCAGAAATGCGGCAACTCGAAAGCGATGCATGATCTCACAAGGTGTTCAACTGCCGCACGGTCCATATAGCAACGCCGGCCACCCGAGGCCACACAGGCAGCGGGCATATCGTGCGCCAGCGTTAATGCCGGGCCGATGTGGCTCTGGCTATTTCGTGCTGATGAAGCGGGGGACTTCGCCGGGTGCGATGCGAACGGCGGTCAGTTGCCCCGTCTGGTAGCATGCGGTGTCCACCGCGATCTGGTTCGGCTGGAGCAGCGGCTGGCGCACGGGCGTGTGACCGTGCACGACCACCGCGCCGTGGTCACGGTCCGACTCGAGGAACTCGTCGCGGATCCACATGAGATCGCCGTCCCGCTGCTGGGCGAGGGCAAGCCCCGGCCGCACGCCGGCATGCACGAAGATATAGCCGGGCATGTCGAGGGCAACCGGAAGCGCCTTGAGGAACGCGAGGTGCTCGGTTGGCACGTAGGCCTCCAGCACCTGCATCTGCGTCTGCCGCCGGCCCTTGCGCAACCAGTCGGCCTGCATCGGCAGGATGCCGTAGGACTGCATCGTTTCCTCGCCGCCGAATGCCAGCCAGTCGGAAATGTTGGCGCCTTCGGTTACGGCGCGGAGCAGCATGTCGTCATGGTTGCCGCGCAGGCAGACCCGCTCGAAGCCGGGCGGCGCCGGCGCCATCAGGTGGTCGATGACCTGCGCGGATTTCGGTCCGCGATCGGTGTAGTCGCCGAGCTGGATGACGTACCGGTCGCCTTCGACACCCGCGGCATCGGCAGCGATCAACGCTTCGAGAGCGAGCAGTTGGTCGAGGCAGCCGTGCACGTCGCCGATGGCGTAGACCACCGAAGGGGCGCGGGACCACGAAAGCCGAGGCAGCGCGGCGGACGCGGGGGCGGGGAAGAATCGCGACAGCAGGGATCTCACGATCGGCGTGTACCCGGGCGCGGGGCGGTGTTGCGGGGTGACGGTCGATGCTGCACGAGGTCGTCCTTGTCCGTGGGCTGGCCGCCGCTCGCGGCGAAGCGGGAGTGGTACCCCCATTGTGCATGCGGGAGGGTGCCGGGACAACGCGCCCGCAGCCGGGAGCGGCTGTCACTCAGCTGTCGCATAATATCGGTAAACCTCGATATATGGAAATGGAACGTGCCATTGATGCCTTCGCCGCTCTCGCCCAGCCGACGCGGCTCCGTGCCTTCCGGCTGCTCGTCGAGCACATCCCGGACGGCCTGCCGGCCGGCGAGATCGCGCGGCTCGTCGATGTGCCGCAGAACACGATGTCGACCCACCTCGCGGTGCTGGGCCGCGCGGGCCTCGTCTCTGCGGATCGCGATGGCCGGTCGATCACCTACAGGGCCGAACTGGGACAGGTGCGCGACGTTGCGGCCTACCTCGTCAATGACTGCTGCGGCGGCCGGCCCGAACTGTGCGAGCCGCTCGCCCAGGATTTTACCAAGACGACGCATGGCAAGGGAGCCTGCAGTGCCTGCTGACCGTGTCTACAACGTGCTGTTCCTGTGCACCGGGAATTCGGCCCGCTCCGTTCTGGGCGAGGCCCTGCTCAACCATCTCGCGGGCGGACGCTTCCGTGCCTGGTCGGCGGGCAGTCATCCCAAGGGCAGCGTGCACCCGCTGGCGCTCGAGGTGCTGGCGGATGCGGGCGTGCCGACCGACGGCCTGCGCTCGAAGGCGTGGGACGAGTTCGCGGTTCCCGGCGCGCCGGAGATGGATTTCGTCTTCACGGTCTGCGACAGCGCGGCCGGCGAGGCCTGTCCGTTGTGGCCGGGGCATCCGATGACGGCGCACTGGGGCATCGAGGACCCCGCGGCCGCGGCCGGATCGGCGTTTCAGCAGAAGGCCGCGTTCGAAGCGGCGCTTGGGTTCATGCGCAATCGCATTGCCGCGTTCGCCAGCCTGCCGATCGAAGGCATCGACAGGCTGGCGCTGGGCACCCGGCTGCGCGGCATCGGCACCATGGACGGCGCAACGGCGGGAACGGACGCCAAGTCGTGACGCTCGCCTCACGGCTGACGGCCGAGGCGGGCGGCACCGCCGCGCTTGTCATCGCCATCATCGGTTCGGGCATCATGGCCACGAACCTGACGGACGACGTTGCGCTGGCGCTGCTGTGCAACGCGCTGGCGACGGCCGCGGCGCTCGTCGTCATCATCGCCTTGCTGCAGCCGATCTCGGGAGCGCATCTCAACCCGGCAGTCTCCGCGGTGCTGGCGGCGCGGGGTGAACTCGGGTGGGGCGAGGCCGCGTGCTATTCGCTGGCGCAGGTGGCGGGGGCCGTCGCGGGTGTCATCGTCGCGCACGCAATGTTTGAACTGCCGCTGCTCCAGTTGGGCACGACGCCACGAGCGGGGGCGGGGCAGTGGCTCGCCGAGGTGGTGGCGACAGGCGGCCTGATCGGCGTGGTGCTGCTCGGCGAGCGCAGCCGGCAGGTGCCGCTGCCGCTGCTGGTGGGCCTCTACATCCTCGCGGCCTACTGGTTCACGGCATCGACTTCGTTCGCCAACCCCGCCGTCACGGTCGCCCGAGCGCTGACGACGACGTTCGCCGGCATCGCGCCCCTGCATGCCGTGTGGTTCATCGTGGCACAGGCCGCCGGCGCGACAGCAGCCGCGCTGCTCGCGACAACGTTCGCAGTCCGCGAAAGCGCCAAGCGAAGCAGCTAGGGGCACTGGATGCCTCTATCATGCCATTGCAAAAAGGCGCACTCTCTTGTCACAAATCTGTCATGAAATGGACACGGGAGAGGAACGAACGATGAACCGCTTTTCGATGATCGGCGCCGCCGCGATTGCCGTTGCGATGCTCAGCTTGCCGTTGGTTGCGAGCGCGCAGGATATCAAGGGCTCGACCCTCGTGGTCTATACGCCCAACGAAGAGGGCATGCTCGACAGCCTCGTTCCGGTGTTCGAGGAGAAGACCGGCGTAACGGTCCAACTGATCACCGCGGGCACGGGTGAACTCTACCAGCGTATCCGCAGCGAAGCGGCGAAGGCGCAGGGCGACGTCATGTTCGGCGGCGGCGCGGCGCAGGCGAACGTCAATAGCGAGCTCTGGGCTCCCTACACCTCGCCCGAGGACGCCAACATGGTGGATAGGGGCAAGAACACGACCGGCTCTTTCACGCCCTATCAGGCGGATGGCTCCAACCTGCTCGTCAACAAGGATGGCGCGGCCGCGGCCAACCTGCAGATTACCAGCTATGCCGACCTGCTGAAGCCCGAGCTCAAGGGCAAGATCGCTTTCGGCGACCCGACCGCTTCCTCGTCGGCCTTCGCGCAGCTGACCAACATGCTCAAGGCCGTCGGCGGCGACTATGAATCCGCCAAGGGCTGGGATTTCGTGAAGGCGCTTGTCGCCAATCTCGATGGCGTGACCATCGGCTCGTCGAGCCAGGTGGCCAAGGACGTGGCGAGCGGCGAGTACATCGTCGGCCTCACCTATGAGCCGCTGTCGCTGAACTTCGTGAAGAGCGGCGCGCCGGTCGAGATCGTCTATCCGGCCGAAGGCGCGGCATTCCTGCCGGCGACCATCCAGCTCATCAAGGATGGCCCGAACCCGGCCGCGGGCAAGGCCTTCATCGACTTCGTCATCTCCGAAGAAGGGCAGAGGATCATCGCCGACAAGACCGCCGGACGTCCGATCCGCACCGGTGTCGTCAAGGAAGGCCTGCCGGCGCTCGCCGACATCCCGACCGTGCAGGAAGACGGCGCCTATGTCTCGTCGCACCGTGAGGAGATCGTGAAGAAGTACCAGGAGATCCTCGAGGCGCAGTGATGAGCTTCACCGGGCACGAAGGGGCAGCGCGATGACCAGCATCGCGCTGCGGTCCCTGCGCAAGGAATACGGCAAACAGGTCGCGATCCCCGATCTCGACCTCGATATCCACGATGGCGAGTTCTTCACGCTGCTCGGCCCGTCGGGTTGCGGCAAGACCACGCTGCTGCGGATGATCGCGGGCTTCAACTCGATCGAGTCGGGGACGATTTCGTTCGATGGCACGGTGATCAACGATCGCTCGCCGGCGGCGCGCAACATCGGCATGGTGTTCCAGAACTACGCGCTGTTCCCGCAGATGACCGCGGAAAAGAACGTCGCGTTCGGGCTGGAGTCGCGCAAGGTCACCAAGCCCGAACTGGACCGGCGCGTGAACGAAGCACTCGAGTCCGTGCACATGGTCCATCTCAAGGACCGGCTGCCGGGCGCCATGTCGGGTGGCCAGCAGCAGCGCGTGGCGCTGGCGCGGGCGCTGGTGATCCGGCCCGCCGTGCTGCTGATGGACGAGCCGCTGTCCAATCTCGATGCGAAGTTGCGTGTCGAGATGCGCGACACTATTCGCGAGGCGCAGCGCGAGGCGAAGATCACGACGGTCTATGTGACGCACGACCAGGAGGAGGCGATGGCGGTCTCGGACCGCATCGCCGTGATGAACCTTGGCGTGGTGCAGCAGGTGGGCACGCCGGCCGAAATCTATCGGCATCCAGCCAACCGGTTCGTCGCCGAGTTCATCGGCAAGACCAACCTGATCGAGCGGGATTTGCAGCACCGCGACGGGGCGCGGGTGATCGACCTCGGGGACGGGGTGGTGATCGACGTCACCTCCGCCGTCGATGCTTCGGCGAGCGGCCGCGTGCAGGTGTCGGTACGGCCCGAGGCGGTGCGCGCCGCGGACAGCGGGCTCACCGCCGAGGTGGTCGACGAAACGTTCCTCGGTTCGCACTCGCAGATCCGGGCGCGGCTGGCATCGGGCGAGACCATCGAGTTCCTCGAATTCTCACGGCGCGCCGAGCGCTGGGAGCGGGGCGAGAAGGTCTTCCTCGCGATCGACACGGCGATGCTGACCTACTTCGATGCGAAGACCGGCACCTCGATCAGCCGCGGAGCGGGCAAGTGAAGGGTCCCCAGGACCGCTTCGACGGCTGGACCACCGTCGCGGTCGCCCTCACCGGCGGCTACCTGCTGCTGGTGATCTGGCCGCTGGTCATGGTGCTGATCAGCAGCTTTGCCGGTGGTGGTACGTTCTCGCTCGAAGGGTTCGAGAAGTTCTTCTCGTCGCGGCTGTACTACGGCACGCTGATCAACAGCATGATGGTCACCGTCTGCGTCACCGTGCTGGCGCTCGCCGTGGCGTTTCCGCTCGCCTATTTCATGACCATGTTCCGCATTCACGGCAATCGCACCGTGCAGATGCTGATCCTTGCCTCGATGATGTCGCCGCCATTCATCGGCGCCTATTCGTGGATCCTGCTGCTCGGCAACAACGGCATGATCACGCGCTGGTTCGTCGATGTGTTCGGCTTCAAGCCGCCGAGCATCTACGGCTTTGTCGGCATCGTGCTGGTGCTTACACTGCAGCTCGTGCCGCTGATCTTCACCTACCTGATGGGGGCGTGGCGCACGATCGACGTGTCGCTGCTCGAAGCGGCCGAGAGCATGGGCGTCACCGGCTGGCGACGGGCGGTGAAGGTCATTTCGCCGCTGCTCTGGCCGACAGTGCTGGCCGGCAGCCTGCTGGTGTTCGTGCGGGCGTTTGCCGATTTCGGCACGCCGATGCTGATCGGGCAGGGGTTCCGGACAGTTCCGGTCCTCATCTACAGTTCTTTCGTCGGCGAAGTGAGCGTCGATCGCAGTTTTGCCGCGGCGGTGGCGGTGATCGTCATCGCGGTGACGCTTGGCGTCTTCCTCGTGCAGAAGTATCTCGCCGGCCGGCAGCTTTTCTCGATGACCGCGATGCGCGCCATCGAGCCCAAGCGCCTGCCGGGCTGGCGCGGCGCGCTGGTCCACCTCTATGTCTACGGCTTCCTGACGCTGGCGCTCGCGCCGCTCGTCGTCGTGGTCGTCAGCTCGTTCCGCAACACGCTCTACGGCCAGTTTGTCGATGGCTTCTCGCTTGAGAACTATGTCGACTCGCAGCGCGATATCGTGCGCTACGTGACCAATACATTCAGCATCGGCATCACCGCGCTGGTGATCCTCGTCATCATTGCGGTGCTGGTTTCCTATCTCACCGTGCGGCGCAAGGGCGTGCTGAGCGGCGCACTCGATACCATGACGATGGTGCCCTATGTCGTGCCTGGCCTCGTGATCGGCATCGCGCTGATCACCGCCTTCAGCCAGCCGCCGCTGATGCTGACGGGCACGTTCGCGATCATGGTGATCGCGCTGGCGATCCGGCGCCTGCCGTACTCGGTGCGCTCGACCACGGCGCTGATGTACCAGTTCAGCCCAAGCATCGAGGAAGCGGCGACGAGCCTCGGGGCATCGAAGTTCCGCACGCTGGTGCGGATCATCGTGCCCTCGCTGGCGCCGGGTATTCTCTCCGGCGCGATCCTCAGCTGGGTGACGATCATCACCGAACTGAGCACGACGCTGTTCCTCTACAACACGTCGACGCAGACGCTATCGCTCGGCATCTATGCCGAAGTGATCCGCGGGCAGCTCGGCACCGCCGCGGCGCTGTCGACGCTGCTGCTGGTGCTCACCATGCTGTCGCTGGGCCTGCTCATGCGCCTGCCCGGCGGGCAGAAGGAACTGCGCGTCTAGCGGGTGCGGGGCGTCTCGCCGGCCGCCCATCTTCCGCCCCATTCGCTGCGCGAAGTATCCCGGATACCCACAAATGGGGAGCCGCCAGTTCATCGTTGTTGGGTGGACGGGTGGAGCATGCGAGGCTAACGTTCTGTGCACTCCGTGCGAAGTAGATGCATTTCTCCCTTTCGTCTGGTTGCCTCAAGGCACTGTTACCGTAGGAGTTTTTCATGAAGATCCGGATCCTCAGCACTCTCGCCGCGCTCATGCTGAGCACGGGCGCATATGCCCAGGCCGCTCCGGCCGCTCCCGCTGCCCCTGCTGCTCCGGCCGCTCCCGCTGCTCCCGCTGCCCCCGGTGAGGGCGTCTTCAAGGCGGGCCAGCCGCTCGGCGCGACCAATGAAGCGAAGGAAGCGGTGCCACTATCCTCGAACGTGAAGGTCTATGGCGGCGTGCGCTATACCGAGAGCTGCACCTACGATCCGGCGCGCAACCTGATCCTCGCGATGAACGCGGGCGTCCCCAATGACATCCTGCCGAATGATGGCTTCGTGTCGCTGATCAATCCCGACGGCAGCGTCAACACCGCGAAGTGGATCGGTGCGACGCGCGACGGGCTGGAGCTGAACCAGCCGCTCGGCAGCGCCATTCAGGGCAACACGCTCTACGCAGTCGATGGCGACACGTTGCGGACCTTCGACCTGACCACGGGTGAGCCGCAGAAGTCGGTGAAAGTGGAGGGCGCAACCTTCCTCAATGGCATCGGCGTCACCAAAGATGGCACGGTGTATGCGTCGAACACGCGCGACCCGCAGCGCATTTACAAGGTGACGGCCGACGGAACGGTTTCGACCTTCCTTGAGGGCGCGCCGCTCAACGCGCCGAACGGCGTGGCCATCGATCTCGACGGCAATATCGTCGTGGTCAACATCGGCGACAACAACGTCATCACCTTCGATCCCGCGGGCAAGGTCGTAAAGACCGAGCAGGCGGTAGAGGGCGGCAATGACGGGCTCGTCATCACCGAAGACGGCACGAAATATGTGAGCAGCGTGCGCTATGGCAGCGTGTCGAAGATCGCACCGGACAAGCCGGCCGAGATCATCGCCTCCGGCATCCCGAGCGCGGCATCGATGTGCTACGATTCCACCCAGAAGCAGCTCATCATCCCGATGAATCCCAACGACGCGCTGGCGTTCATCAAGCTCAACTGAGCCACAACGCGGCGGGGCCCTGGTCCCGCCGCTCCCCGCCGCCGGTGCGGTATGGGGCAGAAGTCCACCAGGCAACTGGGCATGAAAAAGCCCGGTTTCCCGGGCGTTTCATGCGTCATATCTGAAGAGTTGGCTCCGCGAGTAGGACTCGAACCTACGACCCAGCGGTTAACAGCCGCTTGCTCTACCAACTGAGCTATCGCGGAACACTCAGGCCTCAACGAGGCAGCGCCCGTGTAGCGGGTTTGATTTGGTTTGCCAAGCCCGTTCTGCCACGCGGACCGCTGTTAGTTCCGATGGGTGGCGCGCTGCCGCGCCTCCGCCAGATCTTCTGGCGTGTTCACGTTGGAAAATGGGTTGTCCTGGCCCTGGTCCGGCCAGTCGAACGCTGCGGCGCCAAGCCCGGCGGCGAGTCGTCGCAGGCTGCGCGGGGCGGCGCCACCGAGAACCGCGGCGGGTAGGGACGCGAGCGCCGGCACGCGCCATACGGCATTGGTGGGATAGTCCTGCCCGCGCCAGTGGGCGAGCACCGCCGGCGCGTCATCGGGCAGGGCGGCCAGCATGCGTGCGATGAAATCGTCTGGCAGGAATGCGGTGTCGACCGCGGCGGTGACGAGCAGATCGGGAGGCGCCGGTTTCCGGGCGCACCAATCCGCCGCGGCGGCCACAGCCGCGAGGGGGCCGCCGTAGTCCGATGCAAGATCGGGGATGGCGATCTGGCCCGGAAGAATCGCAAGTTCCGCGGGGGTGAAGGGACCGGTGCAGACGAGGGTAATTTCGGCGGGGCCGAGCGCGGCGCTCACGCGTTCGAGCAGGCGAACGCCGCCGACCGTCACGTT
>DAORUH010000040.1:0-21574 GCA_035433065.1 Devosia sp. | reverse complement strand
TTCTACGGCATGTCGACCTTCGAAGGTCCGGTCATGTCGATCAAGTCGGTCAACGGCCTCAGCCACTACACCGACTGGACGATCGGCCACGTGCACTCGGGTGCGCTCGGCTGGGTGGGCATGATCACGTTCGGTGCAGTCTACTTCATGGCGCCGCGCCTCTGGGGCCGCACGCAGCTGTACTCGCTGCGGCTCGTTAACTGGCACTTCTGGCTCGCCACCGTCGGCATCGTGATCTACGCGGCCGTCATGTGGGTGTCGGGCATCATGCAGGGCCTGATGTGGCGCGAATACGATGCTGACGGGTTCCTCGTCTACTCGTTCGCCGAAACCGTTGCCGCGCTTCATCCCTACTACATCGCGCGTGCCTTCGGCGGGTTCCTCTACCTGCTCGGCGGCCTGGTGATGGCCTTCAACATCTGGATGACGATCCGCGGAAAGGTCCGCAACGAGCGGCCCATCGTGCAAACCACCGCCGCATTGCAGCCGGCCGAATAGGAGCGCCAATCATGGACATTCTGGGCAAGCACGGCGTCATCGAACGCAATGCAACACTCCTGCTGACGCTGTCGCTCGTCGTCGTCAGCATCGGCGGCATCGTCGAGGTCGCGCCACTGTTCTTCTTCCAGAACACGATCGAAAAGGTGGAGGGCATGCGTCCCTACACCCCCCTCGAACTGGCGGGCCGGGACATCTACATCCGCGAAGGCTGCTACACCTGCCACAGCCAGATGATCCGCCCGTTCCGCGACGAGTCGGAGCGCTACGGACACTACTCGCTGGCGGCGGAGTCGATGTACGATCACTCGTTCCAGTGGGGCTCGAAGCGCACTGGGCCGGATCTCGCCCGCGTCGGTGGCCGGTACTCGAACGAGTGGCACGTGGAGCACCTGACGGACCCCCGCGCGCTCGTTCCCGAGTCGATCATGCCGAAGTACGGTTATCTGTCCCACACGCCACTCGACGTCGCCAATGTCAGCGCCAGCCTTCGCGCCAACGCGGCTGTGGGCGTTCCCTACTCGCAGGAGGCGATTGACAACGCACGGCACGACGTCGTCGCCCAAGCGAGCCTCGACGCCGACACGAGCGGCCTGCTGGAGCGCTACAACAACGTCGTGACCGGCGACTTCGACGGCAATCCGATGCGGATCACCGAAATGGATGCGCTGGTCGCCTACCTGCAGATGCTCGGCACGCTGGTCGACTTTACGACCTACGACGCTGCAGCAAACTTCCGCTGAGGAACCGATGGAAACAGCATTCTACGACGCGCTCCGGCATTTCGCCGACAGCTGGGGGCTCCTCTACATGATGGGGATCTTCCTTGCCGTCGTCGTCTTCCTCGTCCGTCCGGGCGCCAGGGCAAACGCCGTCGCGGCAGCCCGAATTCCCCTCGATGATGAACACCCGGCCGATGGAGAGCGGCGTTGAGCGAACGCGAAATTGACGACGTCACGGGCGTCGAAACGACCGGTCATGAATGGGACGGCATCCGGGAACTCAACAATCCACTGCCGCGCTGGTGGCTCTGGACGTTCTACGGATCGATCGTCTTTGCCATCGGCTACACCATCGCCTACCCCGCCTGGCCGCTGCTCAGTTCGGCGACCACCGGCGTGCTGGGCTATTCCAGCCGCGCCGATCACGCCGCCGAGGTCGCAGCGGCGAAGGCCGCGCAGGGCGACACGCTGGCGCGCATCGCCGAACTCCCGGTCGCCGATGTCGCCAAGGACGAAGGCCTCGCGCGGTTCGCGAGCGCCGGCGGCAACTCGCTGTTCAAGGTCTACTGCTCGCAGTGCCACGGTACGGGTGCCACTGGCGCCCCTGGCTACCCCAATCTGAACGACGACGAGTGGATCTGGGGTGGCACGGTGGACGAAATCTACGCCACCATCGCCAACGGCGCCCGGGCGCCGCTGAACGATGACACGCACTACAACTTCATGCCCAATTTCGGCTCCGACGGTCTGTTGGAAGGCCCACAGATCTCGGTCGTTGCGCAGCAGGTTGCTTCATTCACCGGGATCGAAGGGGGCGTCGACACACAAGAAGGCCGGCAGCTCTTCGCCGACAACTGCTCCTCCTGTCATGGCGACAGCGGACAGGGCGCGATCGAACTCGGCGGCCCGTCGCTGAACGATGCAATCTGGCTGTATGGCGGCTCCCTTGAGGAGATCAAGGCGCAGATCGCGAGCCCCAAGCACGGGGTCATGCCGGCTTGGCTGCCGCGCCTCGGTGATACTGCAGTCAAGCAGCTCACCATCTATGTTCACGGGTTGGGCGGCGGCCAATAGGCTGCTGCCCGCGCGGGGGGAGAAGGACTGGGGGTCCTCCCCCCGCGTACACAAGGCGCCAAGCTTGATCTGGATCAAAGGTCCATCGGGCATGGCGTGCGAAACGTCTCTGGTCGATACTTTGCCGAGACGAACATGTTGCAGGATCCGCCGAGCTCACAACGCTACGATGTAGAGCCGGTCAACTCCAGCAAGCGGCGCGAGCCCCTCTACGCCGCGCGCAAGAAGATCTTCCCCAAGCGTGCCAACGGGCGCTTCCGGAAGTTCAAGTGGCTGGTCATGCTCATCACGCTGACCATCTACTACGTTACCCCCTGGCTACGCTGGGACCGCGGCCCCTTCGCCCCTGATCAGGCCGTACTTGTGGACCTCGCCAACCGGCGCTTCTACTTCTTCTTCATCGAAATCTGGCCGCAGGAATTCTACTACGTCGCCGGCCTCCTGGTGATGGCAGGCATCGGCCTCTTCCTAGTCACCTCGACCGTCGGTCGCGCCTGGTGCGGCTACGCCTGCCCACAGACCGTCTGGGTCGACCTGTTCCTCGTCGTCGAGCGGCAGATCGAGGGCGATCGCAACGCCCGGATCAAGCTCGACGCCGCCCCTTGGACCTTCGACAGGATCATCAAGCGGGTCTCCAAGCACGCCATCTGGCTGCTGATCGGGGTGACAACGGGTGGCGCGTGGATCTTCTACTTCGCCGACGCGCCCAGTCTCCTCGTCAGTTTCGTGACGCTGCAGGCGCCGCTCGTCGCCTACGTGACCGTCGCGCTCCTCACTGCCACCACCTACGTCTTCGGTGGCCTGCTGCGCGAGCAGGTCTGCACCTACATGTGCCCCTGGCCGCGCATCCAGGGCGCGATGCTCGACGAGCATTCGCTGACCGTCACCTACAATGACTGGCGCGGCGAACCCCGCTCACGCCACGCCAAGAAGGCGCTGGCCGAGAACAAGCCGGTCGGCGACTGCGTCGACTGCAACGCCTGCGTCGTCGTCTGCCCGATGGGCATCGACATCCGCGACGGACAGCAGCTCGAATGCATCACCTGCGCGCTGTGCATCGACGCCTGCGACGATGTGATGGACAAGCTGGGCAAGGAGCGTGGCCTCATCTCCTACGCCACCCTCAACGATCACCAGCACAACATGGCGCTCGCCACAGGTACCGGCAAAGTCGTGCAGCCGTCGCGCATCCGCGACAAGGCAACTGGCCGACTGATCGACGCGATCAAACTTACCGACTGGCGCTCGATCATCCGCCCGCGCACCATCGTCTACACCCTCGTCCTGGCCATCGTCGGGCTCGGCATGCTAACCGCCCTCGCCCTGCGTTCCCCGCTCGCGGTCAACGTGCTGCATGACCGCAACCCGCTATACGTGCAGATGCGCGACGGCTCGGTGAGCAACGGCTTCGATATCAAGATCCTCAACATGACGCCCGAGCCGCGCACCGTGTCGCTGAGCATCACGGGACTTGAAGGCGCAATCCTGAGCGCTGCCGACCAGACGACGGCGGGGGGGCCGGTGATGCTGGATCTCGAGCCTGACAAGGTGATGTCACTTCGTGCCTACGTGCAGGTCCCACCCGAGACCCTGCCCGCCGCGCAGACCCGCTTTGTCATTGGCGTCTCCTCGACCGATGGCGCCATCCACACGCAGGCCGAAACCACGTTCGAAGTACCGGAGACGAAATGAGCAGCGCACAGCGAAAGCCCGCCCAGGAGTTCACCGGCTTCCATATGTGGGTTCTGGTCATCTCATTCTTCGGGGTGATCATTGCCGTCAACGTTGGCATGGCCGTCCTCGCGACGACGAGCTGGACGGGACTTGTCGTGCAGAACTCCTATGTCGCCAGCCAGGAGTTCGAAGAAAAACGCCTCGCCCATGAAGCCCAACGGACGGCCGGATGGCGCTCGGCGTTCGAATACACCCCCGGCACCGCACGCCTGCGCATCGTGGACGGCGCCGACCTCCCGGTCGATCTGGGAGAAGCTACGCTGATGCTCAACCGGCCGGTGGGTGGTCACGACGACAAGAAGCTCACCCTCGTGCGAACCCATAGCGGCCACTACGAGGCGGCGGCCGAACTTCTGCCGGGCGTGTGGGAAGTCACGATCTCGGCGCCTGAGACACCCCTCGGCGTCTACGAGCTTCGCGAACGCATCCGCGTGGAGGGTACGCCGTGACCTGCTGCGGCCCCGGCAACATGGTGGCTGTCGAGAGCGACGCCTCGGCCATCGAGAATGACGACGCGGCGCTCAACGCGCTCAGCCGCAAACTCGGCGATGGCACGGCGCAGCTTGAGTTCGCCGTGCCCGACGCACATTGCGCCGCCTGTATCCGCACCATCGAAACCGCGCTGGGTTCGATGGATGGCGTCCGGTCCGCCCGGGTGAACCTGACGCGCCGGCGCGTGCGTGTGAACTACGACCTCGCCGGCCGTCCATCGGAGCTGGCCGCCGCCATCCGGGCCAGCGGCTATCACACCTACGTCCTCGATCCGACGCAGGACGGCGACGGCGATCCCGTGTTCGGTGAAATGGTGCGGGCGCTTGGTGTTGCGGGCTTTGCGGCCGGCAACATCATGCTGTTTTCGGTGTCGGTCTGGTCCGGGGCGGACGCAGCGACGCGCGATCTGTTCCACTGGATTTCCGCGATCATCGCGTTGCCGGCCATCGTCTATTCGGGCCGAATCTTCTTCCGCTCGGCGTGGCGCGCGCTGCGCGTCGGCAAGACCAACATGGACGTGCCGATTTCGATCGGTGTGATTCTCGTGACGGCCCTCAGCCTGCTTGAGACGCTGAACTCGGGCAAGCACGCCTACTTTGACGGCGCGACGATGCTGCTGTTCTTCCTGCTCATCGGCCGCACGCTGGATCATGTGATGCGCGAGAGGGCGCGGAACGCGATTTCCGGCCTCGCGCGCCTGCAGCCACGCGGTGGCACGATCGTCCGCCCGGACGGATCGCGCGACTACGTGAAGCTGGACGAAATCCAGCCCGGAATGGAGCTGGAGATCAAGGCGGGCGAACGGGTGCCTGTCGATAGCCGGCTGATCTCCACCGGATCGAGTTTTGATTACTCGATCATCAGCGGCGAGTCGCTGCCGCATCACGTCGAGAGCGGCGAGACGGTTATTGCAGGCGCGGCATGCCTTTCGGGTCCCGTGCAAGTCGTCGCCGAACGCGCAGCGCCCGACTCCTATCTGTCGCGCATGGCATCCATGATGGACGCCGCCGAAACAGCCAAGACCAAGCCCCGGCGCATCGCCGACCGGGCTTCGTCAGTCTATGCGCCGATCGTCCACACTATCGCCATCACCACCTTCCTGGCCTGGGGCATTTTTGGTGGGGATTGGCACGCGGCGCTGATGAATGCCGTGGCCGTGCTGATCATAACCTGCCCCTGCGCACTGGCGCTGGCGGTGCCGATCGTCCACGTCGTTGCGGCCGGACGGCTGTTCGAGCGGGGCATCCTGATGAAGGATGGGGCGGCGCTGGAGCGGATTGCCGAGATCGACTCGGTCGCGTTCGACAAGACGGGGACGCTGACGCGGGGCAATCCGCGGCTGGTTGCGGCTTCACTGCCGGATGATGCGGCGACCGAGATGGCGGCGGCGCTGGCGTCGGCGAGCACGCATCCGCTGTCGAAGGCGATTGCCCACAGTCTAGGGCGGTCGCCGGCGGCGCTTGCGGCGGTCGCAGAGTTTCCCGGCAAGGGCGTTGAGGCCCGCGCGGAGGGCGTCGTCTGGCGGCTCGGCTCGCCGCTGTGGTGCGGTGTGCCTGCGGTGGATGGCAGGGAGCCGAGTGGGGTCTGGCTGTCGCGGGATGCGGTCGCCATTGGGAATTTTGTGTTCGAGGACGAAGTCCGGCCGGATGCGCGGCAATCGGTTAATGCGCTGAAAACCCTCGGACTTCCGGTGCGACTGCTGTCGGGCGACGCGCGGCTGGCGGTGACGCTGGCGGCTGAGGCCACCGGGATTGCGGAGGCGCGGGCGGGGTTGGCGCCGGAGGAGAAGCTGGTGGATGTGGCGCGCGGGCGGACGCTGATGGTGGGGGATGGCATCAACGATGCGCCGGCGCTGCGGGCGGCTTATGCGTCGATGGCGCCGTCGAGCGCGGCGGACATTGGCAGGAATGCTGCAGATTTTGTGTTTACCGGCGAGGACCTGGGGGCGGTGCCCTTCGTCATCAGGACGGCGCGGGGGGCGGCGCGGATCGTGGTGCAGAACCTGGCGATCGCGATCGGGTACAATGCGATAGCGGTGCCGCTGGCGATCAGTGGGCAGGTGACGCCGTTGATTGCGGCGGTGGCGATGTCGGCGTCGTCGCTGATCGTGGTCGCCAACGCCCTGCGGCTGCGGCTGGGGTCGGGGCGTAAGCCACTGCAAAATCATAAGATTTCGTTGCAGGAGCGCACGGCATGAGTGGGCTGGCATTGCTGATCCCGATCGCCATTCTCATGGGGCTGGGGGCACTGGCGGCGTTCATGTGGGCGCTGCGGGCGGGGCAGTATGACGACATGGATGGCGCGAGCCAGCGGATCTTCGAGGAGGACGACAGGCCCTGATCAGCCGGCGCGGGCGGTGAGGCGGGCCATGTCGGGGACGGTGACCTGGCGGTGGTTGACGACGTCGATCACCTTGTCGTGGCGCAGTTTCGAAATCTGGCGGGAGACGGTTTCTATGGTGAGGCCGAGGAAGTCGGCCATGTCGGAACGCGAGAGCGGTAGTTCGAATATGATTGCCGCAGCGCCCCCTGAAGACCAAGGCCCGCTTCGCTTTGCGATGAGCAGGATCAAGGACGCAACGCGCTGCTGCGCGTCCTTGCGGCCGAGCGTCACCATCCAGTCGCGGGCATCGTCGAGATCCTGCAAGGACTGATCGAGCAGGCGCTGCTTCAGTTCGGCGCTGCCGGCGACGAGGCCCTCGAGCACGGACTTGGGGACACGGCAGAGATCAACGTCGGACGCGGCTTCGACGGTCAGCAGGTTTTCCGTCCCGAACAGGCGGCCGAGCAGATCGGGCGCGAACTGCAGGCCCACCATCTGCTGCTTGCCGTCGCGCAGCACCCGCTGCAGCTTGACGACGCCGTCCGTGACATTGGCATAACTTGTGATTTCGCTGTTCTCGAAGACCAGCGGATCGCCCGCGCCGTGGCTCGTGTGCCGGGCGCTGCGGGCCATCCGGTGCAGTTCGGCCACCGTCAGCGCGGCACAGATGCCGACATGGCGGACACTGCAGTCCTTGCAGGTTTCCGGCAGGTCGGTGGTTTCGATCGTGGTCATCTGGGGGTTCCGGTTCCCGCCCTATGTGCCATGCGAGGAAGCCGCGCATTTGATTCCGATCAAGGACGCCGGACATGGGCACTGGCAGTCATGGGATACTGAAGAGGTGATCCGATGTCTGAAGAACTCGTCGCGCGTTATTCGAAGCCCGTGCCGCGCTACACGAGCTACCCCACCGCGCCGCACTTTCATGCCGGCGTGACCGACGAGACCTATGCCGAATGGCTCGGCGCGGTGCCGGCCGACGCGGCGCTGTCGCTCTACGTGCACATCCCCTTCTGCGACCGGCTGTGCTGGTTCTGCGGCTGCCACACCAAGCAGGTGCTGCGCTACGACCCGATCGCCGCCTACCTGCCGATGGTGCATCGCGAGATCGAGGCGGTTGCCGCCCGGCTCGGTGGCCGTGGCCGCGCCGTGGCGCTGCACTTTGGCGGCGGCTCGCCCTCGATGCTGGCGCCCACCGATTTCGTGGCGCTGACCAACCTGATCCGCCAGCGCTTCAGCATCGACCCGGCGTTCGAGCTCAGCATCGAGATCGACCCCAACGACATGACGCCCGACCGCTACGATGGCTTTGCCGCCGCGGGCGTGACGCGCATCAGCGTCGGGGTGCAGGATTTTGACCCGAAGGTGCAGCACGCCATCAACCGGCTGCAGACCTATGAGCAGACCCGCGACGTGGTCGAGGGGATGCGCGAGCGCGGCGTGGGATCGGCCAATCTCGACGTGCTCTACGGCCTGCCGTTCCAGACGGTGGAGACGGTCGAACGGACGGTGGACCTGGCGCTCAGCATGGCGCCGGACCGCATTGCGCTGTTCGGCTACGCCCATGTGCCGTGGATGAAGACGCACCAGAAGATGATCGATGAAACCGCCCTGCCCTCGGTCACCGAGCGGCTGGAACAGTCGCTGGCGGCAGCCGAGCGCATCATCGCCGCCGGCTACCGGCAGATCGGCATCGACCACTTCGCGCGCCCCAGCGACACGCTGGCCGAGGCGGCGGAACACGGGAACCTGCACCGGAACTTTCAGGGTTATACGACCGACGACGCGCCGGTGCTGCTCGGCTTCGGCGCCTCCTCGATCGGCAACCTGCCCGACGGCTATGTGCAGAACGTGCAGGCGACCGGCGAGTACATGCGGCGCGTGGCGGCCAACGGCCTCGCCGTGGCCCGCGGCATCCGCTTTACCGGCGACGACAGGCTGCGCGGCTTCACCATCGAGCGGCTGATGTGCGACTTCGGCGTGGCGTTCGACGAGCTGCGCCGCCGGTTCGGGGCAGAGGCCGATGCGGTGATCGGGGAGCTGCGCGACTATGCGGCGACGAACCCCGACGCGCTGGTCGAACTGTCGGCTTCGGGCCTCGCCGTGACCGACCGGGGGCGGCCCTTCATCCGGGCGATCGCCGCGCAATTTGACGCCTACCTCGCTGGTGGAGCTGGCCGGCACTCGGTGGCGGTGTAGCTGCACCCTGACCCTCAGTCGTCATGGGGGCGTGGCCCGGCGATCCATTGGATGGTCAGGCGCGTCGGTGGGATCGAGTGGGCCCCCGGGTCAAGCCCGGGGGTGACGCAGTGGGTGGGGCGCTTCGGCGCGCGGACCCCACTACGTGTGGAGCTGGCCGGCACTCGGTGGCGGTGTAGACGCAACTGCACCCTGACCCTTAGTCGTCATGGGGGCGTGACCCGGCGATCCATTGGATGGCCAGGCGCGTCGGCGGGATCGAGTGGGCCCCCGGGTCAAGCCCGGGGGTGACGCAGTAGGTGGCGCGCTTCGGCGCGTAGCCCCACTACGCATTATCCCTCGGAGACGAACCGGAATTTCGACTCTGGCCGGTCTGGTCCAGTTTCGCCCCGTCGAACCAGGGGGCCGGGGCAATGCAGATTCAATCGTCATTCAGGGCAGAGCGCGCGAGCGGGAGCGGTGCGTTTCCGGCCAGCCCGGCGGCGGGGATGCAGGCGTCGGCGGTGACGCTCTATCCCACCGACGCCACGATCTACGCCCAGGGCGATGCCACCGGCCCGCTCTGCCTCGTCGAGTTCGGCACGGTGCGCATCTGCCGAATGACGGCGGATGGCCGCCGCCAGATCACCGGCTTTCTGACCGCCGGTGACGTGTTCGGCTTCGAAGCCGGCAGCGAGCACGAATCGTGCGCCGAAAGCGTCGATGGCGCGGGCGTCCGCGTGTTGCGCAGCGCCGCCGGGAGCGAACCCACGGGCGCGATGCTGCAGATGGCGCTCCGCACCCTCGCCCGCACGCAGCACCAGCTCGTGCTGCTGGGGTGCCGCAGCGCCAACATGCGCATGGCCGCCTTCATTGCCGATTTCAGCGAACGGCAGGGCGACGAGCGCCGGGTGCGCCTGTCGATGCAGCGCAACGACATTGCCGACTATCTCGGGCTGACGTTCGAAACGGTGTCGCGCACGCTGCGCTATCTCAAGGATGAGGGCATCATCCGGCTGAAGTCGACCTCGGATATCGAAATCCTCGATCGCAACGCGCTGGACGGCCTCTGCGAGTAAAGGCCCCGCAGCCAGGCGCCCCGCCCGGCTAGACCTCGCCTGCCCGCAGCGGCATGACCGAGAGCGTATCGAGGCCGCGGTATTGCGCGAGCCCCAGCCTGAGGCTCTGCGCCACGCGCTCGGCACGATCGATGAACAGCCGGGCCACGTCGGGCGGGCACAGGTGCTCGACGGTTTCCCGAAACAGCGCCAGCCAGCGCACGAAGTGCGGATCGGCCAGATCGTCGATGACGATGTGTTTTGGCATCGGGCGGCCGTTATAGGTGCCCGCGCCGAGCAGCATGGACGACCAGAAGCTGGTGATCTTGTCGAGGTGATGGGGCCAGTCGGCCTCGGCGATCACCCGGTTGAAGATCGGGCCGATGACATCGTCGCGCCGCGCCTTGCCGTAGAAATCATCCACCACCGCCCGCACCATCGCCTCGTCCAGCCCGTCGGGAATGAGACGGCCGGTGGGATGGAGACGCGGGCCGCTGGGCGGGGTGGACATTGCCGTGATCCTGAAGTGTTGCGCCGGTGCGGGAGGCACCGGCGCAATGTCAATATCAGGCGACTTTGGCGAGAGCTTGCTCGACATCGGCGATGATGTCGTCGATGTGCTCGATGCCGACCGAAATGCGCACCAGATCTTCCGAGACACCGGCGCGGGCCAGTTCCTCGGGGTTGAGCTGGCGGTGCGTGGTGGAGGCCGGGTGACAGGCCAGCGACTTGGCGTCGCCGATGTTCACGAGCCGCAGGATCATGTTCAGGCCGTCGATGAACTGGCCACCCGCCGTGGCGCCGCCCTTGATGCCGAAGCTGACGATGCCCGAGGCCTTGCCCCTGGTGATCTTCTTCGCCACCGCGTTGTACTTGCTATCCGGCAGAGCCGCGTAGTTCACCCAAGCAACCTTGGGATGGTTCTTCAGCCACGCCGCCAGCTTCTCGGCGTTTTCGCAGTGGCGCTCCATGCGCAGGCCAAGCGTTTCCAGCCCCATGAGGAACAGGAAGGCGTTGTGCGGCGACAGCGCTGCGCCGGTGTTGCGCAGCGGCACGACGCGGCAGCGCCCGATATAGGCGGCAGGCCCGAGCGCCGCGGTATAGACGACGCCGTGATAGGACGGATCGGGCTCGTTGAGGACCTTGAAGCGCTCCTTGTTGGCCACCCAGTCGAACTTGCCGGAATCGACGATGATGCCGCCGATCGAGTTGCCGTGGCCGCCGATGTACTTGGTCAGCGCGTGGACGACGATATCGGCGCCGAAATCGAACGGCCGGCAGAGATAGGGCGTGGCGACGGTGTTGTCGACGATCAGCGGCACGCCGTGCTTGTGGGCGATTTCGGCGAGGCGCTTGATATCGACGACGTTGCCGGCCGGATTGCCGATCGACTCGCAGAACACCGCCTTGGTGTTCTTGTCGATGAGCCGGTCGAAAGCCTCGAAATCATCGGCGGCGGCCATGCGCACCTCGATCCCCTGACGCGGGAACGAGTGCATGAAGAGGTTATAGGTGCCGCCATAGAGCTGGCTGGTCGACACGATGTTGTCGCCGACGCCGGCAATGGCCTGAATGGAATAGGTGATGGCCGCCATGCCCGACGCGACGCAGAGGCCGGCGATGCCGCCTTCCATCTCGGCGACGCGCTTTTCCAGCACGTCGGTCGTCGGGTTCATGATGCGGGTGTAGATGTTGCCCGGCACGGCGAGGTTGAACAGATCGGCGCCGTGCTGCGTGTTGTCGAACGTATAGGACGTCGTCTGGTAAATCGGCACGGCGGCGGCCTTCGTGGTCGCCTCGGCGGTGTAGCCGTGGTGCAGCGCAATGGAATCGAGTTTCACGTAATCTTCTCCTCAACTGGGATACGGCGCCATGCGCCGCCTGGAGCGCCCCCGGTGCTCGGACAGGGTCGGGCTAGCCGAACCTATACTTGGGCCACCGCGAGAAGCCAGCGACGAATTGGCGTTGATCTGACGGGCAGTGGAATAACGTGCGCACGCACGGCCCGGCGGGGACGCCGGACCATGCGCGGTTTCGATGCGAGGGGCATCCACCGTGTGGTGGACGCCGGCGTTTCCCTTCAGGCGGCCTTGTGGCCAGCCAGCACCATGTCGGCGACCTTTTCGGCCACCATGATGGTGGGGATGTTGAGGTTGGCGCGCGGCGCGGTCGGCATGATCGAGGCATCGGCGACGCGCAGGCCCGAAACGCCGTGGACGCGCGCCGACCTGGGATCGACCACCGCATCGCGATCGTCGGCCGGGCCCATCTTGCAGGTGCCGCAGACGTGCCACTGGCCGAATGCGTTGGACTTAACGTAGTCCTCGATCATGTCCTGATCGGTCAGCAACTGCTTCAGCGTCATGCCGGTGGCCACCGCGATATCGAAGAAGGCGCGGCGGGCCGGCGGCAGGATGTCGATCACCGCCGCGACCGGCGCGGTGATGATGTAGTTGCGCACCGTCTGGCGCCCGAGCGACTTGGCAAAGCCGGTGTAGCTCGAGGGGCTCGGGTGCTCGAGATAGCCCGCGAGCGCGTCGGTGGCGAAGAGGCGGGCCATGAGGTGGAGCGAACCGCAGAGGCGCTGCAGGTCGCGGCTGTCGGAGAGATAGTTGAGGTCGATCAGCGGTTCGACGCGCGGATCGGCGCTGACGAGATCGACGCGGCCGCGCGATTCCGCCTTGTTGATCCAGGCGAGCATCGAGGCGATGCGGATGCCGAGCGGGTGCCAGGCGGATTTCGCCGCCAGCATCATGAACATGTCCGAGGGGCCGCAGCCCTCGACGCCGGAGCTGTAGCGGAGGCCAAGGTGGATGTGGCGGCGGGTGTTCTTCAGCCGCGCGTGCGGCTTGATGTAGGCCGAGAGCGAGGTGCCCGGGTGTTCCTGCAGGTTCGTGCCGATGCCGGGGAGATCGACCACCACCTCGACGCCGACCTTGCGCAGCGCGACCTTGGGGCCGATGCCCGAGCGCATCAGCAGCGCGGGGGAGTGGATGGCGCCCGATGAGACGATGGTCTCGCGGGCGGGGATGATCTCCTCTTTCCCCTCGCGCTCGACGCGGACGCCGGTGACGCGCGTGCCGTCGAGCACGAGCTGCAGGACGTGCGTTTCGGCGAGGATGGTGAGGTTGGAGCGGGCCCGGGTCGCGGTGTCGAGATAGGCCATCGCGGTCGAGACGCGGTGCTTGCCCTCGTTGTTGGTCAGCGACATGGGGAAGTGGCCGTCGGTGAAGGCGCCGTTCTGGTCCTCGAGGCCGGGGTAGCCGACCTCGGTCATGGCGCGCTCGGCGGCGAGCGAGAGCTTGGGCCACTTGGCGCGGGGAATGCGGTGGATCGGCAGCGGGCCGGATTTGCCGTGCAGCGGGCCGCCGAAATCGAGGTCGTTCTCCAGCCGCTTGAAGAAGGGCAGGACGCCGTTCCAGTTCCAGCCCTCCGAGGCGAGGCCCTCCCACTCGTCGTAGTCCTCGGGCGTGCCGCGGTTGGCGATCTGGCCGTTGATGGACGAGCCGCCGCCCATGAGCTTTGCCTGCTCATACTTCTTCGGCGCCGGGCGGTCGGGGCGGTTGTGCAGGTTCGGCTGGGTGTGGGCCTTGAGGCCGGCCCAGTGGTTGCGCGGATCGTGCGCGGCCTTGCCCGGATAGGTGTCGAGGATGGCCTCGCCTTCCTCGCCCGGCGGCAGGTCGCGACCGGCCTCGATGAGCGCAACCTTCAGCTGCGGATTGGCCGAGAGGCGGTTGGCGAGCACGCATCCGGCGCTGCCGCCACCCACGATGATGTAGTCGAACATATCTGGTCTTTCCGGGTATAGCGGAGCGTCAGGCGCCCCAGCGCGAGTTGAAGAATGCGACGCCCGTCTCGGCGACCTCCTGGTCCTCGGCAGTGGTGCCGGAGCTCACGCCGATGGCGCCGACAACGGCCCCGCGGACGACCAGCGGAATGCCGCCGGGCAGCGTCGTGAAGCGGCCGTTGAGCAGCGCCTGCGCGCCGAACCCGGGGGCGCCGGGCTGCGTCGCGGGGCCGATTTCCTTCGTCGCCTTGCGGGTGCCGGAGGCGGCGAAGGCCTTGGTGATGGCAATCTCGATCGAGAAGAATTTCGCCCCGTTCATGCGCCGGAAGGCGACGAGGTGGCCCGCTTCATCGACGATCGCGATGTTCTGCGGGATCCCCATTTTCTCGGCATGGGCGGTGGCCGCGGCGATCACCGCCTCGGCGGTTTCGTAGTCGATGCTGATCTTGGTGAGCACGATAAACTCCAGAAAATGCGCTAGCCCTTGACCGAGCCGCTGGTGAGGCCGGAGACGATCTGCCGTCCGAGCACCACGAAGATGATGAGGATGGGGATGATGCCGAGCATGGCTGCGGCGGTCAGCGGGCCCCATTCGCGGCCGAAATAGCCGATGAAGTTGTAGATGGCGGGCTGCACGGGGCGCAGCGCCGGGTTATCGACCATCACCGAGCTCGCGACGAACTCGTTCCAGGCGCCGACGAAGGCGAGGACGCCCGCCGCGCCGAGCGCCGGGCGGACCAGCGGCAGGATGATGCGCAACAGGATGCCGAGGCGGCCGGAACCATCGATCAGCGCCGCCTCGTCGAGTTCACGCGGCACGCCTTCGAGTGTGCCCTTGATGATCCAGATGGCCATCGGCAGCTGGTTGGCGGTGTAGATCAGCGGCAGGGTGAACCAGGCGTTGGTGATCCCGAGCCGGGTGAAATAGATGTAGTTG
Organism: Devosia sp.; assembly: GCA_035433065.1. GTDB lineage: Bacteria > Pseudomonadota > Alphaproteobacteria > Rhizobiales > Devosiaceae > Devosia_A. The sequence continues at coordinate 6,772 of DAORUH010000040.1, read as the reverse complement.
GGAATGAGCAGCGCCGCGGCACCCAGCGACAGCGGGATCGAGGCGACGACGAGCAGCAGCAGCACCTTGCGGAACGGGAACTCGAAGCGGTCGAAGGCGTAAGCCGCCGGCAGCGCCAGCGCGAGGGTGAGCACCACCGTGGTCACGGCGTAGAACAGCGTGATCTGCAGGTTGCCGAGGAAGCCGCTGGCGATGACCCGCTCGTAGTTCGCGAGCGTCGGGGTGAAGTCGAAGATCGCCGGCGGGAAGCGGAACAGGTCGGGCTCGGACTTGAGCGAGGTGAGGATGCCCCAGACCACCGGCACGAGGTTCAGCACGCACAGCAGCCCGAAGAGGCAACTGGTGGCGATGGCCCAGAGCGGCGGCAGGGTGACGCGGGGCCGGTAGGCCGGGATGGCGCGTGTCGTCGTGGCCATGATCAGACCTTCCACTTCGAGAGGCGGACATAGGCGAGGACGAGCAGCACATTGCCCGCGAACATCAGCACCGCCAGCGAGGTGGCCGAGCCGAGGTCGTAGTTGATGAAGGCGCGGTCGAAGACATCCATCGGCAGGATGCGGGTCGAGGCGCCGGGGCCGCCGCCGGTGAGCACGAGCGGGGTCTCGACGGTGTTGACGTTGCTGAGGGTGAGCACGATCGTGACGAGCAGCAGCGGGGTCTTGAGTAGCGGCAGGGTGATCGACGTGAAAATCTGCCAGTCACTGGCGCCGGCGATGCGGGCCGCCTCGTTGAAATCTTCGGGAATGCCCTTGAGGCCGGCGAGCAGCACGATCAGCGCGTAGCCGATACGCTTCCACACCGAGACGGCAATGAGAAAGCCCATCGCGCCATTGGGGTCGTTGAGCGGGTGCAGGTCCGGCAGACCGAGCGCGCGGGCCAGCGACAGGGCGAGGCCGATGTCGTTGAGGAACACCCAGCGGAAAAGGAGCGTGGCGACCACCGTCGAGATGATCCACGGCAGGATCACCACCATCTGCGCGATGAAGGCAAAACGCCCCTTGAGCGAGTTGATCCACACCGCGAGGCAGAGCGCGATCGCGGTGGTGATGGCGACGGATGACAGGGTGAAGATGATGGTGCGGACGAGCGTTGCGCCCATCGCCGGATCGGTGAACAGGCGGGCGTAGTTGCCCAGCCCGATGAAATTGGTCGGCGCGCCGTACTGGATGCGGAAGAGGCTGAACCAGAAGCCGTAAAAGACCGGCGAGAACAGCACCAGCGTCATCATAGCCAGCGCCGGCAGCACGTAGAGAAGTGGAAATCGCCGCTGATCCATCGATGCACTCACGTTACGGGGGGCGGGTGCGCGCCCACGGCGCGCACCCAGAAATTTAGCGGTTGTTCTGACGGTTGAATTCGTCGGCAGCGTCCTTGAGGGCCTGCTCGACCGCCACGCCTTCCACGAGGATGCGCTGGGCAGCCTTGTTCAGCACCTGGCGATAGCCACCAACGGAGAACTCGATCGGCGTCAGCCAGCCGTACTTGGCCGAACCTTCCGCAGCGACGCTGAGGAATTCGTTGCCCGGCTGGGCGATGAAGTCCTTCATGTTCTCGAGCGTGGACAAGAGGCCCGGGACCTGGCCGCCATCCTCAACCCACACGCGATCGCCATCGGGACCGAGCATGTATTCGACGAACTTGCCGGCCTGCTCCTTGACGGGGCTGCCCGACCACACGCCGACGGCCCAGCCCGCCATCACGGCAGGCGAGTGCTCGGCGGTGCCGTTGCCCGGCCACATGGCGAGGCCAACCTTGTCCTTGCCGAGCTTGGCCTGGAGCGTCGAGACGCGCACGGCTGGGCCCTGGATCATCGCGACACGGTCGGCAGCGAACTGCTCGAACAGGTCATCGACGGTCCACGACACGGCGTCGGCAGGCGATACCTTGTCCTTGCTCACGAGGTCGGTGATGAAGGTCATGGCCGCGACGCCAGTCGGGGAGGCGAAGTTCGCGGTGCCGTCATCGTTGAACAGCTTCTCGCCGGCCGCAAGAATCTGCGGGATGATCGGCGAGGGATCGGCCTGCTGCTCGGAGAAGGCGGTGGCAAAGCCATAGCGGCTGACGTTGCCCGCAGCGTCGGTGACGGTGAGCTTCTTGGCCGCCTCGCGGAACTCGTCCCAGCTCTTGAAGCTGTTGGGATCGATGCCGGCAGCGTCGAGCAGGTCCTTGCGGTACATCAGGGAGATGTAGTTGCGAGACACGAAGATGGCGTGCTGCTTGCCGTCGACTTCGCTGAGGTTCCAGTAGGCGCCGGCGTTGTCGGCGAGGCGCTCGGGCGACCAGTCCTTGACGAACAGTTCGTTGAGGTCAGCGAGAGAGCCCGACTTGATGGCATCGCCGAGGAAATCGGTTACCACCCAGATCACGTCAGGGGCATTGTTGTTGGCGTGGGCAGCCAGAAACTTGGGCGTCATCTGGTCCCAGACCTGGGGCTCGACCAGGATCTTGGTGCCGGGATTGGCGGCTTCGTAGCTGGAAATGATCTTGGCCAGCGCAACCTCGCGCGGGGCAGTGCCCGTCGGGTTGAGGAAGGTCCACATGCGGATGGTGGTGTCCTGGGCCAGAGCTGCCGTGGCCAGCGTCATGCTGACGACCGAGGCAGCAAGGCCCAGCGCGATACCGAGCGTCTTCTTCATAGTTTCCTCCTTGTTATGCGCTCTTGCCGAGCGCGGCTTGGCTTGGTTGTCCGGTGCGGGTCGCAAGGTCGGCGAGAGCGTCCTTGAGGGACCGGGTCAGGTGCTTGCGGGTGGCGGCGTCGTAGGCCGCGAGATCGGCGTCTCGCAGCGCATTGATGAGCCCCCAGTGTTCGGCACTTTCGGCGGTGAGCCGGTCGCGCCAGGTGTCGAGGCCGCGCTGCACCAGCGAGCCCGCAACCTTGGTGCGGATGCCCTGATAGAGCGACACCAGAACCTCGTTGCCGCTGAGCTCCACCATCCGCTGATGCAGCTGGCCGTTGAGATCGAGCTTCTCGCGATGGTTGGCGAGCGTCTGTGAACTCTCCTGCCGGCGCTGCAGCTCCGCGAGATACTCAATATCGGCATCGCTCACCGCGCCGGACCGGCGGCGGGCGATGGCCAGCTCTCCGGCGGTCAGCTCGAGCCCCTGGCGCACCTGCCACAGGTTGGTGATCTGCACCGGATCGGGCGTGCGGACATGAAAGCCGCGGCGTTGGATACCGGAGACGAATCCCTCTGCCGCAAGCTGCATCAGGGCCTCGCGGACCGGCGTCATCGAGACGCCGAGCTGCTCGGCGATGCGCTCAGGATAGAGCCGCATTCCCTCGTCGAACGCCCCGCGCATGATCAGGTCGATCAGCGTCAGGCGAACGTTTTCCGCCAGTGTCGCGCCCGGCGCACCAACCAGCAGAATGGAACCGGCGTCCGACATCGCGTCTCCTAGACCGCCACCGTGAGGCGGTACTTTTCAAGTTTTTCGAGATCGGGTTCGCCACCGTGACCAAGCCGATCGGCAGCAACGAGGCAGCCATCGACCAGCGCCGTCGCCTCGACGCCCATCTGGTCGCGCAGCGGGTTGAGCAGCCGGTTGGCCTCGTAGGAGTGGAAGCCTTTTGCCGCGCGGCCCACATGGACCGAGGCGGCGACGTTGGCGCTGCCGCCGACGCCATGCGGCGCCATCTGCATGCCGTTGGCGGCACACAGCTCGCCCACCGCCATCATGCCCGACACGCCACCGCAGCGGCCGATGTTGCACTGGAGAATATCGACGGCATCCGCGGCGACGAGCTGGCGATAGGCGCCGATGACGAACTCGTTCTCGCCGGCCGCAATCGGGACCGGCGAGTTGCGCCGGACTTCGGCCATCGCCGCCGGATCATCGGGCGGGATCGGCTCTTCGAGCCAGCCGATGTCGAACTGCTTCAATTCCTTGGCCAGCGCGATGGCGGTCGGCACATCGTAGCCGCAGTTCACATCGAGATAGAGCGGCATGCTGCCGACGGCGGCGCGCGCCGCCTCGATATGGACGAGGTCGGTCGCGACGCCGCGCCCGACCTTGAGCTTGAAGGCGACATAGCCCTGATCGACATAGGCCTTCGCATCGGCAAAGGTTTCGTCGGCGGTGGTGCGGAACGGGACCGGGCTCACATAGGTGGCGACCGGACCGGGCGAGCCGCCGAGCAGCGTCGCCAGCGGCACGCCGGCGGCGCGGGCTTTCAGATCCCACAGCGCGATATCGACGCCGCTCAGCGCTTCCATCGCCTGCCCGCGGGTATCACCCATGGCAAAGAAATAGGCGCGTAGCGCCTTCACCATCTCGGCGGGCTCGGTGATCTCGTCCCCGACGATGGCCGGAGCCACAACATGGTTCACGAGGCTCGCGGCCGCGATCGGATGCGGCAGGCCGAAGCACTCGCCGTAGCCGACGAAGCCGTCGTCACTCTCGGCCACGACCATCGTCGCGAACTGCGCGAGCCGCGGGATTTTCTGGAAGTGCGCGGCCGGGGCCCGCATGTGGGCCGGGATCTTGTCCACGCCGCCGTAGATATCGGCGAACTTGGCCTGGAGGGGAATGGCAGTGAGCCGCACAAGCTTCATGGTCGTTCCTGTAATTTATAAATTATAGGTAGTGGAACGGAGGAGCAGGAGTCAAGCCGTGTTGGGACGGGCTGTGGACGGATGATTGGCAAATGCGGGAGGAGCCGGGCGGCCGCATAATCCCGGCGGCGGACGCACGAAATGGCCACGCGTCAGGCGCTCTCAGCGCCAGCGGCGGGATCGGGACGCGGCCCGATCCCCTGCGGTTGCGGTGGAACTAGAACCTGCGGGCCGGGTCGAGGAAGGCGTCGATGACGTTGGCCGTGATGCGGGAGGTGTCGCTGTCGTAGCCCTGAGCCGAAAGGGTCGAGGACCAGGTGATGGAGCCCGCGGCGAAGACGGCGCCGCCGTTCGGGCCGGGGGTCAGGACGATATCGGAACGTACGCCTGAGCGGCGGTCGCTGCCGCCGGACCACGGATCGAGCGAGTTCCGCGCCTCGATCGCGCCCTGATAGGCATCGGTGAAGCCGTCGGTCGAGCCGAGGACGACCGTGTGGGCGGCCGTGCCATAGCGGGCGTCGACGCCATCGACTTCGAACCCGGCCGCGCCATGCCCGAGGACAAGCGCCTGGCCGGCGCCGACGATTTCGGCATCGACCCCGGCGAAGACCCAGGACCATTCGGGGGAATAGCTGGCTTCGGTACGCCGATAGGGCGCGCCGCGATCAAACCCCTGCCCCGAAAAGCCGATGCCGACGCGCGAGTGCGGGGAGCGGCCGCGTTCGCGCCACAGGCCGCCGCGTTCGCCGGTGGTGCTGAGCGACTCCTCGCCGATCGCACCGCTCGAGGTGCGGGTGCCGGAATAGCGGCGGACCTCGATCAGGTCGGGCTCGTCGGCGGCAACGCCGGTGACCCAGTAGAAGCCGTTGCCACCGAGGTACATCAAGCGCCCGCCGGCATCGAGCCAGGCATCGCGCCCATCGAGCATCGGGGCGGTCCAGTATTCGGGATGCGAGCCCGAAACCACGACGCTGTAGGGCTCGAGCAGCGCCCTGCCCTCGGCATGCAGCAGTTCATCGGTGATGATATCGAAGTCGTAGCCCCTGGTGGTCAGCCAGTCGACGAGATGGAGATCGGCAGCGAACTGGTGGGGCGCATCGAACGTGCGGCAGCGCGCGTTGGGGCGCAGATCGATGATCGGGCGGCGCAGCGTGCCGTAGACGATGCCGCTGCCATCGCGGTGGAGATCGTAGAGGCTCTTGAGGCCGTTCTCGGCGACATAGGCATAGGCCCCGGCGTTGATCGACATGTCCTGCGCCGGCGACAGCTGCACCGTGTCGGCGACATCGAGCGACTCGTTGGCATAGGCGAGATAGCTCATCGTGGGGATGAGCACGGCCAGCGCCGGGCGCTTCGTGCGAGCCGGGGGACAGACGAAAAACGGCAGATGATCCACGGCATCGCCGGCCAGCAGTTTTGCCGCGTAGATCCCGGAAGGGAGATCGGGTGGAAGCTCGAGGCGGAAGCTCTCGGCCCAGCCGGCATCGGACACGTCGTCATCGTGGAAATGGATGGCGTCGTGGGTTTCTGGCTTTGCCTCGGTGGAAGCGGAGGCGCCGGGCCAGCCGGGGCCGGTCGCGGAACGCATGGGGCGGTTGACGAACTGGCCGTGGCGGTCGCCGGCGGTGTCGCGGATATCGCGGGTGCCGGGGTCACGGGCAAAATCCCAGCGGGCGAGAACGCGGTTGCCGGCTGAGATTTCGGGGCGGGCGAGCTTGCCGTTGTAGAGGCCGCGCGCGTCGCGGCCATCGATGGAGGCGGCGGCGAAGCGGAGCGTTGCGTCCGCGGTGGGGCGCAGGTCGGCTGAGGCGAAGGCCGTGAGGATTTCCGGGTCGGCGAAGGCGGGCTGGTAGCGGCCGGCGGTGATCGTGAGGGCGAGTTCGGCGCCGCGCAGCTCGACGTCGACGCGGTACCATTCCTTCGGCGCGAGCTTGCGGGCGCTGGTGAGCGTGAGGCCTGCGGTGCCGCGGCAGACGATGCGGCCATCGGGCGAGAGGTAGACGCCGAGCCCGGCGCCCGCCGCATCGCGCCAGGTGACGAGGCCCTGCTCGTCCGGCCCGGGCAGCGTCGGCCAGAGCCAGAAGGAGAGCGAGAAACCACCGGCGCCATCGAGCAGGCCGCCGACCGGGACCGTGCCGTAGGAGCCCTTGTGGATGCGCTGCACGGTTCCGGGATAGACGCCGTCGATCGCCGACGGGACGGGCTCGGATTTGTGCCCG
>DAORUH010000039.1:0-21732 GCA_035433065.1 Devosia sp. | reverse complement strand
ACGCCCCTGCTAAGGGCGCAGACCTCTAAAGGGTCTCGAGGGTTCGAATCCCTTCCTCTCCGCCACTTCCCCATTCAGGCGTGTTTTCCTTTCAGGCGGGCTAAGGTCGAAGTGCTTGGCCTTGCGGTCGGGCTCCGTCGGTTCGGCAGCCTGCTGCCATCGCCGTTCGGCGAGACTCGGGTCGTGGGTGGAGGTGGTGTAGCAACGGCACAGGTCGCCCCGCGCCTACGCCGGCTTCAGTTCCGGCAACGCCCCGTCCATCCGCTCCATGTCGGCAAGGCTGGTCTTGTCGAGCACGTCGGCGATGGCGTTGCGCACGTCGAGCATCATGTGCCGGACCTGGCAGGTGGCGACGTTGCAGTCCTCGCAGGGAACGTACTGCGTGCGGCTCGCACAGGGGAACGGCGCCAGCGGTCCGTCGAGCACCCGCACCACGTGCCCGATCTGGATATTCTCGGGCGGACGCGCCAGAAAATAGCCGCCCAGCCGCCCCTTGCGCGAACTCACGAACCCCGCCAGCCGCAGCTCGTTCAGGATGGCATCGAGGAACTTCTTCGGGATGTTGTTGCTGAGCGCGATATCGCCGATCACCGCCGATCGTCCCGGCTCCAGCCGGGCCAGATGGACGAGGGCCTTGAGGCCGTACTTCCCCTTGCGTGTGAGCATCTGCGAATCCTCGCCCGGGCGCGTTTCGAACCGCCGGCCTCTGCGAGAACTAAAGTCTGCGGATGCGCCCGACAAGAGCATGCGATGTCACCCCGGCGGCCCGAGGCTGACGACATTTCCCGAAACCCGATGCCGCGGAACCTCGGCGGACTGCGGCGCGCGATGCCCGAGAATCTGCGCCGCCTGCGTTGCCGCCAGTTCGATCCGCGCCAGGTTCCCCGGATCGACCTGCTCGGCCCCCTCGAACGATTTGTCGTCGGCATAGATCGCGGTGGGCACGGTGAGCGCCGAGAAGAACCCAAACAGCGGCCGCAACTGATGCTCGATCATCAGCGCGTGGCGTTGCCCGCCGCCCGTTGCACCGAGCACCACCGGGCGGCCCACCAGCGCGTTCATGTCGACAAAGTCGATCAGGTGCTTGAACAGCCCTGTGTAGCTGCCCTTGTAGACGGGCGTGGTGACAACGAGAATGTCTGAGCGCTCGATCGCCTCGATCACCGCCAGCGCGATGGCGCCCAGCGCACCGCGCGATAGCGAAGCGCCCAGCGTCGGCCCCGCGTCGATGAGGTCGTAGTGCTCGATGGCGACCGGTGCATGCCGCTGGATGCTGCGGGCAATGGTGTCGGCGAGGCTGCGCGAGCGCGACGGCCGTTGCAGGTTGCCGCTGATCGCCACCAGCCGGAACGGAAGAATGTCGGTGGCGCTCATTGCGCCGCCACCAATTGTTCACGGCCATGATAGCCGACCGCGAATTCGTTGGCGACTTCGCTCCGCGAGGAGATGGAATTGCGGTCGATCCCCAGCACCGGGAACAGCAGTTCGGCGGTCGTGTAGGCCTCCTCGAGATGCGGGTAGCCCGAGCCGATCACCAGTTCGATCCCGAGCTCCTGATACTCGCGCAGCCGCGCCGCAACCTGTTCGGGCGTGCCGACGAGCGATGTTCCCGCGCCGCCGCGGACGAGCCCGACCCCGGCCCACAGGTTCGGTGCCACCAGCAGCTTGTCGCGGCGTCCACCATGCAGTTCCGCCATCCGGCGCTGGCCCACCGAGTCCATCTGCTTGGTGAAGCGCGCCTGCGCCGCGGCGATCTGCTCGTCCGAGATCCTGCTGATGAGTTTGTCCGCCGCCGCCCAGGCCTCGGCCTCGGTCTCGCGGACGATGAAGTGCAGCCTGATCCCGAACCGCACCTTGCGGCCGCGCGCGGTGGCGCGCGCCTTCACGGCCTCGATCTTTTCGCGCACCTGCGCGACAGGCTCGCCCCATGTCAGGTACGTGTCGACCTGCTCGGCCGTGAGGTCGATACCGGCCTCCGACGAGCCGCCGAGATAGAGCGGCGGGTGGGGCTTCTGCACCGGCGGAAAATCGAGCCGGCCGGCCTCGACCCGGTAGTACTTGCCGTCGAAATCGACGACCTCGCCGGACAGCAGGCGCCGCCAGATGGTGAGGAATTCGCCGGCCTGCGCATAGCGTTCGTCATGCGGCACGAAAACCCCGTCGCCCGCGAGTTCAACCGGGTTCCCGCCCACCACGACATTGAGCAGCAGCCGTCCGTTGCTCAGCCGGTCGAGGGCGGCCGTCTGCCGCGCCGCGAGCGTCGGCTGGATGACGCCGGGGCGCAGCGCCACGAGGAGCTTCAGCCGTTCGGTCACGGCCGCAAGGCCGGTCGCGGTGATCCACGATTCCTCGCAGTTCTGCCCGGTCGGCAGCAGCACGCCTTCGTAGCCCAACCGGTCGACCGCCTGCGCCACTTCCTTGAGATAGGGGAAGTCGGCGGAGCGGCCGAGATGGCTGGAGCCAAGGTACGGGCCATCCCCATAGGTGGGGATGAACCAGAAGAAGCGGATCGGCGTCGCGGACATGGCGGGGCGCTTTCGTGACGTGGGTTCAGTAGAGCGGGACGAGCAGCGAGATGAAGCGCGGGTCCTTGCACTCGTCGTCGGTGACGAGCGCGTAGGGCGCCCCGGCGAGCCAGGCGATGTGCGCCTCGGCCCGCGTCAGATCGGGCTCGCGTACGGTGGTTTCCGGTTCCGGTTCGCGCCGCCGGTCGGCAGCGCTGCGGGCGAACATTCCGAAGGTCGTGGGGAGGGGCAGCATGGCGGTCTCCTATCGATGGCCGGCCCAGGGAACGAAGATGCGTTCCGTGAGGCGCAGCGTGGCTTCGAAGATGAACGAGAGTGCCGAGATGACGAGGATGCCGGCGATCACCACGTCGGTGACGAGGAACTGCGCCGCCGACTGGATCATGTAGCCAAGCCCGCGCGCCGCAGCGACGAGTTCGGCGGCGACGAGAGTGGTCCAGCCCGTGCCCAGCGCAATGCGGATGCCGGTGAGGATGGACGGGATCGCGCTCGGCAGCAGCACGTGCCGCAGCACCTGCAGCCGCGTTGCGCCGAAAGCGCGCGCCGCGTTGACCTGGCTGTCCGAGGCCGAGCGTACCCCGGCCACTGTCGAGATGGCGATGGGGGCAATCATCGACAGCGCGATCACCAGCACCTTGCTGGGTTCGCCGATGCCGAACCAGATGATGACCAGCGGCAGGTAGGCAAGCGGCGGCAGCGGGCGCAGGAACTCGATCAGCGGATCGAGCACGCCGCGCCCGATGGGGCTGGTGGCGATCAGCAGGCCGGCGGGGACCGCGAACAGGGTGGCAAAGAGCAGGGCAGTCAGCACGCGCCAGAGACTGGTCGAGGCATGTTGCCACAGCGTTGAATCCACATAACCGCGGGTCCCCAGATTGACGAAGGCCTGAGCCACTTTTGCCGGCGGCGGCAGGAACACCGCGGACACCCAGCCGCTGGTGCTGGCGATGTGCCAGACGGCGATCGCAACGGCAAAGATGCCCGTGGCGATGAGTGCCGGCAGCAGCGGCTTCCACGCAAGGGACGAGCGCGCGCGGACGGACCATGCGGCCACGGGCGTGGATTCAACCGCCGGTTCGCCCGCGCTGCTCATGCTGCGATCCGTGCACTGGTGCGATGGATCGCTGCAATCAGGTGTTCGCGAAGCGCGATGAACTCTGCGTCCGACTTGATCGCGCGAGCCGGCTCCCCGGCGAGGAAGCGGGCGCCGAAGTCCGTCTCCACCACCTCCGAGATGCGGCCCGGGGCAGGGGCGAGCACAACGACGCGCGTCGCGACGAACAGCGCCTCTTCGACGCTGTGCGTGATCATCAGCGCGCCGGTCCGGCTGGCATGCCAGACGCGCAGCAGAAGCTCCTGCATGCGGTCGCGCGTCATCGCGTCAAGTGCGCCGAGCGGTTCGTCCATGAGCAGGAAGTTCGGTTCGGCGGCGAGGGCGCGGGCAATGCCGACGCGCTGGCGCTGACCGCCGGAAAGTGTCCAGATCGATCGGTTGCCCTCGCCCTTGAGGCCAACCTGTTCGAGCAGCTCGTCGGCACGCCGGTGGCGGACGCTGGCATCGAGCCCGCGCAGCTGCAACGGCAGAGCGACGTTGTTGCGCACGTTGAGCCAGGCAAACAGGGCATCGTCCTGAAACACCACGGCGCGGTCGGCCGACGGTCCGGTGCGAACGATGCCATCGATGCTCACCCGGCCGGCGGTGGGCGCAAGAAACCCGGCCGCAACATTGAGCAGGCTGCTCTTGCCCGAGCCCGACAGGCCAAGCACCGCAACGAAGTCGCCCGGCGCGATATCGAGGCTGATGCGGTCGAGCACCGGGGTGCTCGATCGTGCGCGGCCGTAGTGCAGGGAGACGTTGTCGAGACGAAGCTGGCTCACGGCTGCAATCCTTGGGGAAGGGGGCCCCGTCGCCGGGAGGAGACCGGCAACGGGGCGGTATCGCGGCGGAGGGAGGCCCGCCGCGGGTTCAGCTCACTCGGTGAGGTATTTTGTCGTCACGAACGGCGCGTAGTCGGGGAGAGCCGCGGGGATGCGTCCCTGCGCCACGAGGAACTCGGCCGTTGCGGCGATCGCCTTGACGGTGCCGCCGCCGAGGAAGTCCGCGCTTGCCTGCTGTTCCAGCGAGGGGAACACATAGCCCTTGAGCAGCGCCGGCACGTCGGCGGCAGCGGCACCCGAGAGGTCGGCGATCTTCTTGGCTTCCGCCGACTCCGCATTCCAGGCGTCGGGATTGCCGAGATACGTCGCGTAGGCGTCGGCGGTCGTCTTGACGAAAGCTTTGACGATCTCCGGGTGCTGGTCAGCAAAATCCTTGCGGACGATCCACGCATCGAAAGTCGGGCCGCCCCATTCGGCGACATTGCTCGAGTCTGCAAGCACGGTGGCGCCGGTCGTCTTGAGCTGCGTCAGGACCGGGTCCCAGACATAAGCGCCGTCGATGTCGCCGCGCTCCCAGGCTGCCGCGATTTCGGGCGGCCGCAGGTTGATGATTTCGAGCGATGCCGGATCGACACCCCAGTGCTTGAGCGCCGTCAGCAGGCTGTAATGCGCGGTGGAGACGAACGGCGTCGCCAGCTTCTTGCCCGCCAGATCCTTGGGGGCGGTGACGCCCTTGACCGCGAGCGCTTCCGCCTCGGCAATATTGCCGACGACGTAGATGGTTTCGATCGGCAGGCCCTGGCTCGCCGCGACGGTGAGCGGGGACGAGCCGACATAACCGATATCGATCGACCCGGAGGCAATCGCCGCGATGACGTCGGCGCCGCCCTCGAAGCGGTTCCAGGTCACGGTTGCGCCGGTCGCCTTCTCATATGCGCCATCGGCTTGGGGCACGCGGCTCGGCTCGACAATCGGCTGCCAGCCGATACGCAGGTCGGTCGCGAAGGACAGGCCCGGTGTTGCGGAAGCCGCGAGGCCGGCAAGCGCGGCGGCAAAAAGAGTGCGGCGGGAAATGGACATGAAAACCCTCGACGTTCGTTTGCAGGCCGGGCTGCCCGGCTCCCCGGCGCCATCTGCGCAAGGTGAGGTCAGGTTAGAAATATCGACTGATATTGTCGAGTTAAGCGGCGACCATTGGTTGCCCCGGTTGAGGAACGCTTTCCCGTCTCCGGGCGAGGTGCGTTGGAAAATATTGCTCGTGACTGCGAAAATAGCCTCTTGTGACGCAAGTGCATTCCACTGAAGCGCTGATTCAGCGCGCAATGCTGATGCGGGCGTTGGGCCGCGCCAGGACAATGCAGAGCGCTGGAAGACGTAAAGCCGTATGGCGGGAGTAGATTATGCCGGCTTCGGAGCGGCGGGCCGGCTAACGCTGTTCTCCCCGTCCGGGATGCTCGGAAGGAAGGGACGCCAGTTCGTCCAGCAGGGTCAGCAGCGTGCGGGTGCGCTCCGCGCCGAACTCCGCCTCGATATAGGCGCAGATCTTCGTGCTCTCGGGGTAGATGTCGGCAATGATGCGCCAGCCGGAGTCTTCAAGCTCGACAAGGGTGCGGCGACCATCCGCCTCGTCCTTGTGCCGGCTGATGACGTCGCGTTCCTCCAGCGTTCGGGTGATCCGGGTCAGGCTTGGGCCAAGGATGAAGGCGCGTTCGCCGAACTCGCTAGCATCCAGCCTGCCATATTGGGCAAGGACCCGGATGACCCGCCATTGCTGCTCGGTGAGGTCGTGCCGGGCGAGCATCGGCCGGAATTGCGCCATCACCGTTTCCCGCGCCCGATCGCGGTACGCATACCCATCGCGCGTCGCCATGCTGGCGGTCGAAGCAGAGGGCTACGCGCTACTCTCGAGTCCGCATGCCTTCATCTACTACATGCAGACCAACTCCTACGCCCAGTTCGCAAGCTTCACGCTTTCGGTCATTCCGCTCTTCACCCTGATGGGCGCGCTCGCCGAACAGTCGGGCATTGCCGCGACCCTGTTCCGCGCCGCAGAGCGCGCCTTCGGCCGCTATCGAGGCGGCCTGCCATTCGTCGCCGCTGACCTGCTCCGGCTGACGCTGCTGCTCGTATTGCCATCGCTGTCGCTATGGCTCGTCCACGTGCTGAACTAGCTGGTCATGGCAGGCTGGCGAGGATGTGGTCGGCATTGCGGGCCGCCATCGCGAGGATGGTGAGCACCGGGTTGAAGCCGCCGTTCGTGGGATGAAGACTGGCATCTGACACGAAGAGGTTGGGGTGCCCCCACACGCGGCCGTGGCTGTCGGTCACAGAATGGCGTGGGTCGGTGCCCATGCGGCAGGTCCCTGCCTGATGCTGCCCCGCCGACAGCCGGCGCACCTGCGGCGCGCTCCAGATTTCGCGCGCGCCCGAAGCTGTCAGCCAGTCGGAAGCGCGGGCGCTGATGAATTCGGCGGTGCGCACGGTTTCCGGATGCGTCGCGCCGGAGAGGCGCGCGACCGGCATCCCGAACCGGTCGGTGATGCCAGCGAGCGTGACGCGGCACCCAGCCTCCGGGATCTCGTGCACTGGGCCGGTGATCCGAACGACCTGCCGGTAGTGATCCCGCATGAATGCCTTGAGCGGCGCGCCCCAGCGCGGCAGCGATGGCGGTACGGCCAGTTTTACGAAGATGGCCGGCAGCATCACGAACTCATCCGCCAGCATCGCGCCGCCGATGACACCGGGGTTGCCGTGGCTGTACGATGTCGTCGCGATGGAGACGCCCGGGCCGCGCGAGGTGTGCAGATCGGCGTCGAAGCGGCCGTAGGCGATCGGGTAGTAGTGCCCTTGCAGGTTCCGGCCGACCTGATAGTGCTCGTTGCCGAGCCCCGACAGCAGGAGCAGCCGCGCGGTCTCGATCGCGCCCGCCGACACAACCACCGCCTTCGCCTGTGCCGAGCGTCGCTCGAACGCCTGTGCGTTCTCGGCAAAATAGCTGACGCCCGTGACCTTGCCAGACGGATCGGCAACAATCCGTTCAACCGTCGCACCAGTCACCAGCGTGGTGCGCCCCGTTGCGAGGGCGCGGGGAACCATTGTGTTCTGCGTCCCCGTCTTCGCATCCGAGGGGCACGGGAAACCGACGCAGGAGCCGCATTCGATACAGGCAGCACGGCCCGCGTGCGGGACGGTGTTGATCAGCAGCGGCGGGGACATGGTTTCGATGCCGAGGGCGTCGGCGCCGCGCTTCAGCACAGCGGCCTTTTCGTAGCGGCGGATCGGCGGCATCGGATAGTCGCGGGCGCGAAAGCCGCCGGTGCCGCCTTGGCCGGATACGCCCATCTCCCACTCGATCCAGTCGTACGAGGGCGCGAGGTCGTCGTAGCCGATCGGCCAGTCGGTAAGCGACGATCCCTCCGGCACGCCGTAACGGCTCGCCATGCGGAAGTCGTCGGGATGGAACCGCCACGCCTGCGCGCCATACAGGACGGTCCCGCTGCCGACGCCGGAGGCGTTGCTCATGTAGAGGCCGTGGTGCGGCGGCACGACCTGTTCGCTGCCGTCGAGCGCCTCGAACACGCGGGGATTGCCGTCGAGGTCGGGCCCGGTGTTGTGCCCATGCACCGGCAGGCGATGGTTGCGCAGGTGGTCGCGGTGGCCGTCATGGGCGTAGTCGAGTTCGCGTCCGCGCTCGAGCAGCAGCACGCTCTTGCCGCCCTCGGCCAGCTTGCAGGCCATAACACCGCCCGCCGCGCCCGCGCCGATGACGATGACGTCGTAGTCGAGCGCACCGGTTGCGCCGAGCACCCGTGGCGGCTGTCGCGGTTGCGGGGGTGGGCCGCTCGGTCCCTCCGGCAGCCGCGGCTCGTATCCGATCATCGTCCACGCGGCGCAATTGATGTTGCCGCCGTTGCCGGGGTCCGCGTAGACGCCTTCCTGGGTCAGCTCGCAAAGCTGCCCGAACCACGCCCCGCCGGCAATCTGCCTCAGCGCTGCATCCTGCTCCTCGGGCGTCTTCCCGACGAAGCCATTGCCGAGGGCATCCAGCCCAACCGCCAACTCCGGCGCCGCACAGGCGAGCTGGTCGTCGGGCAACGCGCTGATGTAGCGATCGGCACCAAAGCCGCGGCCACCGGGGTGCTGGTCGGGTGGCACGATCCGGTCGACCACCGCGGCGAGGATGGCGCGCTGCGCCTCATTGAGCCCCGGCATGCTGACCTCCCGGACCGACGGGGAACGACGCATCCAATGCGACACTGCCCGCGGCGGCTTGTCCAGCCCCCGGACGCGTCTAGGCGGTCACATTGTTTATCGAGGTGATCCTGAGGCCTTCACCATCGAAGTAGTGCGCGTTGTCCGCGGCGAACGAGATGTCGATCGGCGCGCCAACCTGCATCGTGTCCTTGCCCGGCGCCTTAACCAGCACGGTGCGGCCAGAGGGCAGGCTGACGTGCAGGAACACTTCGCTGCCGAGATATTCGCGCAGCGCGACCTTGCCCGTCGCGGTGAGATCGCCGCAGCGGCCGATGGCGAACTGTTCCGGACGCACCCCGACGCTGATCGTGTCACCGGCTGCGCTGCTGACCGGCAGCTGCCCGAAGTCCTCAACGATGGCCGTTCCGTTCTCGAGCTTCGCCGGCAGCAGGTTCATGCGCGGGGAGCCGATGAACGTCGCGACGAAGCGGTTGCGGGGGAAGTTGTAGAGTTCGTAGGGCGTGCCAACCTGCTCGATGTGACCCGCCGACAGCACGACGATGCGCGTCGCCATCGTCATGGCCTCCACCTGGTCGTGGGTGACGTAGATCATCGTCGTCCCCAGCCGGTTGTAGAGGCTCGCGAGTTCGACGCGCATCTGCACGCGCAACTCGGCGTCGAGGTTCGACAGGGGCTCGTCGAAGAGGAAGAGCTGCGGCTCGCGCACGATGGCGCGGCCGATGGCGACGCGTTGCTTCTGACCGCCGGAGAGCTGGCGGGGCTTGCGGTCCATCAGGTTGCCGATCTGCAGGATTTTCGCGGCCTCGGCGACCCGCCGCTCGATCTCGGGGCGCGGCATCCTGAGGTTGGTGAGGCCGAAGGCGAGGTTCTTGCGCACGCTCATGTGAGGGTAGAGCGCGTAGCTCTGGAACACCATGGACAGGTTGCGCTGGCTGGCGGGGACGTCGTTGACGATCCGGTCGCCGATGGCGATCGTGCCGTCGGTGATTTCCTCGAGCCCCGCGATCATCCGGAGCAGCGTGGACTTGCCGCAGCCGGAGGGGCCGACGAGGACCATGAATTCGCCGGAGCGGATGTCGAGGTCGATGCCGTGGATGACTTCGAGTCCGCCGTAGCTTTTGCGGACATCGCTGAGCGTTACGCCTGCCACCAATGCCACTCCTACTTGAGCCCGCTCATGGCGATGCCGCGGATGATGAGTCGCTGAAAAATGATGAAAAACAGCACGATAGGGACGATCGACAGGATCGACATGGCGAACAGCTGGCCATAGGCCGAGACGCTGTCCTGGGCGATGAAGCTGCGTAGCGCCAGGGGCACCGTGTAGTCGCGCATGTCGTTGAGGTAGACGAGGGGGCCGAGGAAGTCTTCCCAGGTCCAGATGAAGGAGAAGATCGCGGCGGTGGCCATGGCGGGGATGGAGAGGGGCATGATGATGGCCCAGTAAATCTTGAACGGATTGCAGCCGTCGATCATCGCCGCTTCGTCGAGTTCGCGGGGTAGCTGGCGGAAGAACTGCACCATCAGGAAGATGAAAAAAGCCTCTCCTGCCAGGAACTTAGGGACGATCAGCGGGAGGTAGGTGTCGACCCAGCCGAGCCTGAGGAACAGGATGTACTGGGGGATGAGCACCACGTGGTAGGGGATCATCAGGGTGGTCATCATCAGGGCGAACCAGACGGTGCGGCCGGTGAATTCGAGGCGGGCGAAGGCGTAGGCGGCTAAGGTATTGCTGAATCCAACGACGACGACCGAGAGGACGGTGACGAAGGTCGAGTTGAGGAAGAAGCGGGAGAAGCTTACGGCGAGGGCGTTCCAGCCTAAGCTGTAGTTTTCCCAGCGGAATTCGGAGGGCCAGAGGCCGAGATTGCCGAAGATCTGATTATCAGGTTTTAGGGAGCTGGCGAGCATCCAGAGGAGGGGGTAAATCATCACCAGCGACGTGAGGATAAGGAAAATATGCTTCACGGCGCCGGCCCTCTGGACCCGCCTTAGCCTCGCTTCGCGCAAGGACCGGGCAAGCTCGGGCGTCGAAAGGTTCACGGCGTCCATTTCAGCTCCTCTCGTTCTCGTAGTGGACCCAGTACCGGCTGGTCCAGAACGCGATGGCGGTGAAGGCCGCGATGATGAGCAGCAGCACCCAGGCGAGGGCAGAGGCGTAGCCCATGCGGAAGTATGAGAAGGCCTCGTTGTAGAGGTAGACGGTGAAGAACAGCAGCGAGTCGAGCGGCGCGCCCTTGCCGCCGGAGATCACGTAGGCGCCCGAGAAGCTCTTGAACGCCTCGATCATCTGCAACACCAGGTTGAAGAAGATCACCGGCGCGAGCAGCGGCAGAGTGATGGCGAAGAAGCGGCGGACCTTGCCGGCCGCATCGATCTCGGCGGCCTCGTAGAGTTCCTGAGGGATAGC
The DNA here is from genome assembly GCA_035433065.1 of Devosia sp. Taxonomy (GTDB): domain Bacteria; phylum Pseudomonadota; class Alphaproteobacteria; order Rhizobiales; family Devosiaceae; genus Devosia_A. The sequence goes on along the minus strand of DAORUH010000039.1, from coordinate 10,704 downwards.
CCGTAGCCCGGCGAGGAAGATCAGCATGGGCGAGCCGAACTGCCACACGGCCAGCACGATGATGGTGGTCAGCGAGTAGCGCGGATCGGACAGCCAGTTCGGCCCATCGATGCCGACCGCGCCAAGCAGCGTGTTGATGAGGCCATCGCTCTCGAACAGTTGCCGCCACAGCACCGCCACCGCGATCGATCCACCGAGGATCGAGGGCAGGTAGAACAGCGCCCGGTACCAGCCGATGGCGCGCACGCCCTTGTCGAGGATCATGGCGACGGCGAGCGCGAAGATCAGCTTCGCCGGTACGGAGATGAACACGAAGGTGAAGGTAACCTGCAGCGCCTTCCAGAAGCGCCGGTCCTCAACCATGAAGGCGTAGTTCTCCGCCCCGATCCACTGCGGCGGCTGCACCGCGTCGTAGTCGGTGAAGGACAGGTAGAGCGAGGAAACGATCGGCCCGACCGCGAGGCAGAAGAACCCGACCAGCCAGGGCAGGAGGAAGGTGTAGGCGGCGAGGTTTTTCCGGAGGAAGCGGTTCATGGGTAGGGGGATGCCCCGGTGGGGGGGCGTGTTGAGGGGCGATTGCGAAGATGGGTTCCCGCTTTCGCGGGAATGACACCGGGGGTGGGGAGGGGGATGGGGGTGGCAGCCCGTTGCATGTGAGGAATGACCCGGTGTTGGGAGAGGGTGCCCGCCGGAGCGTTTCCGACGGGCGGTGTGCTGTCACTGCGCGCGCTTCAGGATAGTCGCGGCTTCGTCCATGAACTGCTGGGCGGCATCCTCGATCGGGGCCTGACCGAGCAGCACGGCGACGGCACTGCGGGTCTCGAAGGCCTCCTCGCATTCCCGGTTGCCGGCGGGCGGGGGCGGGGCGAGGGGGCCGATGTGCGGCTGGATCGCGTCGAAGTAGGCCACCGAGATCGCCTCGGCTTCGGTGAGCGAGGGCTGGAGGGCCGCGCGCACGTCCGATTGCGAAGGAATGCCGCGTTCGAGGCCGAGGATGGCGGTCATCTCCGGGTCGTTGACGAAGGCGCTCATGTAGGCGAGGCCGGCGTCATCGTCCTTGGAGTCGCGGCTGAGGCAGATGAACTGGCTCGGCTGGATCGACTGGCCGGGCTTGCCGTCCTTGAGGTGCGGCCGCATGCCGGCCGCGAGCTTGTCCTGCATCAGCGCCTGGGTACCGACGATCTGGTTGCTCCACGCATAGGAGATGGCGCTCTTGCCGGTGACGATGCCGGTCTTGTCGAGGTCGGAAATGCCGGCGACCGACGCGGTGTCTTCTGCCGACGGGGTGCAGCCGGCGTCACGCAGGTCTTTCCAGAGCTTCCAGTAGTCGACGAGAATGTCGGTGCCGAACGCGAACTGGCCTTGCTCGTTGTACTGGTTGGGAAAGCCGCGCTGCGCGCAGTAGACGCCGAAGGCGCCCCAGTCCGCGGTGAGATCGTCGGTGCCCTTGGCGCCGCCCTTTGCGCCGATCTTGAGGGCGACGGCCTTGAGATCGTCATAGGTCCAGGTGATCGGGTCGACGTCGATCCCGGCTTCCTTGAACAGGCGCGTGTTGTACATCGTCGCCATCGAGTTTGCCCCGATGGAGAGGCCGTAGAACTTGCCGCGGAACGTGCCGGCAGCAACGGCACTCTTGTCGATCTTGCTGGTGTCGATCTTGCCGGCGGTCACCGCTTCATCGAGCGGCTTCAGCGTGCCCTTGTCGACATATTCGAGCATCACGCCGTAACCCATCTGGATCACGTCGGGCATGTTGCCGCCGGCGATCTGCGTGGTGAGCTTGGTGAAGTAGTCGTTGAAGCCGAGCGTCTCGCCTTCGACGACGATCCCCGGGGTCTTCTTGTTGAAGATGTCGATGACGGCAAAGGTGCGCTTGTCGCGCTCGGGATTGCCCCACCAGAAATGGCGGATGCGCCGGTCCTGCGCGAACGCCGGCAGGGCGAGGCTTGAAGCCAGCGCCAGCGACCCCGCCGTGCCGGCTGTTCCGATCAGAAATCTCCTGCGATTGAAGCTCATCGTTGTCCTCCCATGTGAGCCCTCAGTGCATCAGCTCGACGGTGGAACGAGGCCGGGAGCACGAGTGCTCACGAGCCGTCCGTCGATGAAGTCGAGTTGTTCGTTGGCGGCGGCCCGGAAGGGCACTTCGCCATGCGCGGTGTGAAGGGAGCCGGCGACGCCCGGCACGCTCATGCCGATGAGCGAGACAAGATCGCCTTGCCGGTCGGTGACGATCCTCACGCCCTTGGGCGCGGAGAACAGGCGTTCGCCGTCGCGCCACGCCGTGCTGACGGCCTCGGTGTTGACCAGTTCGAACCGCCGGCCATCGACGGTGCGGCTGTAGGCGGTCTCGTGCGCCACATCCCGGTGATCGATCTGGTAGGGAACGAGGCCGGTGAACCACAGCGTGCCATCCGGCCGCGGCATGATCCCGCTGAGCCGCTCGATGAAATCGAGAAGGCAGAGGATCGCGGGCGAATAGGATTCGGTGAAGCCTTCGCGCCCCGTGAAGGGATGGAGGGTCTGCGCGAAGCGGTCGAACCCCCACATGGCCGAAAGGGTCGGGTAGATGACCCAGGCGAGTTCGACGTGCCGGCCATGCGCCTCGAAGGCATGCGGCGCGCGGATCAGGCTGAGGAAGTTCGTCGGCCCCGCCCAGCTGTTGTGGTCGTAGGCCGGATCGTAGCGCGGGTCATCGAGCGCGATCGAGGTGAACGGATACTTGGCGAAGAATTTTCGGGTGTTGAGCAGGTAGCGCCTGAGCGCGCCGGCAAACAGCGCGTCATCGCCAATCTCGCAGGCGAGCACCCGCAGCAGCACATCGGATTGCACGCGGACATGCTGGCCGTTGTTGTCGAGGTCGTAGAAAAACTGCTCGGTGGGATCGAAGCAGTTGCCGAACAGCGCTTCGATGCTCGCCGCGGCCTTGATGCGCCAGGGTTCGCCGTCCTCACCCAGCTCTTCGGCGATCTGCGCCAGATAGAGCCGCTGGCAGGCGACGTTGGCGGTGAGGTCGGGCGCGACCAGCGGCAGCAGCGGGTTGTCGGCGTTGAAGCACTTCGGATCGTTGCCAAGCGGGCTGTCGGGGATGTGCCAGAAGCGCGGCGAGAGATCGTGCCCGGTGTCGTAGCAGCAGAAGGCTTCGACGCCGCCGGTGCCGCGCGTGTCGCGCCAGCGCGCGAGCCACGCATCGTTGCGCGTCATCGCCTCGTACATCAGGGCGAGAAAGGTCCGGTCGCGGCCGTTGAGCAGGTAGTGGGTCCATACGCTGCGGGCCAGCGGGCTCACCGTCTGGATCTGCGAGAACACCGGACCGGTGGGCGTGAGCTTGTAGGGCAGGAGCCCATCCTCGCGCTGGTGCCGGGCAAAGGCGGAGAAGGTCTGCTGCGCGACCGTGGGCAGGAAGCGGCACAGCAGTTCGGCGCTGATGGTGCCCGTGCTTTCGAGCCAGCAGCCATTGTAGATGCCGCCCTCGTTGAGGATGGGAGCGTCACCGCCGGCGGGCCGGATGCACGACATGAGCTCTCGCACCGCCTGCCAGTATTGCCCCTCCATCTGCGCCGACGAGGCGGCGAAGCGGACGCCCGAGGCGACCCACTCGGAAACGAGCGCCGGATCGCCGCCGCCGATCATGTCGATGGTATCGATGCTGCGCAGCTTCGCCAGCAGGTCAGACGGTCGTGCAAGCATTGCGGTACGTACCTCCAATCCGTACAGGCCCGGCACGCTGGCCGGAGGCGCCGCGGTTGCCCCCGCGACGCCGAGGGGCGAAATCAGGCGGTGCGGCCGGGGGGCAGCACCGGAACCGTATGCGGCATGACGAGGCCGCGCCGCCGCGGCGTCAGGCGATCGAGCAGATCGGGGCTCGGCCGAAAGGGCAGGCGGAACGAACCCCAGCTGGGGCCATAGCGATAGACCGCGATGCGCCGGTTGTCCGGATTGGTGCGCCGGGCGGAGCCATGCGCGATGGCATCGACGAAGAGCAGCACATCGCCCTTTTCGAGATGGCATTCGATGGCGCCCTCGACGTCATCGACCGAGGTTTCCTCGTTTCGCTTTTCGATGGCGACGGTCTGCGGATGCCGGATGTTGGACTTGTGGCTGCCGGGGATCACCATCGTCGCGCCGTCGCCCGGCCCGATATCGGTGAAAGCCATGAGGATGTTGACCTGCCCGCAGTGGAATTTTCCCGCGTGATAGCGAAACTGCGTGCGGATGGTGCCGACGTGGCCGCCTGAGTGCAGCCGCTGCGCGCCGCCCTGCGGCCGGATGGTGCCGAAGCATTCATCGATGAAGGCGGGGCCGTGGTTGCCGTCAAAGTTCTCGGGGTCGTCGGTGCCGATGAAATGGATCGCCTTGTCGTACCAGGCGGGATGATCGAGCAGTTCCTCCCAGACCGGGCCGGCCTCGTACATCTGCTGCAGCACGATGCCTTCCTGCCGGCCATCGTTGCGCACCGCGACATTGCCCCACCAGCCGCTGCCGCTGATCGACTTCGCGGCCTCCTCGATCTCGTCATAGGTGGCGTTGCAGGCGGCGACCTGCTGCGGGCTCAGCGCGCCCTTGAGGATGAGGTAGCCGTTCAGATCGAACAGGTACCGCTCCATGTCGGTGCAGGCTGGCGCTTCCGACTGTGCTGCGACATGCGCATTCATGGCCGTCCTTCCGAAACACGATTTCTCCCCGTTGCCGGGGTTACTGTGCGGTGTGGACATGGCGGGGTGACCCTTGGCCATCAACCGGGACCGCACGGTTGAAATCTGCGACGGGTCTCTCAGAAGGTCGCACCGAGCAGGGGCCAATAAGGCGGTCGGGCCCCAGACGATGCGCGTAGCTCACGCTTCACCGCGTACCGCGGCTGGGCTTCGCCCATGACGTGTCTCCGGCCGATCCTGAGGGAAACCTCCCTCTCAGACGGCGGGCATGTTTGTGCGGCGCAGCGGGGTTGTCAAGCGGGCGCGCGGGGGCAGGGCGCGGGGTTGCCCCGGGGACGGCTCGTGTGGTCCAAGACGGCCATGGCCGCAACCGCCCCGAATCTCTTTTCGCAGCCCAAAGATCCGCGCTCCGTATTGCGCGAGGTTTTCGGCCATGCCGGATTTCGCGGGCAGCAGGAGGCGGTTGTCGACCACGTTGTCGGCGGCGGCGATGCGGTGGTGCTGTTCCCGACCGGCGCGGGCAAATCGGTCTGCTATCAGGTGCCGGCGCTGGTGCGGCCCGGCGTCGCCATCGTGGTGTCGCCGCTGATCGCGCTGATGCGCGACCAGGTCGAGGCGCTGAAGCAGGCGGGCGTCGCGGCCGCGGCGCTCAATTCGTCGCTGACGCCGGAAGAGCAGCGCACAGTGCGCGAGCAGTTGCGGGCGGGGCAGCTCGATCTGCTCTATGCGGCGCCGGAACGCGTCACGCTGCCGGGTTTCGCCGACATGATGCAGGGGCTCGATGTCTCGCTGATCGCCATCGACGAGGCGCATTGCGTGAGCCAGTGGGGCCACGATTTCCGCCCCGAATATCGCGAGCTGTCGCGGCTGAGCGACATGTTCCCCGGCGTGCCGCGCGTGGCGCTGACGGCGACCGCCGATCCGCATACGCGCGACGACATCATCGAGCGGTTGGGGCTGGGGCGGGCAAAGCTGTTCGTGTCGAGTTTCGACCGGCCGAACATCAGCTACACCATCGTCGAAAAGCAGAATTCGAAGAACCAGCTGCTGGATTTCCTCAAGGGCCACAAGGGCGTCAGCGGCATCGTCTATTGCCTGTCGCGCAACAAGGTCGATGCGACCGCCGAGTGGCTGAACCAGCATGGGGTGCGCGCGCTCGGCTATCATGCCGGCATGGACGCCAAGGCCCGGGCGCGCAACCAGGATGCGTTCCTCAAGGAGGACGCGCTGTGCCTCGTCGCGACCGTTGCCTTCGGCATGGGCATCGACAAGCCCGACGTGCGCTATGTGGCGCATCTCGATCTGCCGGGCTCGATCGAGGCGTATTACCAGGAGACGGGCCGCGCGGGCCGCGACGGGCTGCCGTCGGACGCGTGGATGGCCTATGGGCAATCCGATGCGACGCTGCGCAAGAAGATGATCGACGAGGGCAATGCGCCCGACGAGATCAAGCGCATCGAGCGCACCAAGCTCACCGCGCTGCTCGGCGTGTGCGAGACGGCGGAGTGCCGGCGCAGGGCCATCCTCGCGCACTTCGGCGAAGCTCACGCGGGCGGCTGCGGCAACTGCGATACCTGCCGCAATCCGGTGGCGACGTGGGACGGGACCGAGGCCGCGATCAAGGCGCTCGCGGCGATCTTCCGCACGGGCCAGCGGTTCGGCGCGGGCCATATCGTCGATGTGCTGCTGGGCAAGGAGACCGAGAAGGTGCTCCGCTTCGGGCACGAGACGCAGGCGGTGTTCGGGCAGGGCAAGGACATCGAGCAGCGCGGCTGGCAGTCGATCATCCGCCAGCTCGCGGCGATGGGGCTGATCCTCACCGACCACGAGGCGCATGGGGCGCTGAAGCTCAGCGAGGACGCCCGCGCGGTGTTCAAGGGCGAGCGCAAGCTCATGCTGCGCCGCGACCTGCCGCGCAAGCGCGCCGAAGTGCGCCGCCAGCTCGAGCGGACCGAGGGGCTGCATCCGGATGCGGTGGCGCGCTTCGATGCGCTGCGCGCCGAACGCGCCCGTATCGCCAAGGAACAGGGTGTGCCGCCATACGTGGTGTTCCACGATACGACGCTGCGGGCCATGGCGACGGACAATCCGCGCACGCTGTCCCAGATGCACGAGCTGCCCGGCATGGGCGCGGCCAAGCTCGAGCGCTACGGCGACGCCTTCCTCGCGGTGCTGGAGAGCTTTCCGCGCTAGCGGAACGCCGACGTCAGGATGAAGGCCGCGAAGCCGGCGAGGATCACCGAGGCGGCGCGGGGGATGAGGCGGGCGTGGCGCTCGCCGGCGGCGGCGCCGAGGACGCGGCCGACGAGGATCCAGCCGAAGCCGCAGGCGGCGACCGAGACCGCGAAGGCGGTGGCGTAGAGCCAGAAGCCGGGCGTCGCGGTGGGCGGCAGGACGGCCAGCGCGAAGATCAGCGATTTAGGGTTGAGCAGGGTGGTGACGAGCACCGCCCGGACGGCTACCGCCTCACGCCCCGCCGTGACATCGCCGCCGCGCATCCAGAGCCTGAGGGCGAGCCAGCCGAGATAGATCGCGACCAGCACCTTGAGCACCGTGCCCACCACCGGATAGGCCGCAAGCACCGGTTCGAGCGCGATGCGGATCGCGGCGATGGCGATGAGGTAGCCGGTGAGCTCACCAATCAGCAGCGGCAGCGACGGCCGCACGCCCGCCAGCGCGCCGGAGGCCGCGAGCAGGGTATTGGTGGGGCCGGGCGTGCCGAGGATGGTCAGCACGGCGAGGAGGAACAGCACCGGATCGGTCATCGGCGGCACACCTGCCCGGACGCCGCCTCGCCGTCAATCGCCAATCAGCGGATGGTCTGTCCCGCTTCGTCGAAGCGGTAGAGGCGGCCGGGTTCGGGGGTCATGAAGACGGTCGAGCCGGGCTCGTGGTGCACCTCGCCGAAGAGGCGGGCGGTGATGGTGCCGGCTTTGGCGGTCTCCATGTAGAGATTGGTATCGGCGCCGAGGTGTTCCTGGTGCACGACCTTGCCCTCCCAGTCGCCGCCGGTGGCGGAAATCTTGAGGTGTTCGGGGCGCACGCCAATGGTCCTGGCGCCGCTGATGCCCAGCGCCTCGGCGGAGAGCAGGTTCATCTGCGGCGAGCCGATGAAGCCGGCGACGAAGGTGTTCGCGGGGTTGTTGTAGAGCTCCATCGGCGAGCCGATCTGCTCGATGCGGCCGGCGTTCATCACGACGATCTTGTCGGCGAGAGTCATGGCCTCGACCTGATCGTGCGTGACGTAGACCATCGTGGCACTGAGCGTGCGATGCAGCCGCGCGATCTCGAGGCGGGTGTTGACGCGCAGCGCCGCATCGAGGTTCGACAGCGGCTCGTCGAACAGGAACAGCTTTGGCTCGCGCACCACGGCGCGGCCGATGGCGACGCGCTGCCGCTGCCCGCCGGAAAGTTCCGCCGGACGGCGGCCGAGGTACTGCTCCAGCGACAGCATGCGGGTTGCTTCGGCCACCCGCGCTTCGATCTCGTCGCGCGGCTTGCCGGCCTGCTTGAGGCCGAGCGCCATGTTGTCCTTGACCGTGAGGTGCGGATAGAGCGCGTAGGTCTGGAACACCATGGCGATGCCGCGCTTGGCCGGAGGCACGTTGTCGACCGCCACACCATCGATCAGCACCGAGCCGGAGGTGGCGTCCTCGAGCCCCGCGATGATGCGGAGCAGGGTGGATTTTCCGCAGCCCGAGGGGCCGACGAAGATCACGAACTCGCCGTCCTTCACCTCAAGGTTGATGTCCTTCAGCACCTCGACGTTGCCGAAGGACTTCCTGACGTTCTTGATCTGAAGCGACTTTGCGTTCGACGCCTTGGCGGTGTCTGCCATGCCCATGCTCCTTCCCGTCACGCGGGGAGTTTGGTCCAGTCGAAGACGATGCCGATGGCATCGTCCCTTCCGTTGAGGAGGTTGTCGTAGATGCGCGCTGCATCGGTCGGCGATTCCAGCCGGTCGATCAGCGGCGCGACGTTCATTCGCTTCTGCTGCACGAAGTCGAAGAAGACCCCGGTCATCTCGGCGGCCGTCCACTGGTTGAACGGGGTGGCTTCGTTGGGAAACAGGAAGCCGTGCTGCCCGAGGATGGCGAGCGAGTCGCCAACGACGCGCGGCCCGAGATGCTGAAGCGATGGGGTGGGGCTGTCGCCGAGCAACACCAGCCGCCCGAGCTTGCGTAGCAGCAGCGTCGCGGGCGCCAGCACCGCCGGATGGCCTGTGATGTCGAACACCACGTCCAGCATCTTGCCGCCGGTGATCCGCGCGACGTCCTCGCGTGCATCGGCGGCCGATTTCAGCACCACATCCGTCGCGCCCGACGCCCGCGCCAGCGCGCCGCGCTTTGCCGACGTGTCGATGGCAATGATGCGTCGCGCTCCGCCGGTCGCGAGATACTGGATGACCAGTTGGCCGAGGATGCCGAGCCCGATCACGGCGACGCTCTCACCCAGTTCGAGTTCGGCCCGCCGCACGCCGAGCTGCGTCGTGCGCGCCAGCGTCGCCCAGGTGGCGTCCTCATCGGAGATGCCGTCGGGAATGGCGAACAGCTCGCCCGCCGGGACGACAAAATGCTGCCGGTGCGGGTGCCACGAGGTGACCCGGTCGCCGGGCCTCCACGCCGTCACGCCCTCGCCAACCGTCTCCACCACCGCCGCCATCGAATAGCCGGGCGCGAAGGGGTAGCGGATGTACTCTTCCCAGTACGTGCCCTTGTCGTATTCACCCTTCAGGCAGAACGTCTCCGTGCCGCGGCTGACGAGAGATTTGCGGGCGCTGCAGCGCACCTCGCCGGGGCCGGGGCGGGGAACGTTCGCGCGCACCAGCTCGACCTGACGCGGGCCGGGGAAGCGGATCTCGAGGCTCGATAGGGTGCCGCTCACAGTTTCACGGCCTTGCCAGTCCGCACGCTCTCGTCGGCGGCGATGCAGATGCGCAGCGACTGCACGGCGTCGTTCATGTGGCGCGTGAGGTCGATGTCCTCAGTGACGGCGCGATAGACGAAATCCTGCTCGCGGGCGCACAGCGCATCGTGGCCCGGCTCGCCGGTCGTCGGCACCAGCACATCCTCGCGCGCGAACTTTCCGTCGGGGCCGAGTTCGGCGTGGTGCACGCGGATACTGTCGGTGCGCACGTGGGTCTCGTGATCGGCCGAACGGGCGCCCGGGTCCATGACGATCGACACCGAGCCCTTTGGCGACATCACGTCCTTCACGAAGAACGCGGTCTCCGACATCATCGGGCCCCAACCGGCCTCGTACCAGCCGACCGAGCCGTCATCGAACAGCACCTGCAGGTGCCCGTAATTGTACATGTCGGACGCGATCTCGTCGCTCATGCGCAGGCCCATGCCGCGCACCTCGACAGGCTTCGCGTCAGTGATCTGGCACATCACGTCGACATAGTGCACGCCGCAATCAACCAGCGGCGAGGTCGTCTCCATCAGCTGCTTGTGCGTGCGCCACGGGATGCCGTCGGACTGCTGGTTGAGGTTCATGCGGAAGACGTAGGGTCCGCCGAGCTTGCGCGCCTCGGCGATCAGCGTGATCCACGAGGGATGATGCCGGAGGATGTAGCCGACGACGAGTTTGCGCCCATTGGCCCTGGCGGCGGCGACGACGCGCTCGGCGTCGGCCACGGTGGTTGCCAGCGGCTTTTCGATGAAGACATGGGCGCCCTGTTCGAGCGCCATCACGGCGAAATCGGCGTGGCTGTCGGAATAGGTGTTGATCGAGGCGACGTCCGGCTTCAGTTCGCGCAATGCCTCGGGAAAGCTCGGGCGAATGGCGTAGCCGGAGAGCTCTTCATGCAGGCGCGGCGTCGAGCGGTTGACGAGGCCGGCGATGGTGAAGCCCGGATGCCGGTGATAGGCGAGCGCGTGGCTGCGGCCCATGCCGCCCAGACCCGCCACGAGGACGCGCAGTTGTGTCGTCACTTCACGGCTCCAGAGGTGATCCCGCGGATGAGCTGGCGGGAGAAGATGAGATAGAGGACCAGTACGGGAAGGATGGCGAGCGTCAGCGCCGCGAGCACCGCATCCCATTCGCTGAG
>DAORUH010000038.1:0-21816 GCA_035433065.1 Devosia sp. | reverse complement strand
CCGTGTACTCCGCGTCGGTGCAGTGGACGTGGAACGAAACCGCTTCGCCGGGACGAACCGACCAGCGCCCCGTATAGCCGGTGAGCCGCAAGGTGAAGTCTCCTAGTCTTTTCGCATCAGCAGCCGCATGGCCGCGAGAGTCAGCAGGAAGCTGGCGACGGTGATGATGGCACTCAGCGCGTAGACGAGCGAGACCTGCGAGCTGTGCGAGGATGACGCGGTCCACATGTAGTAGGGCAGCGTGGTGATGCCGCCGCGTGCATAAAGCGTGCGGGGCAGTTCGTTGAATGAGAGCAGGAAGCTGAAGAACAGCGAGGCCGAAATGCCCGGCATCAGCAGCGGCAGTTCCACATCGATGAAGCGGCGGACCGGGCCTGCGCCGAGGTCGCGCGCCGCATCGAGCAGCCGGCGGTCGAAACGCACGGCGACGATGAGGATGCAGAGCAGCGAGAACGGCAGCGCCCACGAGAAATGGACGAGCAGCACCGACCACAGGCCCGTCCTTATGCCGAGCAGGCCGCGGAAGAAGATGAGGACGGCGATGCCGATGAGGATGCCCGGCACGATGATCACGAAGAGGTAGGTGCCGAGCAGGCCGCCGCGGCGCTTCATCGTCGGGATGGCGCGGCCGATCAGCAGGGCAACGGCGGTCGAGGCCAGCGACACGATGAGGCCGACGACGACGCTGGTGCCGAGCGGCTCTACCCAGCGCGTTCCCTCGCCCACGGTGAGGGCGGCGTACCAGTCGAGCGTCAGCGGCCAGGGAATACCGGCCAGCGCCTGCTTGCTGAAGGAGAGCAGGACAAGGCCGACGATGGGAATATAGAGCAGCAGCAGCGCCGCGGCGCCCAGCCCGACGGCGATGCCTGCGGTGCGCCGGCTGAACAGGCCCGCGGTACGCGGGTGGCCTTGCGCGCTCATGCCTGCAGCCCCTTGAACAGATCGGCCCCTTCGCCGCGCCGCGCGAAGGTCGAACGGATCAGCCAGAGCATGGCGAGAAGTGCGAGGACGAGGATGCTGGCGAGGGCGGCGGCGCCGCCATAGTTCATGGCGCGGATCAGGTCGTCGAAGCTTTCGGCGATCAGCGCGACATTGCCGCCCCCGAGCAGTGCCGAGGCGACGTTGTCGCCGAGCATGGGAATGGCGGTGAAGACGAGGCCGGCGACGATCCCCGGCATCGACAGCGGCACGACCACATTGATGAGCGTCTGCCAGGCATTCGCGCCAAGATCGCGGCTTGCCTTTATGAGTTCGTCATCGACCAGCGAGAACGAGATGAAGAGCGGCCAGACCATCGATGGGAAATACGGGCCGATGAGACCGAGGTGCACGGAGAACTCGGAGAACAGCAGCCAGCTGACCGGCTCGTCGGTGATGCCGCTCGAAACGAGCATGGTGTTGATGAGACCGCCGGTGCCGAGCAGCGAGCGCCACACGATGGTGCGCGCAGCGGGGCTGAGGAAGAACGGCACGACCAGCAGCACAAGGAGGACGGATTTGAACCAGCCATCCTTCAGCCCCTTGGCGAGCCACAGCGCAAAGGGAAAGGCGAGCAGGAATTCGATGAGCGTGACGACGGCGACGATACGCAGCGTGCGGATGATGATTTCGAGCCGGAAGCCGAACAGCACGTCGGTATAGGCCTTGGTGGTGAAGGCCCAGATGAACCCCAGGCCCTTGCCCTGGATGAAGGAGATCGCCAGCAGCGAGATCAGCGGCAGCAGCACCCCGATGACCCACAGGATGGTGACCACGATGATCGCGGCGCGGCTGGTCGTGCCCGGCGCGAACAGCCTTGAACCGGAACCGCCTCTTGCAGGCCTGCCGTCGATTGCTGTCACCGGTTCGCGCCTCGTGGGTGGGGCGGGGCCGCCGGAGCGGCCCCGTGAAGATCAGGCGTTGCGGAAGCGGGCGAGTTCGGCGTCGTGCGCCGCCAGATCGTCCGGTGCGCCGCCGATCCAGTAGTTCGGGTTGAGGAACTTGGTCTCAACCTTCACGATATTGGCTTCGACCGCGGCGATCTGCTCGGGGGTCCAGCCGGCGCTCTTGGCGTATTCGAGGCCAAGATCCATGCGCGAGCCGGTGTAGCCACGCAGCACGGCCAGTTCGGCGGCGTAGGAACCGCCGATGAACCAGTCGATGGCGCGGTAGATCTCCTCGACATTGTCGCGGCCCGCCGCTTCGGCCGGCATGAACGTCGCGTGCATCCAGTTGATGTGGAAGTCGCTGCAGGTCGCGTATTCGACGTCCTGCCCCTTGGTCCTGGCTTCCTTGACGGCCGGCTCCCAGCAGCGCTGGACCAGCACTTCGTCGTTGACGAAGTTGGCGACCTGCTCGTCATAGGTGCGCCACAGGTTGCGGAACTGGCCCGCCTTCTTGCGCTCGATGAGGAAGTTGGCCGCCGTCTGCACTTCGCTGGCGGTCATGTTGGCCGGGTCGGCGATCTCGGCGAGGCCACGATTCTTCAGGTACATGCCGCCGATCATCAGGGCGATGTTGTCGCCGTCGATCGAGGACTTGCCGAGCGTCTGCTCGCTGTTGAGCAGTAGATCCCAGGTGAGCGCCTCGGGCGGGCGCTTGAGGCCGAGCTTTTCGGGGTAATAGCCAAAGCTGTCGGCGTTGTAATAGAGCGGAACGCTCCAGTCCTTGTCGTCACCCGAATACAGGACCGGGTTGCGCTTCACGCTGTCGGGAATGCCGGCATAGTTCTTGAGCTTGGTGGGATCGAGCTGGGCGACGTTGCCCGCCACGACGAGCGGCTTCTGGATGCCTGCCAGTGTGTTGATGAGGTCGAAGCGCTCCCCCGCGCCATTGACCTGGATCTCGTTATAGACCGCGCCAACGTCATCGACATTGAACGGGGTGAACTCCATCTTGAGCCCGGTCTCGGCCTCAAACTTGGTCCAGTCCTGCAGCGCGACCGTCGGACCGGCCATCATGCGGATCGTGCCCGCAGCGGCGCGAGCCGGCGTGATGGAATGCAGGATCAGCGACGGGGTGGCCAGCGCCGCGACCGCCCCTGCCATGCCCTTGACTACCGACCGGCGGCTGACGCCCCGGCCTTCATTGTTGTCTGTCATCTCGTTAGCCCTTCCCTGAAGTGAAAGTTGCAGATGGATGGTCTTTCCCCCCGAGCGGACCGACGATGCAGTGCTCAGGCTGGAAACTCAGTTCGGATTGCGGCGGCAGGACCGAACCGGCCTCCCCGACGCGAACCACAAGGTCTCCGATCGAGGTCGTGAACGGCACGTCGAAGAAGTGCCCCTTGTAGAAGGGCTCTCCACTGGTGCCGCTGAAGCGGTTGGTCTGACCGGCGCCGGTCGCCGTGCGGATATGTTCGGCGCGGATGGCGGCGAATGCCTGATCGCCCGGCGCGAGGCGAACATCGCCGCCGGCCACCTGGCCGGTGATCCGCGTCCCGGCGACATCGATCTCGCAGCGCTCGCCCGCTTGCGCGACGACACTGCCCCGAAGGACATTCTCGAAGCCCATGAAGCGCGCGGCGAACTCGGTGCGCGGCATCGAAAACAGTTCGCGCGGCGTGCCGATCTGCTCGATCGCGCCATCGCGCATCAGGATGATGCGATCACTCATCGAGATCGCTTCTTCCTGGCTGTGCGTAACGAGGATGAAGGTGGAGTCAGCCTTTCGCTGCAGCTCGATCAGCTCGCGCTGCATATCGAGGCGCAGGCGCTCATCGAGCGCCCCCAGCGGTTCATCGAGCAGGAGGATATCGGGGCCCATGGCCAGAGAGCGGGCCAAAGCGACACGCTGGCGCTCGCCGCCGCTGAGCTGGTGAATGCGCCGGTCGTATTTGTCGTTGAGCCGGACGAGGGCGAGCATGGCTTCGGCCCGCTTGCGCCGCTCCGCCGGATCAATCTTGCGGATGCGCAGGCTGTACTCGACGTTCTCGCCGACACTCATGTGCGGGAACAGCGCATAGTGCTGGAACACCGTGGCGACGTTCCGCTTTTCGGGCGGCACGCCGATCATCGAGTGCCCGTCGAGGTCCATTGCCGTGACCGAATCCGGCTCTTCGAGCCCGGCGATGACCCGAAGCAGGGTCGACTTGCCCGAACCGCTTGGGCCCAGAAGCGTCAGGAACTCTCCACGTCTGACCGAAAGCGAGACGCCACGCAGCGCCTGCACCGCCCCGTAGCTCTGCCGAACATCCTCCAGCCGGAGAATGGGACCGTCGGCCGAGGAGCCGTTGTTGACGGATCGGGGCATGCAGGCGGTCGCCTCTCTAGAATGCGGCAGTCTCGCGGGACGCCGCTCTGTATCGTTAAAGACGATACGCGTACCGTTTTGCGGCTGTCAAGACGATCCGCCCAAGCGATGTTCAGATTTCAGTAGTGCCCGTTTCCTCGGCACTGTGCAAATTCCCTATGCGCCCGTGCGTCCTTTATGAATCCCGATCTCCAAACCGCCCCCATCGCCCGGAGCTTGACGGTCGCTGTTTGCTACTTTAACGATGCACAAGATATCCACAGGTGGAACCGATGCACGCCCCCTCCGAACTCCTCAAGCATCTCTACACTGCCGTTCTTTCCGACGTGATGGACGAGATGGGCCTGCCGCGTCAGGCGCTGCATCCGTTCGTGCGACCCCTCGATGAATCGTTGAGCTTCGTCGGACGCGCCCGCACGGCGCTCTACAGCAATGCCTATTCCGTGGCAGACGGCGAAAACCCCTATGAGCTCGAGATCCGGCTCGTCGATGATCTGAAGCCGGGCGATGTGCCGGTGATCGCCTGCGACGGGCCAACCGTGCGCATGGCGCCGTGGGGGGAACTGCTTTCCACCGCCGCCTCGGTCCGCGGCGCAGCCGGCTGCGTGACTGATGGTCTCGTTCGCGACGTCCGGCACATCCGTGCCATGAAGTTCCCGGTCTTTCACGGCGGCATCGGGCCGCTGGACAGCAAGGGCCGCTGCAAGATGATCGAGATGGACCGCCACGTGCAGTGCGCGGGCGTCGAGGTATCGACGGGCGACATGGTGTTTGGCGATGTCGATGGCGTGGTGATTGTTCCCGGCGCCGTGGCGGACGAAGTGTTCGACCGCGCGCTCGACAAGGCGACCCGCGAGACCAAGACGCGCGACGAGCTTCGCCAGGGAAGCAAGCTGGCCGATGTCTACGCCAAATACGGCGTCCTCTGAGACCGGCGAACCTCCACCGCCGAACGAGCCTGAACCGGAACAGCCCATGCCCACTTCCAACTCGCAGGCCACCACGGGTCCGGCTGGACAACTCAGGTTCGCCATAGATACCGGCGGCACCTTCACCGACCTGATCGTCGGCGAGGCCGACGGTTCGCTCACCATGCACAAATCGCCCACGACACCGGCTGATCCGGTTTCGGGCGTCATCAATGTGCTGAAAGTCGCGGCCGACGCGCGCGGCGAGACGCTGAAGGACTATCTCGGGCGCGGCGAACTGCTCGTCCATGGCACGACCCATGCCATCAATGCCATCGTCACCGGGCGCACGGCGCGCACGGCGTTCCTCACCACCGAGGGTCACCCTGATACGCTGGTGTTCCGCGAGGGCGGGCGGCAGGACGCCTTCAACTTCACCGTCCCCTACCCCGAGCCCTATGTCCCGAAGGCCCTGACCTTCGAGGTGAAGGAGCGCATCACTGCCGACGGCGGCGTGCACACGCCGCTCGATGAGGCTCACCTCGCCGCGCTGCTGGCACGACTGAAGGCGCTCGATGTCGAGGCGGTCGCGGTGTGCCTGCTGTGGTCGGTGGTCAACCCCGCGCACGAACTGGCCATCGGCCGGCTGATCGAGGAGCACCTGCCGGGCGTTCCCTATACGCTGTCGCACCAGATCAACCCTTCGATCCGCGAATACCGGCGGTCGATGTCCACCTGTCTCGACGCCTCGCTGAAGCCGATCATGGGCGCCTATATGCGTAGCCTCGACCAGCGGCTGCGCGACGTGGGCTTTGCCGGGCGGTTGCTGATCGTCACCTCGCAGGGCGGCATGATGGATGCCGCGCAGGTGGCGGAGTCGCCGGTCCATCTCATCAATTCGGGCCCCAGCATGGCCCCGGTCGGCGCGCAGGCCTACTGCACCACCGACACCATCGACACGCTCATCGTCGGCGATACGGGCGGCACGACCTTCGACGTCTCGCTGGTGCGCGGCGGGCGCATTCCGCGGACGCGCGAGACGTGGCTGGGCAAGCCCTATCTGAGCCATCTCACCGGCATGCCCTCGGTCGATACGCGCAGCATCGGCGCGGGCGGCGGCTCCATCGCCTGGGTCGACGACGGCGGTCTGCTGCATGTGGGCCCGCAGAGCGCCGGCGCGGTGCCGGGGCCGGCTGCCTACGGGCGCGGCGGTTCGAAACCGACGGTCACCGATGCGGCGGTGGTGCTCGGCTATATCGACCCCGACCACTTCCTCGGCGGCCGGATGAAGCTCGACCGCGAAGCGGCGCGCGCTGCCGTCGAGCGCGACATCGCGCGGCCGCTCGGCCAGAGCGTCGAAGTCGCGGCGCAGGCGATCATGGAACTCGCCACCGAGCACATGGTGCAGGCGATCTTCGACATCACCGTCAACCGCGGGCTCGATCCGGCCAATGCCGCCTTCGTGGGCGGCGGGGGCGGCGCGGGCCTCAACTGCGTCGCCATCGGCAAGCGGCTCGGCTGCCGCTTCGTGCTGGTGCCCGAAACGGCAGCGGCGCTGGCTGCCGCCGGGTCGCTGGTCTCGGATCTCGTCGCGCACTACCAGGCGATGCTGCACACGACGACGGACGGCTTCGACTTTGATGCCGTGAACGCCCTGCTCGACCGGCTGCGCGGCCAATGCGAAGCGTTCCACCGGCAAACCGGCGCGGGGACGGAACTGATCGGCATCGACTGGTCGGTCGAAGCCCGGTATCCGGATCAGGCGTGGGAGATCGAAGTGCCGTTGCGCACCGACCGCTTTGCCAGTGACGCGGACGTGCAGGCGCTGCGTGCCGATTTCCACCGCACGCACGAGGAAACCTTCGCAGTAAGCGACGAGAATTCCGAGGTTGAGATCGTCGGCTGGAATGCCGCGGTGCGCTGCCGCATCACCTCGCAGCAGCGCGGCAGCATGCGCACGCAGGGCACGGGAACGGTCGGCAAGGGCCGGCCGGCATACTTCAAGGAGACCGGCTGGATCGATACGCGGGTGGTCAGCCTCGATGATCTTGCGGGCGATGCAGTCATCATCGGCCCGGCGATCCTTGAATCGGGGTTCACCTCCATCGTCGTCGATCCCGGCGCGCGCGTGACCCGCGACGCCGTGGGCACGCTGGCCATCGAGATCGCAGGGGAACGAGCATGACCCACGCACAATCGAACGCCCTCAACCGGGTGCAGATGGCGATCCTCACCGCCCGCTTCGAGGGCGTGGCGCGCAAGATGGCCAACACGCTGCAGCGCACCGGACGCTCCGGCATCCTCACCATCGCGCGCGATTTTTCCTGCGTGATCCTGACGGCGAAGCACGAACTGCTGACCGCCTCGGACAGCCTGCCCATCCACGTGCTGCGCGGTCCGGAGGTGATGACCCGGACGATGACCGACAATCACAAGGTGCTGCGGCGGGGCGACGCGTTCCTCCACAATTCGCCGTATCACGGCTGCACGCATCCGGCCGACCACAGCATCCTCATTCCGGTGATCGATGATGACGGCATCCACCGCTTCACGGTCCTCGCCAAGGGCCATCAGGCCGACTGCGGCAACGCGCTGCCGACGACCTATATGGGCGCGGCCGAGGACGTGTATGCCGAGGGCGCGCTGATCTTTCCGGCGGTGAAGATCCAGAGCGACTACGAGCACCAGATGGATATCGTCAGGATGTGCCAGATGCGCATCCGCGTGCCCGAACAGTGGTGGGGCGACTATCTCGCAACGCTCGGCTCGGCGCGCGTCGGCGAGCGGGAACTGCTGGCGCTCGGCCGCGAGGTTGGCTGGAAGGCGCTCGAGGACTACGCCCAGGCGTGGTTCGACTACAGCGAGCAGCGCATGCGCGCCGCCATCCGCAGCATGCCGCGCGGGCGCATTACAAGATCGAGCCGGCACGACCCCTTCCCCGCGACGCCTGCCGATGGCGTGAACGTGACGGTGACGGTGGATATCGATCCGGAAGCCGAGCGCATCAGCGTCGATGTGCGTGACAATATCGACGCGCTCAAGAACGGGCTCAACCTGTCGGAGGCCTGCGCGCGTTCGGCGCCGATGGTGGGCATCTTCAACTCGATCGATCCGACCGTGCCCAAGAACGAGGGCAGCTTCCGGCGCATCGAGGTTCTGCTGAAGGACAACAGCGCGGTGGGCCGCCCCCTGCATCCCACGTCATGCTCGGTGGCGACGACCAACCTCGCCGACCGGGTCGCGAACCCGGTGCAGGGCGCGATCGCGGAACTGGCGGACGGCATGGGGATGGCGGAGACCGGCGCGTGCATCCCCGCTTCCTCCGGCGTCATTTCCGGCGTCCACGATGGCAAGCCGTTCATCAACGAGGTCTATCTCGGCTGCACCGGCGGTGCGGGCACGCCGACGACCGACGGGTGGCTGACCATCATGCATGTCGGCAATGCCGGCATGTGCCACCAGGATTCGATCGAGATCGACGAGCTGCGGCATCCGATTTTCGTGAAGGCGCGCCGGCTCATGCCCGACACCGAGGGAGCCGGAAAATTCCGCGGCGCGGTGAGCGCCTACTCCGAGTTCTCTCCGCTCAATTGCGACATGACCGTCGCCTATGTCAGCGACGGCAATGTCAATGCGGCCAGAGGCGTGCGGGGCGGCGGCACGGGCGGGGCCTCCTCGCAGTTCGTACGGCGCGCCGACGGCTCACTGGAGCCCCAGCCGGGCTGCGCCGAGGTGCTGGTCCGGTCGGGCGAGGCGATGGTGTCGATCAGTTGCGGGGGCGGCGGCTATGGCTCGCCGCACGAGCGCAATCCCGCGGCGGTGGTTCGCGACGTGCGCGAGGGCTGGGTGAGCCGCGAGCGCGCCGAGGCGACCTATGGTGTCGCGCTCAGCGAAGAACTCGAGCTCGATGCCGAAAGGACCCGCGTGTTGCGCGGGCAGTGACCTCAGTCGGAGTCGCCTGGGGCCAGCGTCACGTCGAACAGCAGTTCGGGCTGGTTGAAGCGCCCGGCCGACAAACGCGCCAGCAACTGTTCGGCGCCCTGCTTGCCCATCTCGTAGGCGGGCGAGGAGACGGAGGTGAGGCGCGGGCGCACGTAGTCGCTGAAGGCGAAGCCGTTGAAGCCGGTGACGCGCACATGCGCCGGGACCAGCAGGTTGCGGTCCTGCGCCCAGGTGAGGGCCGCAATGCCCATCTGATCGTTGCCGCCAAGGAAGGCATCCGGCAGGCCGTTGCGCTCGACATAGCGACCGATGGCGATCTGCGTCTCGGCGATATCCTCGCTGCCGCAGATCACCGTATCGAGCGATGTGCCCGGGTTCTGCGCCACGACGGTCATGATCCCGTCGCGGCGTTCGACCATCGCCGGCCAGGTCTGGGCGGGCGTCAGGAACGCAAGGCGGCGTGCGCCACGGCTGATAAGGCGTTGGGCGAGCAGTTCGCCGCCCTTGTGGTCGTCCTGCCGGACCGACAGGCTATCGGGCAGCGTCTGGGGCGCGGTATCCTGGAACACGACGACCGGCTGCCCGGCGGTTTCCAGTTCCCGGTAGAGCTTGCGCCGGTCCGAGGACGAGCCGGATGGCATGATGCAGAGCCCGTCCGTCTGGTCGCGACGCAGGAGGTGGATATCACCGAGCGCGGCGCGGCGGATGCCGGTCACCAGAAGGCCATAGCCATTGACGCTGAGGAGGTTCGAAATGCCGGCCGCGATGTTGCTGGTCATCGGGTCGGCAAGGAAGCGCGGCGACTCGTCGATGATGATGAGGCCAATGGCGCCACGCTGCGACAGGCGCAGGTTCCGCGCCCCGGCATTGGGCCGGTAGTTGAGATCGCGGATGGCCATCTCGACGCGTTCGCGCGTCGCCTGGGACATGAGCTCGATGCGGCCGTTCACGACATTGGAAACGGTCGTCATGGAGACGCCCGCGGCCTTGGCGATGTCACGCAGGGTGACGCGAGTGTCTTGGGGCACGTGCCCCTCCCATGGTTTTCGGGCGCCCCCGGCGGACTGGCGGACTGTAACGTTCCTATAGCCAGTTTCAGGCAGTTTGGCAGCCCTGCCCGGTTTCACTTCACAAGGAGACACACGTCCATGATCACGCGCATCGCCGATCCCCTCGCCGCCCCCAATACCGGCTCCTACTCGCCGGCGATCCGGGCGGGCGACTGGGTGATCGTTTCGGGCCAGGGGCCGATCGACACGCAGGGACGGATCGTGCCCGGCTCGATCGAGAGCGAGGTCCGGTTGACGCTGGAAAACGTCCGGCGGCTGCTCGAGGCAGCCGGGGCGCGCATGGATCAGGTGGTGAAGTGCACGTGCTACCTCGCCGACATCGCGGATTTTCCCGCCTTCGACGCAGCCTATCGCGCGGCCTTCGGCACGACGCTACCCGCCCGCACGACAGTCGAGGCCGGGCTCGCCGGCATCAAGGTCGAGATCGACGCGATGGCGCATGTCGGATCGTAGCCGGCGGCGCCGGGGCGGGTCCTAGCGCCCGAGCGCGCGCAGCAGCGGCTGGAGGTGCTTCTCGTGCTTGCGCCAACGGCCGGCGGACGATTTGTAGATCGGTTGCCGGACCTGGTTCACGCTGGCCGTGCGAACCGAGCGCGTGTTGCGGTAGAATTCGAGACAGGCGTCATTCCACTCCAGCCCGAGAAACTCCAGCATGCGGCGGGTCTCGCCTTCCGCATCATCGACAACCGCCTCGTAGTCGACCTCGATGAAATGGGACGCGGGCAGGACCGTCCGCCAGTGCTGCATGAGGGTTTCGTAGTCGCGGTGGAAACTGCCCAGTTCTGCGAGGTCGTACGAGAAGCTCTGCTCGGACTGGAAGAGCTTGCTGTAGCAGGACAGGCAGGTGTCGGCGGCCTCGCGGCGCGAATGGATGATGCGCGCGTTGGGCAGGATCAGCCGGATCATGCCCGCATGCAGAAAGTTCGCGGGCATCTTGTCCACGACGTGACGCTTCGATGCGGAGGCGGCCGGCAGCCTGTCGACGTAGGCGGCACCCAACGCGGCCAGCTGTTTTGCGCCGAGGGAGGCGGCGGCGGCCGGATAGTTGGGGACGGAATCGACCACGTGCTGCAGGTTGCGCAGTTCGCCGGCGCCGTAGACGTCGGGATGGGACGCGAGGATCTGTTCGATCAGTGTCGTGCCGGAACGCGGCATCCCGACAACGAAAATGGGACGGTCGGACGGATCGCCGAGGTTGGCCAGCCGCGCCAGCACGTCGGCGCCGAAACTGGACGCCAGGTTCTGCATGGCCTTGGTGGTTTGCGCCGGATCGTAGGCCAGGGTTGAGCGCTTGAGGCGGTTGCCTTCGTTGAGGTGTTCGAAGGCCTTTTCGGAGTCACCGATGTCGAGCCACGCTTTGCCGAGGGCGAAGTGCAGCAGCATGCGATCGGTCTGCGAACGGGGCTGGCCTTCGGTGAGGGCGGCGTTCATGCTCTGGATGGACGGATCGTCGGGCTTGAACTTGACGAGGTCGGAGCGGTTGAACCAGGCGCTGGCGGAGCGCGGGAATTCCGAGGTTGCGGCGGCGAATGCGGCTTCGGCCTCGGCGGATTGCCCGTGTTCCATGAGGAGGACGGCGCGATTGATGAGGGCGCGGTCGCGCGAGTTGCCGGGAAGTTGCGCTGCACGATCATAGGCTTGCATGGCGCCGGCGAGATCGCCGCTGGTCTGGAGGACCTGGCCGAGCATGGCGTGGGCCTCGCCGTTCTGGGGCGCCAGTTCGGTGGCGCGGCGGGCGGTGGCGATGGCCTCATCGAAGCGGTCGAGGTTCTTCAGCGCGAGTGCGCGCGCGCTGAGCCCGCCGGCGTGGTTGGGGGCAAAAGCTGTGAGATTGTCGATGGTTGCGAGCGCCTCGCTGTGGCGGGACAGCGCTGTGTAGGCAGAAGCAAGGTTGACGTAGGCGTCGGCGAGCCGGGGGTTGAGCTCGATGGCGCGGCGCGCGGCGATGACGGCTTTGTCAGCGCGGCCTTCGTCGATGAAGAGGAGGGAAATGTTGCTGTGGGGCTCGGCGTAGCCGGGTTTGAGGCGCATGGCCTGCAGCCAGTGCTCCTGCGCCTCCTTCAAAAACCCCATGCGCTTCAGGGTGTTGGCGAGGTTGTTGTGGGTTTCGGCGTTGCGGGGATCGAGGGCGATGGCGCGGGTAAGGGCGTCGCGGCTTTCGGGGAGGCGGCCGGATTCTTGCAGGATTATGCCCAGATTGCTCAATGCGCCCGGGAGCTTAGGGTCAATCTTAGTCGCCTGGCGCGCGTTGAATTCTGCCTCCGGGAGGCGGCCGGACTGGCGCAGCATCTCGGCGAGATTGGAAAAGACCGTCGCGGGCACGTTCCGGCCAAGCGCCGCCTTCTCAAGATGCGCGATAGCCTTGCCGAGATCGCCGCGGGAATAGCAGATCAGCGACATGAGGTTGTGCGCGCCCGGATGCGCGGGCGCGGCGGCGAGCACGCGGAGGGAAATCTCCTCGGCCTGCCGCGGGTTCCGGGCGCTCCAGTGCGCATAGGCCTGCTTGACCGCCTCTTCGAGGGGGATGCGCGTGCCGCTACCTGCTTCGGGCATGAGTGTGTTCCCTGAGGGATGCGAACGTAGCGCCTGACGCGTCCGCGTCAAATGGAAAGGGGTGCGCGAGACGCACCCCTTGTCAGGCCACGGATGACCGGCGGGATCAGAAGCTTCCCTTGAGACCGGCCCAGACGTTGCCGCCCAGCGCACCGTCGGAGCGGGCCGTCGCGGCGACACCGGCATTGACATCGACACCGGCAACCACCGGAGCCTCGACCCCAAGGCTGGCCTGCGCACCGAAGACGGTGCCCGAGGACGCCGCGGAGATGCCCGAGCCGACGATCGCGCCGCCCGAGAAGTCGTAGATATCGACAGCGGTGTCGGCGCCGCCGACATTGGACTGCACGAAGCCCGCGACCTTCACGATGCCGTTGATGTCGCCCGCATCGGTTTCCCCGATGGTGATCGAGTCGCTGATTTCGAGCTTGGCTGTAACGACACCGAAGCGCTGCGCGCCAACCGAGAGGACGCCCTCGTTGCCCGATTCGGTGTAGGCGGCGTTCTGGCCGCCAACCCAACCAACAGAACCGCCGATCCGGACCTCGTGCATGTCATCGGTGAGGACCGGCATGCTGACGCCGACCGTGGGGGCAATGAACCAGGTGCCGTAATCGGCCGTGGCCACCTGCGGACCGGTGTCGGTCTCGACCGTGCGGGCACTATGGTTGGTCCCGGCGCCGCCCAGCAGCGAGAAGGTGAGCTCGACCACGTCGAGATCGGCGCTGCCGTAGATGCCGCCGACGCCGACACGGGTGTCGATCACCTGCGAGCCGCCGGCCACGTCGGCCCGCGAGATGGCTGCGCCGATGGTGCCGCCCAGCTTGAAGCCGCCGAGGTCGGTATGCGCGCCGATCATGCCGGCGCCAAAAGCGCTCATGTCGCTGTTCTGCGACTTGAGCCCGCCGCCAAGGCCGCTTGCCCAGACTTCGAACCCGGAAGACGCGGTGGTTTCGCCGACAATGGCATGCTCGGAAGCCGCATCAGCACCGCCGCCACCCGACCCAAGGCCGGACAACTGGCTGCCGAGCAGATCGGTCACCCCGCCCACAAGGGTGGAGGTCACGAGCCCGCTCTGCTGGATCGCGTCGGTGTTGACGACGAAGACCTGGTTGGGTTCCTGAACAACAATGTTGTTGCCGGGAACGATGGTCTCAAGACTGTCCACGTAGTCGAGGATGATGTTGCCGCGGTATGCTGCAAGGTTGAGCGTGTCATCGCCTCCGCCGAAATCCACGTCGCCGAAGAAGCTCGCCCCGGTGCCGAGCGCCAGGGTGTCATCGCCCCCCCTGAACTGGACAGCCCGCCCGCCATAGCCCTCGATCAAACCGGAGTTGGTGAACGTGGTTCCACCGCCGCCGTCAAAAATGACGCCGGTGTCGCCGGAAATGCGGCCGGAGTTGCTGGCCGCAAGAACGTCATCGTAGAAGTAGACGCCGGCGTAGCCCGAGATCGAGCCATCGATGGCGCCACTGTTGGCGAACGCGTCGGTGGTGCCGCTAATATAGACGCCGTACGACTCGAGGGAGTGGATCAGCCCCGAATTGGTGAAGCTTCCGACATTGCCCCCGATATCGACGCCGGTTGAACTTCCAGAGTAGATTTCACCGGAGTTGTTGAAGCTATCGACGTTGCCGGAGACATACACGCCGTCGTAGAAATTGGTTGAGATCAGTCCGCTATTGGTGATGGACCCAGCGCTACCCGACACATAGAGACCGCGGGAATATGAAGTGATCTCACCTGAGTTCACAAACGACCCAACATCACCGGAAATATATATACCCGTATAGTCCGAGCTATTTATCCATCCAGAATTGTTGAAGCTGTCTATATTCCCACTAACGTAGACACCCTGCATGTAGGATGAGATGTCCCCTGAGTTGGAAACCGACCCGACACCGTAACCGAGGTACAGGCCGTATCCGACCGATCCCGAGATGCTCCCGCTGTTGGAGACGGACGCTGCATAGCTGCCAATATAGACGCCGGGGCCCTCAGCACTGATGTCGCCGCTGTTGCTGAAGGTGCCAACATCGCCTCCGATGTAGACGCCGGTCTCATCAAAACTCGTGATGTCGCCGCTGTTCGAGAACGACTCGACGTCACCGCCGATGGATACGCCCATAAATTGCCCGCGAATGGTGCCCGAATTGGCGAATGAATCCACCATATCGTCCGCATACACGCCGTAGCCATCGTACTTGCCCTCAATGAGGCCGGAGTTGGTAAAACTTCCGACGTCGTCGTAGAAATACACGCCGGTAGCGCTGCCACCGCTGATCGTGCCGCTGTTCGAGAAGCTTGTAACTTCGCCCTCGAAATAGACACCAGTGTAGGCCGCCGAAATGATATCGCCGGAGTTGGTGAAACTGCCCGTGGCGCCGTGGATTTCCACGCCTTCCGAATACGAATGGATCCGGCCGGAGTTGGAGAACGAGCCGACATCGTCACTGATATAGACGCCGGTATAGTCCGCGGACTTGATGAATCCGGAGTTGGTGAAGCTATCGACCGTGCCGTCGATGTTGACGCCGGTGGTGTAGGCGATGATGTCGCCGGAGTTGGTGAAACTTCCGACGTTTCCGTCGATATCAACGCCTTCGTAATCGTCGGCCGAGATGTAACCGGAGTTGTTGAACGAGCCCACGTCGCCACCGATGTAGACACCGGTGCTTCCGGACACGATCCTTCCGGAATTGACGAAGGTGTCGACACCTCCATCGAGATAGACCGCGTAGGACCCGCTCGTAATCCGGCCTGAGTTCGAGAACGATCCGACGTCACCACCGATAAAGACTGCCGTGGTGTCGGCATTGATCCGGCCGGTATTCACGAACGATCCAACATCGCCGTCGATGATGATGGCATTCGCGTCGCCGACGATCGCGCCATTGTTGGTGAGACTGTTGATGCTGCCGTTCACGTCGACAGCGATTGACCCGTTCGACTGGATGACGCCACTGGCGAGGTTGGTGATGAAGTCGACATCCCCGTCGGACGTGACGGCAAACGAGGTGACATCGTTGTAGATCGTCTGACTGTTCGTCAGGTTCCCATCGACCGGGATGACCACGTCGTATGTTGGATTCGCCGCCAGGGCGGGAACCGCGGCGAGGCCGACGCCAAGCAGGAAGACAGGTGTCAATACGTTATAGCGCGCCCTATTCCGAAACGACTTCAGCGACATCTGCATTCCCCAATCCAAGATTTGGGCGGGATAATGCTCTGCCGCCAAATTTTCGACAAGATGCCGCAAGACCCAATTCGACAAATCACTTTCTCCGTTACTTGAACGCAACAATCATCGGCATATAATTGATTCCATGAGAGATTCCTCTCGGCGACCGCATCAGTAATTTTGTTTAGTCGCCATGAAAACCCGAGACATCCGACAATACCGCCGCCCTTAACCAACTGTTTACCGGGGACCAGAACATGAGACTCACATCTATAGCGAAAGTCTTCGCGGCGGCGCTGCTGGTTCAGTGCGGGGCGGCTGGCGCGGCGGAGAGCCTGCCGGGCGGGGCGAGTTCGCTGCGCGAGGCCCACGCGGACTGGGTGCTCAACTGCACGCTGCCGGCAAAGCGTGAGGGCGCACCAGCGCCAACAGTCACCTGCGCCATCTCGCAGGAACTGATCCAGCAATCGACCAAGCGGCGCGCGCTGGTCATTGCGCTGACGCCGACGCCCGAGGGCGGGACCAAGGGCAATGTCATCATGCCGTTTGGCCTGGCGCTCTCCAAAGGCGTGCAGTTCCAGATCGACGAAGGTCCGCTGAGCGAGCCGAGCGCATTCCGCACCTGCACGCCGCAGGGCTGCATCGTGCCGATCGAATGGGGGCCGCAGACCGCCTCGGCACTTGCCGCCGCCGGGAAGCTGAACATCGCCGCGACCATGGACAGTGGCCAGCCTGTCTCGTTCACGATCTCGCTCAAGGGATTTTCGGCGGGGAGCGCCCGTGCGCTCGAACTCACCCGATAGGTGGCCACGATGAGGGCGCGGTTCGGGCTGGTCTTCGCCGGGCTCATGCTCGGCCTCATCATGGCCGGAGCGGCCGCCGCCGCGCCGCCGGCGTTCGGGCCGGTGGGGACGCAGGCGGGGCCGCTGCGCGAAGAGGCATGGCTGGTTCCCTCGCCGGTCGCCAATCTCGCCATGCGGGCGACGCTCTACCGGCCGAAGGGGGACGGGCCGTTCCCGCTGGCCGTGCTCAACCACGGCTCGGAGGAAAGTGGCGCGGCGCGGCGGAAGCTGGGCGACCCGCGGTTCCCCGCCATCACCGCCTGGCTGGTCGGCCGGGGGTATGCAGTGCTGCTGCCGCAGCGGCCGGGGCACGGGGCAACGGGCGGGCCCTATATAGAGACACAGGGGCGATGCGGCGCGCCGGACTATGTTGCCGCGGGCCAAAGGACTGCCGACAGCATCGAGGCGGCGCTCGGCTTCATGTTCGAGCAGGATTTCGTGAAGCGCTCAGGCGCGCTGGTCATCGGCAATTCGGCGGGCGGCTGGGGCGCCGTGGCGCTGGCGGCGCGCAACCCGGCCGGGGTTTCGGCCATCGTCAGCTTTGCCGGCGGCCGCGGCGGACGCGACCGCAACCGGCCCAACCACAACTGCGCCCCGGACCGGCTGATCGGGGCGGCGGCCGCCTTCGGCGCGACGGCGCGCACGCCGACGCTCTGGCTCTATGCCGAGAACGACAGCTACTTCGCCCCCGACCTTTCGCGCGCGCTGGCGGCAGCTTTTTCTGCCGCGGGCGGACGGGTGGACTACGAGCTGCTGCCCTCGATCCAGGGCGACGGCCACGCGCTGATGCTCGAGGACGGCAAGGGGGCAGCCTGGCGGGCCCCGCTCGCGCGTTTTCTCAAACAGACGAAATAGCCGCGCGCGGCTAGATGATCGCCGACTGGACGATGCCGCCGAGGAGTTCGTTGCGGCGGCGGTCCCAGGGGGAGTCGATGCGGGTGTTGGTGGTGTAGGCGAAGCTGACGCCGGTGTTCGGATCGCCCCAGCAGGCTGAGGAATTGCCGCCGGTGTGCCCGAAGGTTTCGGGCGAGGCCGAGGGGCCGAAGCCGACGCCGGGGTAGCTGTCGCCATGAGTGAACGGGCCGATGCCGAAGGCGCGCGGCTTGCCCATGGGTTGCACCACGCGCCCGCCGGTGCGATCGCGCAGCGCGAACTCGATCATTTTGGGGCCAAGGATGCGCCGGCCGCCGATGGCGCCGCCGTTGAGCAAGGCCTGGTAGAAGGTGACCATCGCCCGGGCCGAGCCGAAGCAGCCGCCAGCCGGCACGCCGGCGCGGCGGCGGTCGGGGTTGTCGTCCTCGTGCTTGACCAGCGTGCCATCCGGGCCGGGCATCAGCATCGAGGCGACGGTATCCGCCAGCTCGTCGGGCACGCCCATCAGCAGTTCGTTCTCGAGCCCGAGGGGCTCGAAGATCAATTCGCGCATGACCTGCCGGAAATCCTTGCCCATGATCGCCTCGACCACGACGACCAGCGTCCAGTGCGCGGCGTTGTGGTGGTACTCGACGCGGCTGCCCGGCGCCCATTGCAGGCTGAAGTCGCAGACGACGTCGCGCAGGATCTTGTGGTCGCGGTACGCCTCGATCGGCACGTCGTGGTAGCCATCGACATTGGGGAAGCCACCCTGATGGGTGAGCAGGTGCATGATGGTCACGTCCTGCTTGTTGTGCTTCGCGAACTCGGGGACGATGTCGCTCACGCGATCGGAAAAGGTGAGCAGCCCGCGCTCGACCATCGCCCAGATGAGCGACGCGGTGATCACCTTGGTGTTCGAGTAGAGGAGGAACGGCGTGCTGTCGGCGGTTCTGAGGCCCGGAGCGGCTTCGCCGAAGCTGCGGACGTAGGCGAGCTGGCCATGCCGCGCGATGGCGACCTGCGCGCCGGAATAGCGGTTCTCGGCGATGTGGCCCTCGATGAAGTCTTCCATCCAGCGCAGCGAGTCGGCCCTCAGCCCCGCCGCTTCCGCCGTTGTCGCCGGCAATAGGTTGAACACTGCTCGTCCCCCAAAGGTCATGTGCGGCGCCTCTTATGGCGTGCAATTGACCTGATGAACATCGCTTCCTAATGTCTAGACGGGGGCGCGGACGCGCCGTGGCGAACCTCGCCGGGGAAGACAATTACTCTCATGACTGAGCCTCTCAGGATCGCGCTGATCGGCGCGGGTCTCATCGGCCGGCAGCATGCCAGCCGCCTCGTTTCGCGCACCGACACGGTGCTGAGCTGCATTGTCGATCCGACCGACGCGGCGCGCGCCTATGCCGGTGAAATCGGGGCGCCGTGGGTGCCGGATGTGGGCGCGATGCTCGACGGATTCCGGCCGGATGGCGCGATCGTCGCGACGCCCAACCAGATGCATTGCGCCCACGCGCTGGCCTGCATCGGCGCGGGCGTGCCGGTGCTTGTCGAAAAACCGCTGACCGACATCGTCGCGGATGGCGAAAAGATCGTGGCGGCGGCGAAGGCAGCCGGCGTGCCGGTGCTGGTCGGCCATCACCGGCGGCACAGCGCGACGCTCAGGCGGGCGAAGGAGTTGCTGGAGTCGGGGACGCTTGGGCAGATCGTCTCGGTCAACGCGATGTTCTGGCTCTACAAGCCCGCCGACTATTTCAACCAGACCTGGCGGACGAAGCGCGGCGCTGGCCCGGTGTTCTTGAACCTGATCCACGACATCGACAGCCTGCGATACCTCTTGGGCGACATCGTGCGCGTGCAGGCGCGGCTGTCGAGCCACCAGCGCGGCTTTGAGGTCGAGGATACGGCGGCGATCATCGTCGAGTTCAAGAGCGGTGCGCTCGGCACGATCTCGGTGAGCGATACGGTGGTGGCGCCGTGGAGCTGGGAGATGACCTCGGGCGAGAACAAGGCCTATCCGCATACCGCGGAGCCGAGCTACTTCATCGGCGGCACGCACGGATCGCTCGCCATGCCCAACATGGTGCGCTGGCACAATCGCGATGTGCGCGGCTGGTGGGAGCCGCTGGAGCACGAGGGGATCGTGGTGGGCGATGGCGATCCGCTGGTCAACCAGCTCGACCACTGGTGCGCGGTGCTGCGCGGCGCGGCCGCCCCGCTCGTCAGCGCCGAGGAAGGGCTGAAGACCCTCGCCGTGATCGACGCCATCCAGCGCTCCGCCGCGACGGGCGAACCGGCGGTGCCGGTGCGCTGACCCCGGTCATCACGGCAGATCGGCGAAGCTGCGGCTCGCCCGTTTCAGCCAATCGAGCAGGTGCCGCACCGCCGGACGCATGCCGCGCTGGCCGAGGTGGACGGCGTGGACGATGCTGATCGGCGGGTGGAGGTCGAGACTGACACGGATCAGGCGGCCGAGCAGCACATCCTCGGCCACGTAAGTGCGCGGGATCAGCGCGACGCCCATTCCCGCGAGGGCCGCGTCGCGCAGGGTGGTGATGTCATCGACGATCAGGCGCGGTGACAGGGCCAGATCGTGCGCTTCACCCGTTGCCGTCTGCAACTGCCAATGGCCCTGCCCCGACATTCCCCGCCACGCGATGACCGGCACGCGGGACACGGTTTCCTCGAGCGTGGCGGTAATCTGCGGCGCCCAGCGCGGATGGACCACGAGGTAGGTCTCCATCCTGGCGAGGGCGACGGGCACGAAATCGAGCGGGTAGTCGAGCCGCGTCCGCGCCCGCAGCGCGAAGTCGACGCCCTCGTGGCGGATATCGACCTCGCGGTTCGAGACATGCATCTGCACCTGCACCAGTGGCGTCGCCTCCATGTAGTCGAGGATCGCCTGCCCGATTCCCATATGCAGCAGCGAGGGCGGCACCGAGAGCTGCACCAGTCCCCGCGGCTCGCGCTGGCGGTCCTCGACCATCGCGATGGCCTCATCGAGCTGGCCGAGGATGTCGCGGCTGCGCTCGTAGAGCAGCGCGCCGGATTCGGTCAGCCGGAAGCTGCGGGTGCTGCGCTCGATGAGGCGGGTGCCCAGTTCCTCCTCGAGCGCGCTGATGGTGCGGCTGAGCGTGGCGCGGGATTGCCCGGTCTCGCGATGGGCGGCGGCGAAACCACCTGCCCGCACCACATCCCTGAAGATTTTCAGCGCATTCAGATCCCGCATTCCCGCACTCAATCTGTATCGAAATTGGAACAATGTGCCTCAATACCGGCAGTTCTGCCAGCTTCGTCTCATTGCCAGGTCTTATGCATCGAACTGAGGCCGGCGCTGCGGCCACCCGATGGAGACGAAAATGAAATCGAAGATCCTGATCGCCCGCGCTTATGGCACGCCCGACGTCCTTGAATTCCTGAACCAGGAACTGCCGCCCCTCGCACCCGGCATGGCGCGCATCGAGGTGAAGGCGGCCGGCATCAACCCGATCGATGCGCGCCGCATGACCGGCGAGTTCAAGCACGCGCCGCTGCCGCAGGCCTTCGGGACGGAATTCGCCGGGGTGATCGCCGAACTTCCCGCCGGAACAACGGGCTGGAAGGTCGGTGACGAGGTGCTCGGCTCGGGTGCCGGCTTCACCCACGCCACGATCATCGATGTGCCGGTTGCCAACCTCGTTGCCCGCCCGGCCGGAATGGACTGGGCCGTGGCCGGCTCGATCGCCGGGGCGGCGCAGACCGCCGTCACCATCCTCAACGAACTGGGCGACATCGGCTCGCTGCTCATCCACGGCGCATCCGGTGGCGTCGGCTCGATCACCATCCAGCTGGCCCGCGCCCGCGGCATCGAGGTCGTGGCGACGGCCTCGGCCGCCAATCAGGACTATGTCCGCAATCTCGGCGCGATCCCGATCGTCTACGGACCCGGCCTGATCGAGCGCCTGAAAGCCGTCCATCCCGCGCCGTTCGACGCCTCGATCGACATGTCGGGCAGCGATGACGCCACCGCGGCTTCGCTGGCGCTGGTGAAGCCATCGGGCATCATCGGCTCCATCGCGGGAAAGCCCGCCACCTCGCCGCGCGTGCGCGCGATCTGGGTCAAGCGCAGCCCCGAGAACCCGCGCGCCGTGGTGGAGGGCATCGCCTCCGGCAAGTTGAGCTGGGACGTGAGCCGCAGCACCCCCTTCGCCAAGGCCGCCGAGGCCTACGCGGCCATCCTGACCGGGCACACCCGCGGC
>DAORUH010000037.1:0-22178 GCA_035433065.1 Devosia sp. | reverse complement strand
CAAGTGGTGGGTGCCGGGGCTGGGCATCGGCTTCGGCGAGAGCTTTACCCATCAGGTCGCGGATTTCCTCGAGGGGCTGAAGAAGAAGAAGCCGGCCGCGCCGACCTTCCGCGATGCGCTCGAAACCAACCGGGTGTGCGATGCGATCATCGCGTCGGGCAAATCGGGCAAGTGGGTGAAGCTGTGAAGCTCGGCTTCAACCTGCTGCTGTGGACGGGGCACGTCACCGACGAGCACTGGCCCATCATCGAGAAGCTGCAGGCGCTCGGCTATGATGGGGTGGAAATCCCGATGTTCGGGGGCGAGGTTTCCCACTACGAAAAGCTCGGCAAGCGGCTGGCGGCGGCGGGGCTGAAATCAAGCGGGATCACGGTGATGCCGGGCGGCAAGAGCGCGGTGTCGGCGGACAAGGCCGAGCGTGCGGCGGCGCTCGAGCATATCAAGTGGCTGGTCGACTGCACGGCGGCGATCGGCGGCGATGTGGCGGCCGGGCCGTTCCACCAGACGCTCGGCGAGTTCACCGGTACGGGGCCGTCGGCAGACGAAAAGGCGCGCGTCGCCGAGGTGCACAAGCAGGCGGCGCAGTATGCGGCGAAGTCGGGGGTGACGCTGAGCGTCGAGCCGCTCAACCGCTTCGAGTGCTATTTCCTCAACACCGCGGCGCAGGCGGCGGAATTGGTAAAGGCGGTGGATGAGCCGAACTACGGCTATCTCTACGACACCTTCCATTTCAACATCGAGGAGAACTCGCTCACCGATGTGATCCCCGCGACGATCAAGCAGATCAGCCACGTGCACATTTCGGAGAACAACCGGGGTGTGCCGGGGGCGGGGCACATCGATTTCGCCGCGGTGTTCAAGGCGCTGAAGAAGGCGGGCTACGATGGCTGGATGACCATCGAGGCCTTCGGCTCGCCGCTGCCGGATCTCGTGGCGGCGACCAAGGTGTGGCGGCCACTGTTCAAGGATCAGTTCGACGTGCCAACCGAGGGGCTCAAGCTGATGCGGGACGGCTGGGCGAGGGCCTGAGTCCTTCTCTTCGTCTTGAGCACGCCCGCTGCTGTCAGCGGGCGTGTTTCATTTCGGGGAGGAAGATGGTCAGGAGGCCCACCAGCGGCAGGAACGAGGTCAGCCAGAAGACGTGCTCGATGCTGGTGACGTCGGCCACCGCGCCGAGCGCTGCGGCGGCGATGCCGGCGGCGCCGAAGGCGAAGCCGAAGAAGATGCCGGCGACCATGCCGACGCGGCCGGGCAGCAGTTCCTGTGCAAACACCACGATGGCCGAGAAGGCCGACGACAGGACCAGTCCGATGATGATGGTGAGGATCACCGTCCAGGTGAAATCGGCGTAGGGCAGGGCCAGCGTGAAGGGCAGGACGCCGAGGATCGAGAACCAGATCACGAACTTTGCGCCGAACCGGTCGCCGATCGGGCCGCCGAGGAAGACGCCGAGCGCCGAGGCGCCGAGGAAGACGAAGAGCAGCAGTTGGCTGTCCTGCACGCCGACGCCGAAGCGGTCGATCAGGTAGAACGTGTAGTAGCTCGAAAAGCTGGCCGTGTAGGCGTTCTTGGACAGCGTCAGGATGGTGAGGACGGCGAGCGCGATGGTGGTGGTGCGCCGGTCGAAGGGCCGCGTCGTGTTCACCACGCGGCCGGCGTTGACGCGGCGGTGGTTGGCGTACCAGGCGCCGACGCGCCACAGGATGAAGATGCCGACGAGCGAGCCGGCGGCGAACCAGCTGACGCTCGTCTGGCCGCGCGGCAGCACGATGAAGGCGGCGAGCAGCGGGCCGATGGCGGACCCGATATTGCCGCCGACCTGGAACAGCGACTGCGCGAGGCCGTGCCGTCCGCCTGAGGCGAGGCGCGCGACGCGCGAGCTTTCGGGATGGAAGATCGCCGAGCCGAGGCCGACGAGGGCGGAACCGACGAGCAGCAGCCAGTAGGTTTGCGCAAAGCCGAGGACGATGAGGCCGATGAGGCTCGACGCCATGCCGACCGGCAGCGAATAGGGCAGCGGGCGCTTGTCGGTGTACATGCCGATGGCCGGCTGCAGCAGCGAGGCGGTGCACTGGAAGGTGAAGGTCAAGAGCCCGATCTGGACGAAATCGAGCCCGTAATTGGCCTTGAGAATGGGATAGATCGCCGTGAGCATCGACTGCATCACGTCGTTGATGAGGTGGCAGACCGAGACCGCGACGATAATGGCGAGGGTGGTCTTGTGAACGGCAGCAGTGGGCTGCGCCGCCATGGCTTGAGACACGTCTGGCTCCGGCGATCTGGATAGGACCGGCGCGCCGAAGGGCGGCCGGTGCGGGCAAGTGACGCAGACTAACCCGCCGCCAGCGGCCGCGCCACTGCGCCTCGCGCCGAATCCGTTCCCTCGCGGGTTGTTGCGCGGGAGGCGCAGTTGCAGCATCGCCCGTGGATTTGCCTTGCGGCGACGGCTCCATTTGCTATTGCGGGCGGCAATATCAGGGAGACACGTATGAGCGCGCAGATCATCCCCGTCATTCTGGCCGGTGGGCAGGGGACGCGCCTGTGGCCGATGTCGCGTTCGGCGCGGCCCAAGCAGTTTCTGGCCCTGACGGGGGATGTGTCGCTGTACCAGCAGACACTGAAGCGCGTCTCCGACGCCCGCTACGCGCCCGCCATCGTCATCACCAATGCGGAATACCGGTTCCTCGTCGCCGAGCAGGCGCAGGAAATGGGGGCCGGCCTTGCCGGCGTGCTGCTGGAGCCGGTGGCCCGCAACACCATGGCGGCGATTGCGGCGGCGGCGGTGTTCGCGCGGGAAAAGTTCGGGCCGGACGCGGTGCTGCATATCCTTGCCTCGGATGCAGCGATCAACGCCGACGCGAACTACTGGCAGTCGCTCGATCTCGCAGCCAGCGCGGCGCGCGGCGGCAAGCTCGTGACCTTTGGCATCACGCCGACCGCGCCGGAAACCGGTTACGGCTATGTCGAGGCGGGCGCGGAGCTCGCGCCGGGCGTCAATGCCGTCGCGCGGTTCGTGGAAAAGCCCGACCTTGCCACTGCCGAGCGGATGCTCGCCGCGGGTGGCTATTACTGGAACTCGGGCATGTTCATGCTGCGGGCCGACACCTTCCTCGGCGAGGCCGAGGCGCTGTCGCCGGAGAGTTTTGCCGCGGCCAGGGCGGCGGTCGAACTGGCAAAGAGCGACCTCGATTTCGTGCGTCTCGATGAGGCGAGTTTTGCCACGGCGCCGAACATTTCGGTCGACTACGCGGTGTTCGAGAAATCGCACAAGGTGGCTATGGTGCCGGTGACCTTCGCCTGGTCGGACCTCGGCGCATGGGACGCGGTGTGGAAAGTTTCGCCGCATGATGCCGCGGGGAACGTTTCAAGCGGCAATGCGACGCTGAGCGATACGCGCAACTCATTCGTCATTTCGGACAAGGCGCATGTCGTGGTCGACGGGCTCGACGATGTCGCGGTGGTCGCCACCGAGGATGCGGTCTATGTCGGCAAGCTCAGCAATGCGCAGCGCGTCAGCGCCATCGTCAAGCAGCTGAAGGCGGCGCCGGAGACCGCGCCGCTGACCGAGATCCACAAGACGGCGTATCGGCCGTGGGGTGGGTATTCGTCGATCCTCGGGGGCGACCGCTTCCAGGTGAAGCGGCTGTTCGTGAAGCCGGGCAAGCGCCTCAGCCTGCAGCGGCACCACCATCGCGCCGAGCACTGGATCGTGGTGCGCGGCACGGCGGAAGTCACCCGGGACAATGAGGTGATCATGCTGAGCGAGAACCAGTCGATCTACCTGCCGCTCGGCTGCACCCACCGGCTGTCCAACCCCGGCAAAATCCTGCTCGAGTTGATCGAGGTGCAGACTGGGTCGTATCTCGGCGAGGACGATATCATCCGCATCGAGGACGAGTTCGGCCGCGCCTAGGGCGCGGCCGGTGGAGCCTCTCAGCTCCATTTCATCGGGTTGGCGCCCGACATCGAGATGATGCGATAGCCGGACTGGCTCAGCGGCCGCACGGCGTGCCGGAGATTGTCCAGCACGAAGTCGCCCTTGCTGGTCTTGACCACGAGGATGGCGTGCCCGACGCCGCCGCTGGTCTTGACGTAGGCGATGCGCAGCGAACTGGCCGAGATGCCGGCCCGGATCAGGGCGCGACGCTTGGCGAGAACGTAATCCTCGCAATCGCCGGCCGAGGCGCTGGCATTCCACACATCGGCGCCCTTGTCGTTGCGCGGCGTGATCGCCGCATTCACCTGCGCGTTGACGCGCTTCAGCAAAGCCAGCGTATTCGCCGAGGCCTTGGTGACGCTCGCGCCGCCGCCTTTGCATTCGGCCGGTGTCTTGAGGCACATCAGCTGGTAGCCGAGCGGCGCCTTGGCGTCCGCCATTGCTGGCGCCGTGCTTAGTGCACTCAACAGTGCCGCGACGATCAGCAGCCCGCCGCCAGATGCTTTTGCGTTCATGGTCCCGCCCCAGGATTTCAATGGGTGGGACCGTAGCGGCCGAGTCTTTCCGGCGGCTTCCGGAATTCGCGACAGTTTTATTCATTGTTGAAACCGGCGACCGGGTGCGCAGGGGCGTGGAGCACGGATGTGTCTCGGGCTCTTGACAGTCAGTGCTGGTGTGTTAGATAACTATTACACCAAACAGGCATCGAGATGAGCCAGTTCAACGACAGCCAGCCAATTTTCGTCCAGATCAGGCAAAGGATCGTCGAGATGATTTTGAAGCACGCCGTGGCGGAGGGCGAAGCTTTGCCGTCCGTTCGCCAGATCGCGACCGACCTGTCGGTCAATCCGCTGACCGTGACCAAGGCCTATGACGGGCTGGTCGATGTCGGCGTGGTCGAAAGCCGGCGCGGCATGGGGATGTTCGTGCTGCCGGGGGCGCGCGACAGGCTGCTCGCCCATGAGCGGCAGAAATTCCTGAACGAAGAGTGGCCGCGCATCGTTGCGCAGATCAAGGCGCTCGAACTCGACCCGCAATTGCTGCTGAAGGATGTTTCAAATGACCATTGAGAACGCCTCCCTCGCGGTGCCGGTGGTCTCGGCACGCGGACTGACCAAGCGCTTCGGCAGCCGCGAAATCCTGCACGGGATCGATTTCGACATCCCGCCGGGCCGCATCTATGGCCTGATCGGCCACAACGGTGCGGGCAAGACCACGACGCTCAACGCCATCCTCGGACTCACCTCCTACGAGGGGACAGTGCGGGTGCTGGGGGAAGACCCGTTCGCCCGGCGCGCGCACCTGATGGAGAATGTCGCCTTCATCTCCGACGTTGCGAGCCTGCCGCGGTTCCTCAGGGTGCGGGAGCTGTTCGCGCTGCTCACCAATATCCATCCGAAGTTCTCGCCCGAGAAGGCACGCAGCTTCCTTGAGGGCACCGATGTGCGGATGGAGGCGCGGATCAAGAATCTGTCCAAGGGCATGATCGCGCAGCTCCACCTCGCGGTGGTGATGGCGATCGATGCAAAACTGCTGGTGTTGGACGAACCGACGCTCGGGCTCGACATCACCTACCGCAAGCGCTTCTACCGGCGGTTGCTCGAAGACTACATGACCGAGGAGCGCACGCTCCTCATCACCACCCACCAGGTCGATGAGATCGAGTTCATGCTCAGCGATATCATGTTCATGCGAGACGGCGATCTCGTGCTGCACATGCAGATGGAGACGGTCTCCACCAAATTCGTGCAGCTGGTCATTGCCGATGCCAACCTTGTGGCCGAGGCGCGGCAGCACAAGCCGATCTATGCCGAGACGCGGTTCGGGCAGACGGTGATGATCTTCGACGGCGTCGATCGCGACCTGCTGTCGCCCTATGGCGCAGTGTCGACGCCGACCCTCAGCGACCTGTTCGTGGCGCTCATGCAGCGCGACCCCGGCGCCGGAGCCAACTGATGAAATCCCTGATTGCACTGATCAGGCGCGAGCAGATCGAGCACCGCGCCGCTTTCCTCTACGCGCCGGCCATCGTCCTCGGGCTGTTTGCCGTAACGCTGGCCATGACCTTTGCGATGAACCGGATGCAGGTGCCGCTGGCGGTCAGCGGCGGCAGCGCGCTGAAGTTCTTCACCATCGCGTTCCTGTTCACCGGCGCGCTGTGGATGACGTACCTGATGATGGTGCTGTTCTTCTATTTCGCCGACGCCTTCAATGCGGACCGGCGGAACAATGCCATGCTGTTCTGGAAATCGATGCCGCAGAGCGACTTCAAGATTTTGATGAGCAAGCTGCTGGCGGCGCTGACCATCCTGCCCGTGCAGGTATTCGCGGCCTTCATCCTGACCGGCGTGGTGCTTTATGCCGCGACCGCTGCCGCGACTCTGGTGCTGCCGGCGCTGGCGGTTCCGGGTGTCGCGGAGACCATCGGCGCGGCGGGGCAGGTGCTGTGGTTCAGCGCTGTCTACGCGGTGCTGGCGCTGCTGTGGTATGCGCCGTTCTTCGCCTGGGTCGGGGCGCTCTCGACGGTCGCCGGGCGCTGGAGCATCCCGCTCGCCTTCCTCATTCCGGGGCTGGTCGTGCTGGCGGAAAACCTGTTCGTGCGCGGGCTCGGCAACCTCATCCTGCCGATGGACGGGATGCGCGGCGGGCAGGTGCTCGGCTACCTGCGCCAGCGCCTGACCTTTGGCGTCGATGACCACGACATGTTCGAGCGGGCCATGACCACCGATGCGCCGGTCGATGTCGGCGGCCTCCTCGCGCGGTTCCTCGCGGGGATCGACTGGGTGCAGCTGGGCGGCGGGGTCATCGTCGCGGTGCTGCTGGTCTATATCGCCTCCGAGTATCGCCGCCGGGTGGTTCTCACCTGACGACGGGATGCCGGTGCGTTCGTTCCCCCCGGTCGGACGCACCGGTTCCGCGTTTCACTCGGCCTCGGCGGGGACGGTGGGAAACTGCAGCGTGAAATGAGTACCGTTGTCGATCCGGTACTGGAAGGTGCCGGTCAGCTGCGCGGCGAGCCCTTCGAGCAGCCGGCGGCCCATGCCCCGCGTGTCGGTGGCGGGGTCAAAGCCCTGGCCGTTATCGCTGATCGACAGTTCGCCCTTGCTGTCGCCGATGTCGCGCAGCGCCACCTCGATGCGGCCTTTGCGGCCATCGGGAAAGGCATGCTTGAAGGCGTTCGAGATGACCTCGCTGACAATCAGGCCGAGCGGCATCGCGTTGTCCTTGTCGACGTGCAGCTTGTCGAGCCGATAGGCAATCTCGACCGGCAGGCTGGAGCTGTTCGAGGCGTTGTCGATGATGGTCTTGATGTACTGGCCGACCTCGGGCCGGGTGAACTGGTCGGAGCGGTAGATGTGCTCGTGGACCGAGACCATGGCGCTGATCCGCCGCGCCAGTTCCGCTTTTGATGGGGCGGGTATCGGCTGCAGCTGGACGAGCGAAGAGACGGCCTGCAGGTTGTTCTTCACCCGGTGGTGAATCTCGCGCATCAGCGTCTTGTTGTCCTCGACGACCTGGGCGAGCTGCAGCCGCCGCGCATCCTCGCGCTTGAGGATGCGGGAGAGCCAGATGGCGCCAAGGATCAGGGCAGCCAGCACCGGCAGCAGCAGCGCGAGGAGGGTGGAGACGCCGGTCCAGAACTGCGACAGCGCCTGTTCCGTCGAGATCGCCGCCATGGCGATGACGGGCAGGTCGTCGACCTTGCGGTAGCCGACGATGCGGATCACGCCATCGGCCGGCGATTGCGCGGAGTAGGTGCCGTTTTCGGCGGCCTTGTAGTGGGTGGTGAGCAGCACGTGGCCGGACAGATCCAGCGGGGCCGGGCTGACGGGATAGCGGGCGATCAGCCAGCCGTCGGTGCGCACAAGGCTGACCGTCGAGCCGGGGCCGTTGTTGAGTGAGGCCCAGAACGTCTCCATCGCCTTGGCCGAAACGAAGATTACGTCGATGCCGGCGAAGGCGCCGTTGCGGGTGATGCGGCGGGCGATCGCGAACTGCGGATCCGCGCCCGCGGTGGAGGGAAGCAGCGATGACACGGTCCATTCGGTGCCGTTGCGCAGGGCGGCGAAATACTCGGTGTCGGCGACATTGCGGGGCACCTGCGGCGGATCGCCCTCGATGGACTGGCCGGTGGCATCGTAGACGCCGAGCAGGACCTCGGCCGGGAGCCCCGCCAGCTCCGCACGGACCTCGGGCCCGAGGCCGACGAGCGATGTGGCTTGCGGGCCAAGCTCGCGGTCGATGCGGCGCAGGGCCTGGCTGGAGCCATCGATCAGCCACTGGGCGTGCACCGAGACGATGTGGGCAGCGGCTTCGGCGCGGGCCTGCGTTCGATTGATTATGTCGTGGTAGCTCTGCCAGATGACGAGGGCGGTGATGGCGGACATCACCGCCACGAACAGCCCGGTCAGCACCAGAACGAGCCGCGGAGACTCCGAACGGCGTAGCGCTGGACTGATCGTCGTCACCCTGCGTGTCCCCCACGCCTCGATAGTAGCGCGGCAAAGGCGGGTGTCCAGCCCCGCGGCAAGTGACTGCCAGGTCAGCATAATTGTCCATGTTTCAGGCGGCGGCGAAGGCGCCGGACAGGCGCGGCTGGCTGCGATTGCCGAACGGTGGCTTCGCTGAGAGTGAACAGCCAGCTGGTGGCCGCAGGTCAGATGCGGACCTATATAGTGGGCCATGAGGCAATGCAGCCTCTGGAGCAGTTTCATGATCACCGCAGAATCCCAGGCCGCTGTCCGCACGCAGCCCAAGCTGCCGCTGACGACGACGCTCGGGCCGGTGCGCATTGCCGTCACCGACCGCGAGAAGGCGCTCGCCATCTGGCGCGATGTCGTGGGGCTCGACGTGCTGTTCGACGGGACGGACTCCATTTCGCTGGGCGTCGGCGGCAAGGTACTGATCGTGCTCGAACTGGGCGCAAAAAGCCCGGTGG
Organism: Devosia sp.; assembly: GCA_035433065.1. GTDB lineage: Bacteria > Pseudomonadota > Alphaproteobacteria > Rhizobiales > Devosiaceae > Devosia_A. The sequence goes on along the minus strand of DAORUH010000037.1, from coordinate 13,302 downwards.
TCGAGCGGACGACGGGGCTCTATCACGTCGCCATCCACGTGCCGAAGCGCGCCGACCTCGCGCAGCTGCTGGTGCGGGCGCTGCAGCGGCGCGTACGGGCTTCGCCGACCGATCACCTGGTTTCGGAAGCCATCTACCTCTGGGATTTTGACGGCAACGGCATCGAGATCACCTTCGAGACGCCGTGGCGCGGCGAGATCGGCGGGCCGGATGACAAGTTCTATGTCCGCACCAAGGACGGCACGCCGCATTCGGGGCGCGACCCGATCGATGTCGATGGGCTGTTGGCGGAACTGGGCGACACCCCGGTGATCGAGGCGCGCATGCCGGAAGGCACGCGGATCGGCCACGTGCATGTGCATGTGCGCGATCTCGAGGAGACGATGCGGTTCTATCGCGATGGCATCGGCTTTGGCGGGCTGTTCATCATGCGCCAGTTCGGCATGGGCGACGTGGGGCTCGACTACATGCCGCACACCATTGCCTTTAACATCTGGCAGGGCCCGGGCGCACCGCCCGCACCGGCCGGCGCCGCGGGCCTGCGCTGGTTCACGGTGAACGTGCCGGACGGCAAGACGCTCGACGAGGTGAGCGCGCGGCTCGCCGCGATGGGCGTGCCGGTCACCGAAATTGCCGGTGGGTTCGAGGTGCGCGACCCGTCGCAGAACCTCGTGAAGGTGCTGGTCGGCTAAAGCAGCGCGAGGAAGCGCTCGACGTCGGCCTCCGGCGTCGCAAAGCTGGTGACGAGGCGGATGATCTGCTCGTCGCCGGGCAGCTCTTCCCAGGTGTGGAAGGCGGCTCCGGCGGCGCGCAGCCGTGCGGCGGTGGCGTTGGAGACGATCGGGAACAGCTCGTTCGCTTCGCCCCGGAAGGGCAGGCGGGCGGCGTTGCTTTTCGCGATGCCGTCGGCGAGGCGTGCGGTCATGCGGTTGGCATGGGCGGCGGTCTTCAGCCAGGCGCCATCGGCAAAGTAGCCCTCGAACTGCGCGGCCATGAAGCGGGTCTTGCTCATGCCGTGCCCGGCGCGCTGGCGCAGGATGCCGATATCCGGGAAGCGCCCAGGCTCGAACACGATGATGGCTTCGGCACCAAAGCAACCGTTCTTCGTGCCGCCGAAGCTCATCAGGTCGGCGCCGGATTTCCACGTCAGTTCGGCCGGCGACGCACCGGTGGCGGCGACAGCGTTACCGAAGCGCGCGCCATCGATATGGACCAGCATGCCGCGGGCTTTGGCGATGGCGCCGAGGGCTGCGATGCGGTCGGGGCGATAGACGGTGCCGAGTTCGCTGGCATTGGTGAGCGACAGGGTCGTGGGGGGGCCGCTGCGAGCGACCTTTGCCACGGCCGCTTCGAGCGTCTCAGGGATGAGCAGGCCGTTGTCGCTGGCGAGCGGCATGAGCTTCATGCCGGTGAAGAATTCGGCGGCGTTGTACTCGTCGGAATGGATGTGCGCTTCGGCGGAGCAGAAGACGAGGCCGCCCGGCCGGGCGGTGGCGGCCATGCACACGGCGTTGGCGCCGGTGCCGGTGGCGATGAAGTGGACCTCCACCTCGCGCTCGAAAATCTCACTGAACCTACGGGTGACGCTGGCGGTCAGCGGGTCGTTGCCATAGGCGGGCGCAAAGCCGCCATTGGCGCGCTGGAGGGCGTCCATCACCGCCGCAGTCGCGCCGGCCCAGTTGTCACTCGTAAAGTTCATTCGTCCCTCCGGAAGCCGGAGATGCTCTTACGCAAGTCGGCGGCGCGCGGCTATAGTCCGCCGCGAAAGAGGAGACCTGAATGAAAGCCATCTACTGCGCCGCGCCTGGGAAACTTGAGATTCGCGACGCCGATGCGCCTGCGAACCGTCCCGGCTGGGTGCGCGTCGCCGTCCGCCATATCGGCATCTGCGGCACGGACTACCACATCTTCGAGGGCAATTTTCCGTTCTTCGAATACCCGCGGATCATCGGGCATGAGCTGTCGGGCGTGGTGAGCGACGCCAACGGCGTGCCGGGCTTTGCAGCGGGCGATCCGGTGGTGATCAACCCGTACCTCACCTGCGGCCAGTGCCCCGCGTGCCTCGAGGGCAAGACCAACTGCTGCGAGACGCTGAAGGTGGTGGGCGTGCATGCCGATGGCGGCATGGCCGATGAAATCGTGATGCCGGCGGCGAACCTCTACAAGGCCGACGGGCTGTCGCTGCGCGATGCGGCGATGGTCGAATTCCTCGCCATCGGCGCGCATGCGGTGCAGCGCGCCGAGGTAAAGCCGGGCAACCGGGCGCTGGTCGTCGGCTCGGGGCCGATCGGGCTCGGCGTGGCGTATTTCGCGAAGATTGCCGGGGCCGAGGTGACGGTGGTCGATGCCGCGCCCGACAAGATCGAGGCGACCCGCGCGCTCGGCTTCGACACCTTTGCGGTGAGCGAGACGGAGAGCGAGGCGTTCAACGAAGTGAAGCGCACCGGGTTTGACACGGTGTTCGATGCGACCGGTTCGATCAAGGCGATGAACGCTTCGATCTTTCACACGTGCAATGGCGGCAACTATACACTGGTGGGCGTGATCAAGGGCGACCTAGTGTTCCCGGATTCCGAATTCCACCGTCGCGAGATCACGCTGCGCGCCTCGCGCAATGCGCAGAAGCGCGATTTCGACCATGTGATCGACTCGATCCGCAAGGGACTGGTTCCGACGGACCGGCTGGCAACGCACTCGACGAATTTCGAGAATGTGCCGGTCGACATGGCGGGCTGGGCGCATAGCCGGGTTGGGCTGATCAAGGCCATAGTCAACATGTAGTGTGGCCGTTTGCTGCCACGCGAGGTGACGTATGACGACGCTCGGGCCTGAGGATGTGCACGGCTTTTGGTTCATCGAACACGGGCCGGCGGACTGGTTCGCCGGAGGCGCCGCGTTCGACGCCGAGATTGCGGAGCGCTTCGGGACAACGCACGCCGAGGTAGCGCGCGGCGAGGCATGGGAGTGGCGAAAAACGCCGCTCGGGCGGGTGGCCGAAATCATCGTGCTGGACCAGTTCTCGCGCCAGCTCTTTCGCGGGCAGGCACGGGCCTTTGCGCAGGATTCGATGGCGCTGGCGCTGGCGCAGGAGGCGGTGGCGCTCGGCGTCGACAGGCAGCTGACGCACCCGCCGCAGCGGCAGTTCCTCTACATGCCCTACATGCACTCGGAGTCGCTGGTGGTGCACGAGGAGGCCGTGCGGCTGTTCACCGAAATGGACAATGCCGACGTGCTGAAATTCGAGATGGCGCATCTCGAGGTTCTGCAGCGCTTCGGTCGCTATCCCAAGCGTAACGAAGCGCTGGGACGCACCTCGACACCCGAGGAAATCGAATACATGGCGACGCCGGGGATGTTCTGACGGCCGCCGCTGACGCCGCGCGTCAGGCGAGCAGCTTTGGATCGACCAGCGCGCCGGGGTGGCCGATGACGACGCCGGCGACCTCATGCGCCCGGGCGGCCGCTTCTGCCGGGGTGGCGCCTGCGATGCGGGAGGAGAGATAGCCGCCATTGAAGGAGTCACCGGCGCCGGTGGTGTCGACGACGTTGCGCGCCTTTTTCGAGGCCACCGTGTCGCGGCCGTTGCGAGTGGCGATAACGGCCGGCTCGGCGCCGTTCTTCACCGCGACTTCCTCGACGCCGAGGTCGAGATAGCGGTCGGCGGTGGCGTCGGTGGAGGCATCCTTGAACAGCGCTGCCTCGTCGGAGTGCGTGGGCAGCACGATGTCGGAAATGGTCGCCGCGGCCGTGAGGGTCGAGGCCATGATGTCCGGCGAGGTCCAGAGCGCAGGGCGAAGGTTCGGATCGAACGCGATGCGGGCGCCGGCGTTGCGCGCCTTGACGATCGCCTTCATCAGTCGGCCGCGCGCCCGCGGGGCGAGGATGGCGAGGGTGATACCCGAGAAGTAGACGAGATCGGCGTCTTTCAGTGCTGCATCGAGCGCCTCGGTGTCGTCGGCGAGAAGTTTTGCGGCGGACTGGCCGCGCCAGTAGGTGAAGTGCCGGTCGCCGCCCGCCTGATGAATCATGTAAAGGCCCGGGCGGCGGCCCTTGATCTCCTGGATGTGCGAGGTGCCGATGCCGGCGGCATCGAAGAAGCTCCGCATTTCCTGCGAATAGAGGTCGTCGCCGAGCGCGGTGGCGTAGTCGACGGACCAGTCTTTCGGCAAGAGCGCGCGCATGTACCACGAGGTGTTGAGGGTGTCGCCGGCATAGCCGAGCCGGTACTGGCGATCGTTGCCGCCCGACATCTCGATCATGCATTCCCCGATGGCGACGAAGCGCTTACCCACGGCTGGTTCTCCGGATTCTGGCTCGGTTATGCCGGGGAAGTTTCGGGCTGGCAACCGCCGGATAAGCGGTTATGGTCCCGCACTCGCGGAGAAAAACGATGACTCGCCTCACTGCCCAGACGCTGAAATCCCTGCCTCAAGGCGTGCGCCTTCCGGCCTATGACCGGGCGGGCGTGACGCCGGGCATCGTGCATCTGGGGATCGGGGCGTTCCACCGGGCGCATATGGCCGTTTACGTCGATGACCTGCTGGCCGCGAACCCGCAATGGGGCATTGTCGGTGCGTCGCTGCGGCGGCCGGATACCAAGGACGCGCTGGCGCCGCAGGATTTCCTCTACACGGTGGCGGTGCGCGATGCGTCGGGGACGGCCTGCCGGGTGATCGGTTCGATCCTCGATGTGATGGACGCCAACACGCAGCGCGCCGAGCTGCTGGCGCTGATGGCGCAGCCGAAGATCCGCATCGTGTCACTGACGGTGACGGAGAAGGGCTATTGCCACGACCCGGCGACCGGCGAGCTTGACGAAAGGCACCCCGATATCGTCCACGATCTCGCCCACCCGGACGAGCCGCGCAGCGCGCCGGGCATCATCGTCGCGGCGCTTGCGGCGCGGATGCGGGCGGGGACGCCGGCGTTCACGGTGATGAGCTGCGACAACCTGCCCTCGAACGGGGTGACCTGCGGCCGGATCGTCACGCGGCTGGCTGAACTGGCGTCGCCGGAACTCGGGGCATGGGTGAAGGCCAATGTGGCGTTCCCCTCGACCATGGTGGACCGCATCGTGCCGGCGACGACCGACGAGGACCGGGGGATTGTCCGCGCGGCGGCGGGATTCGATGATGCCTGGCCGATCATGACCGAGCCGTTCACGCAGTGGGTCATCGAGGATCATTTTGCCAACGGCCGCCCGCCGTTCGAGACGGTGGGCGCGCAACTGGTTGAGGACGTTGAGCCCTATGAGCTGATGAAGCTCAGGATGCTTAACGGCAGCCATTCGACCGTGTCGTATCTGGGGTTCCTAGCGGGGCATCAGTATGTGGCGGACACGGTGGCCGATCCGGCGCTGCGCAAGCTGATCCACGGGTTGATGACCGAGGAGGTCATGCCGACGCTGCCGATGCCGCGCGCCGATCTCGAGAACTACCGCGATGCCCTGCTCCAGCGCTTCGCCAACCCGGCGCTGAAGCACCGCACGGCGCAGATCGCGATGGATGGCAGCCAGAAGCTGCCGCAGCGCCTGCTCGGTACGGTCCGCGACCGGCTGAAGGCGCGCGCCGGGGCAGAGGGCATCACCCGGCTGACGCTCGGCGTCGCGGCGTGGATGCGCTACATCACCGGCATCGACGAACAGGGCCAGCCGATCGAGGTGAAGGACCCGATGGCGCTGCGCCTGCGCGGCATCGCCGACGCCGCCGGCGGCAACGCCGCGCGTCTCGCCGCCGGGATGTTCGAGGTGAGCGAAATCTTCGGCACGGACCTGCCGCGCAACCCGGTGTTCACCGAAGCCGTGTCCATGCACCTTGCCGAATTGTTCGCGGATGGGGCGGCGAAGACAGTGGCGAGAGTGGTGGGGTAGCTCTGCCCGTCGACGCCCTTCCGCCGAACACCTGAGACAGTCGTTTCAACGTGCGTAGCTGCTGGACGACAGCCGGCGTCCGTCTGTGCTCTTCAATTATACGTACAATCGAACAATATAACTTTAGGTTTGACAACCTGCATTTGACCTGCTCTCTCTGAAGTAGAAAGCAACCGGCAGGGGAACGGAATGCACACTGGAATTAATCGACGATTGGCTCTTTTTGCCGTGGCAGCACTGGGTGCTCTGACGGTTTCGATGCCTATGGCATTCGCTCAGGCCGGCGGCTGGCCGGCGGCTCCGGCAGCGGGCGAAAAGGGCTCCGCCGAGAACCCGATCAAGCTGGGCAGCAACTGGACCGTTGGTTTCCTGCCGGCCTATTCAATGGCCGAGGTTGCCAAGCCGCATGGCTGGTCGATCGAAGTCATCGATTTCGCCTCATCGAGCCAGCGGGCGACCGCCCTCGCGCAGGGGAGCCTGGATGCGGCGATGCTCGGCTGGGGCGCGACGCTCAAGCTCGCCGTCGAAGGTTTTCCGGCCATCGTGGTGGCGAATTCCTTCTCTGACGGCTACGCGATGATCGCCCGCCCCGAAGCGAAGATCGCTTCGGTGAATGACCTGAAGGGCAAGAAGGTCGCCATCACCATCGGCTCGATGAACGAGATCCATCTGCTCAGCCAGCTCGCCAATGCGGGATTGGCCAAGGAAGAAGTCGAAATCGTCCAGATGAACCTCGCGGATATGTCGCTCGCCCTGGCGCGTGGCGACATCGATGTCATGGTGAGCGATGAGCCGGCTTCCTCCACCGCTCTCACGGCGGGATATGGGGTGCTGGTCAAGTATCCCAACGACACGAACATGGGCGGCATCAACGCCAACGTCACCACGACGAAGGACTTCACAGAGAAATCCGCCGCTGCCGTGCAGGTTCTTGTGACGGCTCTCGTCGAGGCGACCGATACGCTCAATTCCGATCCGCAGGCGGTGCTTGGCAAGGCCAAGGAGATCTTCAAGAAGGAAGACAACGTCGTCCAGATGGCCCTCGAGAATATCACCATGGGTTACGACATTAATCTGGAGCAGGTCGCGGCCCTCGCCGAGTGGCAGTTGAACCTGGGCCAGATCAAAGCGGCGCCGGATCTGTCCGGCCTCGTGACGACGAAGTACGTCGACGCCGCCAAGTAGCGCTGGCTACTCCTGTGACGAGCGCAGAAGCTCTATCGCATGGCTGTACCGGTCGGACCGGTAGTAGTTTTCTGCGTGCTCGATCGGTAGTCCGTCACTCGTGAAGTAGGTCCGCTGCAGAAGCAGAACCGGATCGCCTGGCGCAATACTCAAGTGCCGGGCGACCTCCGGGTTTGCGCCAACAGCCGACGTGACCTGACTGGCGCGAGATGCCCTCAGCAGACACTCCTTCTCGAGGAGTTGAATGACGGACTGCGACAGCAACTCATGAGGATCAAGCCGATATCCGAAGCGCTGCGGCACGAAGATGTAGGAGAAGCCGTAAGGGCCGAACTTGTTCTCGCGGGCAGTGGCGATCAGCGTCATCTCGGCAGACTGAGCGAGCGCCAGTTGCCTCGCGGCCGAAGAATGCTCGCGGCCGGTCGTGGTCGTCACGCTCATCACACGACGGGCGCCTTCGACCGGAATGGCCATGACGTCTTCCAGCGTCTGGAGCGTCCAGGCCTCACGCATGTCCGGGGGTTCGGTAACGAATGTCCCACGACCTGCCGTCCGCTCGATCATGCCCTCGTTCACAAGCGCCATCAGGGCAGTGCGCACCGACTGCCGACTGACGTTGAGTTCGACGGCCAGGGCGCCTTCCGGAGGCAACTGCTGCCCGAGGCCGTACGTGCCGTCCGCGATCCTCGCGCGCAGCAATTCCTGGATCTGAAAATATTTTGGGACGGGGCTTCTATGCATACCGCTCTCGATCATCGTCACGCATCCGATCACGGGCGCGCGACTGTCTTTTGGCATAACATACGGACAAATCAAATGGATCAACGCATGGGAGGGCTCATTGATGGCCCTTAATGGTCCCGCCGCGCGTATGGGCGCAAAAATCCTGCTGTCGCTCATTCCGCTGACGGCGCTGGTCATCTTCTGGTACTGCGCGATGTATTTCGGCAGTCCCTACCTGCGCCAGTTCATGCCGTGGCCGGGCCAGACCGCCATGGTGTTCTTCAATCTGTTGCTGTCCGGAGAACTCATCGGACACGCGATGAGCAGCATCGGTCGGGTGTTGCTCGGCCTATCCCTAGCAGCCGTCGTAGGCATTCCGCTCGGCATTCTGATCGGACGCTTCTGGACGGTTCGGGCAGCGTTCGGCCCGACGTTTGACTTCCTGCGGCCGATTCCGATCGCGGCGTGGGTTCCGCTCTCGATCATGCTGTTCGGCATTGGCGAAGTTCCGGCAATTTCACTGGTCTTTCTCGGGTGCCTCTACCCGATTGTCCTGAATGCCCGTGACGGCGTCACGGCGGTCGACCCCATTCACCTGCGCGCCGCCGGCATGCTTGGCGCCGGGCCGATGCAGATCCTGCTCCGCGTGGTGCTGCCTTCGGCATTGCCCAGCATCATCACCGGCCTTCGGCAGGCGCTGAGCATCGGCTGGTGGGTGGTCATCCTGGCCGAACTGCTCGCCGTGCGATCGGGCCTCGGCTACCTGATGATCCATGCCCAGCAGCTGTGGGAACCTGCCACCATCATTTCCTGCATGATCGCCATCGGGGTGATCGGCATTGGCATGAACTATGTGACCGGGGTTGCCGAAAAGTACCTGCTCCGCTGGAGGGCAACGTCATGAAATCCAATTCGGTCGTTCTCAAGGGCGTCTCCAAGCAGTTTCACCGCAGGGGGAGTGGCACGTTCGATGCGCTGTCCGACATCAACCTCGAACTTGGCGCGGGTGAGATCTACGCCCTGGTGGGGCCGAGCGGTTGCGGCAAGTCGACCATCCTCAACCTCGTCGCCGGCTTTGACGCGCCAACCTCGGGCGAGGTTCTGGTCGACGGCAAGGCGGTAACCAAGCCCGGCCCCGATCGCGGCGTCGTGTTCCAGGAGCACGGCCTGTTCCCCTGGCTCACAGCCATCGAAAACGTTCAGTTCGGTCTCGATGTTCGGGGGGTTGAGGGCTCCGCGCAGAAGGCCCGGCGGTTCCTAGAAGCGGTGGGGCTGACCGGGTTCGAGAAGCACTACCCGCGGGAGCTTTCGGGCGGCATGCGCCAGCGCGTTTCGCTGGCACGCGTGCTGGCGAATGGCCCCAGCGTCATCCTCATGGACGAACCTTTTGGCGCGCTGGACGCGCAGACCCGCATCTCCATGCAGGAACTGCTGATGGAGATCTGGGCGGAGTTTCGCCCGACCATTCTCTTCATCACCCACGATGTCGATGAGGCCGTCTTCGTGGCCGACCGGATCGGTGTCATGGCGGTGAAGCCGGGGCGCATCGTTGAGGAACTGACCTTCTCCCTGCGCCGGCCGAGGACCTATCACGACCTCGTCGCACCGGAATTCAGCGTGCTCAAGGAGCAGATTCTGGTCAGGCTGCGGGACAGCAAGAAGGCGGCCGCGGTCAGCGCCTAGGGCGCGCTCAGGCGGTCGCTCAGGCGACAACGTGAGGGACGGCTGCTACAGCCGCCCCTCCATGGCGCGGTCGAAGATGTTGAGGGCGAGGTCTTTCGTCAGCTTCAGCGGATTGCCGCCGGCGGTGGGGTCGACGATGGCCATGTCGGCGATGAGGTCGCGCTTTTCGGTGCCGACCTTGAAGTCTTTCAGCGTGTGCGGGACGTTGAGCTTCTGGCGGAGCGCCAGGATGGTGTGCAGGAACGCATCGAAATTCGGCGGCAGGCCGCAATAGGCGGCGAGGCGGCCGATCTTAGCCTCGACGGCGTCGCGGTTGGCGATCAGCACGTAGGGCATGAACACGGCATTGGTCATGCCGTGATGGGTGTCGTAGAGCGCGCCGACCGGGTGGCTGAGCGAGTGGATGGCGCCCAGCCCCTTCTGGAACGCGGTGGCGCCCATCGCGGCGGCGCTCATCATGTGGCCGCGGGCTTCGATGTCATTGGGGTTGGCCGCAACCTTCGGCAGGTTTTCGAGCGCCAGCCGGACGCCTTCGACGGCGATGCCATCGGCGAGCGGGTGATAGCCCGGCGAACAGTAGGCCTCAAGGCAATGGGCGAGCGCATCGAAGCCGGTGCCGATGGTGATGAAGGCCGGCATGCCGACCGTCAGCTCGGGATCGGCGATGACGACCTTCGGCATCATCAGCGGATGGAAGATCACTTTTTTCGTGTGCGTCGCCTCGTCGGTGATGACGCCGGCGCGGCCGGTTTCCGAGCCGGTGCCGGCGGTGGTGGGGACGGCGACGATGGGGAAGATGCCCTTGGGATCGGCACGGGTCCACCAGTCGCCGATGTCCTCAAAATCCCACATCGGGCGGGTCTGGCCGGCCATGAAGGCGATGACCTTGGCGGTGTCGAGCCCGGAGCCGCCGCCGAAGGCGATGACGCCGTCATGCCCTCCGGCGCGCAGCACCTTGATGCCGGCTTCGACATTGGCGGAGACGGGGTTGGGTTTTACGTCGGAGAACAGGGCGACCGGGATGCTGGCCTCCTTGAGCAGCGCCAGCACCTTTTGCGTCACCGGCAGCGCGGCGAGGCCGGCGTCGGTGACGAGCAGGGGGCGTGAGATGCCCGCGACCTTCAGGGCATCCGGAAGCTCGCTGATGCGGCCGGCGCCGAAGCGGATGGCGGTGGGGTAGTTCCAGTTGGCTTTGGTCACGACGGTGATCTCCGGTGTTCCCGGACTTCGTGGTTCGGCAGGCTCACCATGAAGTCCTCCGGGAATGAGTGGGCCGCCAGGGGTCAGACCCTGCGCAGGTGGAATGACTTGGGTTGGGTAAGGTTGGCGTAGCCCAGTTCGGAGAGTGAGCCGCCCTTGCCGGTGTCCTTGACGCCGGTCCAGACCAGCGCGGGGTCGAGATAGTCGCAGCGGTTGGCGAAGACGGTGCCGGTTTCGATACGGGCGCCGAGCTTTGCGGCGGCGTCGAGATCGGCGGTCCAGATCGAGGCGGAAAGGCCGCAGGGGCTGTCGTTCATCATGGTAACGGCCTCCTCGTCGTCGGCAACCTTCATGATGCCGACGATGGGGCCAAAACTCTCCTCGCGCATCACCGCCATCTGGTGGTTGACGCCGGTGAGGACTTCGGGGGCGAGGTAGGGGGAACCCTCGCGGTCTTCGGCGTGGCGGGTGCGAAGGTGAGCGGTCGCGCCCTTGCGCAGCGCTTCCGCCGTCTGGCCGCGGACGAGATCGGCGAAGCGGGCGTGGGCCATCGGGCCGACGATGGTGGCAGGATCGAGCGGGTTGCCGAGCGTCCAGCCTTTGGCGTTCTCGATGAAGCCGTCGACGAAGCTGTCGTAGACGTCCTTGTGGACATAGATGCGCTCGATGGCGCAGCAGCTCTGGCCGGAGTTGAAGTACGAGCCGTCGACAAGGTTTTCGACGGCGTGCGCCATGTTGGCGTCGGGGCGGACATAGGCCGGGTCCTTGCCGCCAAGTTCAAGCCCGAGGGTCGCGAAGGTGCCCGCGGCGGCTTTCTCGATGCGGCGGCCGCCTTCGACCGAGCCGGTGAAGTTGATGTGGTCGATCTGGCCCGAGCCGATCAGCTTTTCGGTGTCCGCGTGGTTGAGGACGAGATTCTGGAACAGCCCGTCGGGCAACCCGGCGGCTGCCATGGCCTCGGCGAAACGTTCGCCGACGAGCAGGGTCTGCGAGGCGTGCTTCAGAATGATCGAGTTGCCCGCCATAAGGCCGGGGACGATCGAATTGATGGCCGTGAGATAAGGATAGTTCCACGGCGCGATGACCATGACGGTGCCGAGCGGCTCGCGGGCGATCCAGCGCTCAAAGCCGTCCTTGGCGGGGCGCGGCTTGGGGGTGAGCTCGTCCTCGGCGATGCCGATCATGTGGCGCGTGCGTTCCTCGACGCCGCGCTTTTCGCCGCCGAAGCGGACCGGGCGGCCCATCTGCCAGGCGAGCTCCTCGACGATTTCGTCGTTTTTCGACAGCAGCGCATCGAGGAAGTGTTCGAGGAATTTGGCGCGCTCGCGCACGGTGACTTCGCCCCAGGCGCGGCGTGCGGCTTTGCTCCGCGCGACGGCGGCCTCGATTTCGGCGCCGCTCGCCACCGGGCGCTCGGCATAGACCCGTCCGTCGACGGGGGAGACGATTTTGACCGTCTCGGTCATGGGTTCACCTTACCTGCTTGTCTCACGCGGGATTTACGTCCGCTCGAAGCCGCGTTTCAACTCCCAGTCGGTGACGCGGCGGTCGTACTCGAACTGCTCCCACTCGGCGGTGTGGAGATAGTGCTCAACCACCCGGTCGCCCATGGCGTTGCGCAGCATTTTCGATTTGCGCAGCGCTTCGATGGCGTCGCGCAGGGTTTTGGGCACTTCGCGGAGCTTTTTGCCGAGGTACGCGTCGCCGGTGAAGGGGGCTTCGAGCACCAGCTTTTCTTCGATGCCGCGGAGCCCGGCGGCGATCAGCCCGGCAAAGGCGAGATAGGGGTTGAGGTCGGCGCCGCCGATCCGGCACTCGATGCGGACGCCCTTGGTGTTCTCGCCGCAGAGCCGGAACCCGGCGGTGCGGTTGTCGCGGCTCCAGATCGCCTTGGTGGGCGCGAAGGTGCCGACCTGGAAGCGCTTGTAGGAGTTGATGTAGGGGGCGAGGAACCAGGTGATGTCGCCGGCATACTTGAGCTGGCCGCCGACGAAGCGGCGCATCAGCGCCGACATGCCGAATTCGGCCTTCGGGTCGAGGAAAAGCGGCTTCCGTCCGGCCTTGTCCCACAGCGACATGTGGATGTGGGAGGACGAGCCGGCGAGGCCGTAGTCCCACTTGGCCATGAAAGTGACGGCCTTGCCCTTGCCCCAGGCGATCTCCTTGATGCCGTTCTTGAGGATGGCGTGGCGGTCGGCCATCTCGAGCGCCTCGGCGTAGCGGACGTTGATCTCCTCCTGGCCCGGGCCCCATTCGCCCTTGGAGTTCTCGACCGGGATGCCGGCGCCGTCGAGGCCAAGGCGGATGGCGCGCATCACGTCCTCTTCCTTGGTGGTCTGGAAGACGTGGTAGTCCTGGATGTAGCGCCCGGCGGTGTCGAGGTCGTGGTAGCGCTTCTTGCGGATCGACTCGTAGTCCTCGTCGAACAGGTAGAATTCAAGTTCCGACGCCGTGAACGCGGTCATGCCGCGCTCGGCGAGGCGGGCGATCTGGCGCTTGAGGATGCCGCGCGGGCTGTGCGCGAGATCGTGGTGGTGGTGGTCCTGCACGTCGGCCAGCACCAGCGCCGTCTTCTCGAGCCACGGCGTGACGCGGAGCGTCGCCATGTCGGGCTTCATCACGAAGTCGCCATAGCCCTTGGC
>DAORUH010000036.1:0-22947 GCA_035433065.1 Devosia sp. | reverse complement strand
GGAACTCGGCCTCACGCTGATCTTCATCTCGCACGACCTCGGAGTGATACGGCACCTCTCGGACCGGGTCGGCGTCATGTACCTCGGCAAGCTGGTCGAACTCGCTCCGGCCGATGCCTTCTTCGACAGGCCGCTGCACCCCTACTCTGACGCGCTGCTCTCGGCGATCCCCCTGCCCGACCCCGATGCGCCGCGCCGCAATGTCGTCCTCGAGGGCGACGTGCCGAGCCCGCTCGCGCCACCCTCCGGCTGCCGCTTCCACACGCGTTGCCCGCGCGCCCAGGCGCGCTGTGCCGCCGAGGAACCGGCGTTCCGTCCGTCCGGTGACGGCCGGATGCTCGCCTGTCACTACCCGCTCAGCGAACCGCTGCCCGGCTGAACTACGAAGGACTGCAATCTGAACGTTCAATAGGGAGATACGTGATGAACGGTCATAGGAACTGGGGGCGCATGAACCGCGCCGAATTTCTAAGGCTGCTCGGGGGCGCCGCTGCTGCGGCTGCCGTCGCCGGGCCGCTGGGCTACCTCGGCAGTGCCAGTGCGCAGGAAGGCGGCGAACTGATCGTCGGCATTTCCAGCGACATCAGCACGCTCGATCCGCAGATGTCGCCGATCGATGTGTTCCGCCACACCATCCGCTCGACCGTGTTCGAGGCGCTGGTGTTCATCAATCCCGACACCCTCGAAGCCGACCCGATGCTGGCCGAAAGCTGGGAAGTCGCTCCCGACGGCCTGAGCGTGACCTTCAAGCTGAAGCCCGGCGTCACCTGGCACAACGGCACGCCCTTCACCGCCGCCGATGTCGTCTACTCGATCAACCGCGTGAAGGACCCGGCCACCGGCAGCGCCTTCGCCCCGCAACTCGCCGCCGTCTCCAACGTCGAGGCCATCGACGACCTCACCGTCAAGCTGACGCTCGCCAACACCGTGCCCGGCATCCTCGCCAACCTCGCGGTCATCCAGATCCTCAACGAAGCAACTATTGCCGATGTGAATACGGCCCCGATCGGGACCGGTCCGTTCTTGTTCTCCAACTGGAGCCCGGGAGATCATATTCGCGTAGAAGCCTACGCCAACCACCGAAATCCCCCAAAAGTCTCCGCCATCGAATGGCGCATAGTCCCCGATTCCCAAGCCCGCCTCGCCGGCCTCCAGGACGGCACCCTGCAGATGGTCGCCCTCGTCGAGGGCAAGGACGTCGTGCAGGCGCAGGCCGCCGGCATCGAGGTCATCCAGACAAAGCCTTATATTCTCTACGAAAATTTCAACATCAACACCAAGCGCGCGCCCTTCGATGACAAGCGCGTCCGTCAGGCCCTCGCCCACGCCTTCGATCGCGAGGCCTACGCCAAGACCGTCTGGTTCGGCTTCGCCCGCCCGACCATCAACCCCGTCCCCCCCGAGATGGCGACCTACCTGCCTGACTCGGCAACACAATTCCCCTACGACCCCGAAAAAGCCGCCGCCCTCCTAGCCGAAGCCGGCTTCACCAAGGACAAGCCGCTGAAGATGGAAATCCTGACACCGCAGGGCTTCGACACACTGAAGTCGATGGCGCTCCTGCTGCAGGACTCCCTCAACCGCCTCGGCCACAACGTGACGGTGAAGGAGGAAGAAGTGACGGTGTGGATCGACCACATCCTCACCAACCCCGACTATGACGTCACCACCGACAACTTCAACACGGGCCCGGAAGACCCGGCGAGCATGTTCAACTCGCCCAACCTTGCGCCAGCATCGAACGTAAACCTCTGGAATCCCGAGGGTTACGCGGACCTCGTTGCGGCGGCGGCGGCGGAGAACGATCCGGCCAAGCGCACTGAGCTCTACCATCAGCTGCAGACGCTGATCCTCGATGAGATGCCGCAGATCACGGTCAACCACCTGCCGCTGTTCTTCCTCGGCACCGAGGCTGCGAAGTCGCTGATCATCGGCCCGAGCGGCATCGACGACTACACCAAGATCGCGCTCTGATGCTCTGACGCGAAAGAGATCGCCGGTGGCGGGCAACTGCCACCGGCTTGGGGACACGGCATGTTCAAATATCTCTTCGGCAGGGTGATCGGGGGTGTCGTCACCCTCTTCTGCGTCACCGGCCTCGCCTTCTTCGCCACTGCGCTCGCGCCGGGCAATCCGGCAGCCGTGCTGCTCGGCAACATGGCGACGCCCGAGCGCATCGAGGCGGTAACGCGCCAGCTCGGCCTCGATCAACCGCTGCCCGTCCGCTACGGCATCTGGCTGCGCGAAACGCTGCTCGGAAACTTCGGCACCTCCAATGTCAGCTTCAAGCCGGTCGCCGACCTGCTGCTCGCCGCTGCCTTCCCCACCATCCAACTCGCCGTCGCGAGTCTTCTGGTTGCGGTGCTGATCGCCATCCCGCTCGGCCTGCTGCTCGCGCAGAAGCGCAACACGTGGTGGAGCCGGCCTGCCTCGAGCCTCATCACGCTGGGCATCTCCATCCCCGGCTTCTGGGTCGGACTGATGCTGATCGTGCTGTTTTCGGTGACACTGAAGCTGCTGCCCTCCGGCGGCTACGTGCCGCCCGGCAAGAACCTCATCGGCAACATCCGTTCGCTGGTCCTGCCGGTGGCGACGCTCGCCATCTACCTCATTCCCTCGCTCGTCCGCTTCGTGCGCGTCACCGCGATCAGCGTCTTGCGCGAGGATTACGTCGACACCGCCCGCGCCAAGGGCGTCAGGCCGTCCGCGATCCTGATGCGGCACGTCGCACCGAACACGCTGGTCACCACCATCACCTATATCGGCCTGCAACTGGGCGTTCTCATCTCGGGAACCGTCGTGGTGGAACTCATCTTTTCGATCCCCGGACTCGGCCGGCTCGGGCTTAACGCCGTGCTCAACCGCGACTATCCGGTGGTGCAGGGCGTCGTGCTGATGGCCGCCACCGGCTATGTCGTGGT
Source organism: Devosia sp. (assembly GCA_035433065.1). Classification (GTDB taxonomy): domain Bacteria; phylum Pseudomonadota; class Alphaproteobacteria; order Rhizobiales; family Devosiaceae; genus Devosia_A. Next base: position 20,026 of record DAORUH010000036.1, on the reverse strand, counting down.
GAACCTCCTGATCGACCTCGCCTATGCCCTCATCGATCCACGGGTGCGCGCACGATGACCGACGTCGCTGCTACACCCCGCCACCGCCGGCAGCCCGGCCTTCTCGCCTTCCTGCTGCGCCGCGCGCCGCTGGCGCTGGCGCTGGTCGGCATTTTCGCAATCGCCGCGCTTTTCGGCCCATGGCTCGCGCCGCACTCGATGACCGAAACCAACCTCGCGGCCGCGCTGCAGGGACCGAGCACCACCAACTGGCTCGGCACCGACCCGCTCGGCCGCGATGTGCTGAGCCGCCTGCTCGGATCGGCGCAGGTGGCGGCGCAGGCCTTCCTGATCGTCGTGTTGATCGGCGGTGTTTTCGGCACGGCGCTTGGCCTCGTCGCGGGCGGGCTCGGGGGCCTGCTCGATCTCGTCGTGTCGCGCGTCGTGGAGGTGTTGCAGGGCTTTCCCACCATCCTCGTGGCCATCGTCATCGTGGCGCTGTTCGATCCGTCGCTGACCAACGCCATGATCGCCGTCGGTCTCGCCGCCATCCCCGATTTCGCCCGGGTGTCGCGCAGCGTCGCCATCCAGTTGCGCGATCGAGAGTTCATCCAGGCGGCGCGCGGGCTCGGCGCCGGCGAGTTGCGCATCCTCTGGAGCGAGGTGCTGCCCAACATGGTCGGACCGCTGATCGTCATCGCCAGCTTCGATGGCGCGCAGGCGGTGCTGTGGGAGGCCTCGCTCAGCTTCCTCGGCATGGGCGTGCAGCCGCCCGCACCATCCTTCGGCTCGATGCTGCGCGAGGCGCAGGGCTACCTCGCCATCCAGCCGATCTTCGCCGTCATTGTCGGGCTCGCGGTGTCCGGCGTGATCCTCGGGCTCAACCTCATGGGTGACGCCATCAGCGACTATCTCGATCGCGGCGGAAAGTAGCGACCCGGGCTAAGCGCCCAGATAGCTCTTGCGCACGAGGTCGTTGCCGAGCAGTTCCTTGCCGGTTCCGTTGAGGGCAATCTGGCCGGATTCCATCACATAGGCGCGGTCGGCGATCTGCAACGCGCGGTTGGCATTCTGCTCGACCAGCAGGATGGGCATGCCGCTCGCCGCAACATCGGCGATGATCTCGAAGATCGTATCCACGATTTTTGGCGCGAGACCCATCGAAGGTTCATCGAGCAGCAGCGCCTTGGGCTTCGACATCAGCGCCCGGGCCAGCGCGACCATCTGCTGTTCGCCACCGCTGAGAGTGTTGGCCAACTGGTCGTGCCGTTCCCGAAGTTTCGGGAACTTGCCGAAGACCATTTCGAGATCCTCGGCGTACGAACTCCGCTTCGCCCCGGCGACAGCGCCAAGCCGCACATTCTCGACGACCGAGAGGTGGCCGAACAGGTGCCGCCCTTCCAGCACATGGGCGATGCCCATGCGGGCGATGGCATGCGGCGCCCGGTTCTCGATGTTCGCACCGTCGAAGGTGATGCTCCCCGCGTACGGGTTGAGAATGCCCGAGATGCACCGCAGCGTCGTCGTCTTGCCGGCACCATTGCCGCCGATGAGCGCGACCACCTCGCCCGGATTCAGCCGAAGCGACACGCCGTGCAGCGTCGGCGCCGCGCCATAGCGGAACTTTACGTCCTCGAGTTCAAGCATGAGCGGCTGCGCTCCCCAGGTAGGCGGCCAGCACGAGCGGGTCCTTCTGAACCGTTTCGGGCGCACCCTCGGCAATTCGCACGCCGTGGTCGAGGACCGTGACGACGTCGGCGATCCCCATGATCAGGCGCATGTCGTGCTCGACAATGAGAATGGAGATGCCCATATCGCGCACCTTCACGAGAAGTTCGGCCAGCCGGACCTTTTCGGTCGGGTTCATGCCCGCCGCCGGCTCATCGAGCAGCAGGATTTTCGGTTCGGACGCCAGCGCCCGGGCAATCTCGAGCACGCGCTGCTCGCCGTAGGACAGGCTGCCGGCCAGTTGCGGTTCGAGGCCCTTGTTCCCCAGCCCGACGAGATCGAGAATCTCGCGCGCCTTGTCCCTCGTCTCCCGCGCCTCGCGCGTGGCCCAGGGCAGGTTCAGCAGGCCGCCGACGACGCCCGCCCGGGTGCGGCAGTAGCGCCCCGACATGACGTTCTCGATCACGCTCATTTCGTTGAACAGGCTGATGAGCTGATAGGTGCGCGCGATGCCCCTGTAGACACGTTCATGCTCGGCCGCGCCGGTGATGTCGTCCCCATTCAGCACGATCGCGCCCGACGTGACCTTCAGCGCGCCCCCGATCATGTTGAACATCGTGGTCTTGCCCGCGCCGTTCGGGCCGATCAACGCATGAATGTCGCCGGCCCGGACGGAGAACGTGCAGTTCTTCACCGCGGTAAGGCCCGCGAAAGACTTCGTCACATCGCGAATTTCGAGAATGTTCTCTGACATCGCCTAGTGGCTCCGACCGCTTGGCGCCAACTGGCCGGCAGGAGCGCCGCGGCTCCCCCAGCGGCTGTTGACCATACCCATGATGCCCTTGGGCATGAACAGCATGACCCCGATGATGATGAGACCGTAGATGGCCATCTGCATCTGGCCGAAGGGCTGCAGCAGTTCGAACAGGATGGTGATGAGGATGGTGCCGATGATCGGCCCCCAGAACGTTCCGGCGCCGCCGAGCAGGACCATGGTGAGGAACAGCACGGACTGGGTCAGCGAGAAGGTCTCGGGGCTGATGAAGCCGACGAGATGCGCATAGAGCGCCCCGCCCACGCCGCCGAAGAAGCCCTCGACGGTGAACGCGGCGACCTTGGTGTGGTGCACGTTGATGCCGAAAGCGCTGGCCGCACCCGAGTTGTCGCGAATAGCGCGGAACGAGCGCCCAATGCGGCTCGTGACGAGGTTCTGCTTGCCCCACAGCAGCAACACCACCAGCACCAGCACGAGGTAGAAGTAGGAGTGGACGTCGGCGAACACGAAGCCGAACAGCTCGGGCTTCGGGATGTTGGAAATGCCCTCGACGCCGCCAGTGAAATGGCCGCCATTGAGCGCGAGCAGGCGGATGATCTCGCCGAAGCCGATGGTCACCATGGCGAGGAAGTGGTGCACCAGCTTCACCGCCGGGAACGCCACGATCATGCCGATCACCGACGACAGGAGGCCCGCGATGAGCACGCAGAGCAACACCGGGATATCGGTATTGATCGACAGCAGCGCCGAGGTGTAGGCGCCGATGGCGTAGAAGCCGGCCTGGCCGAGCGTGATCTGGCCGGAATAGCCATAAACCATGTCGAGACCGGTATTGACGATGATGTAGATGCCGATCAGGCAGCAGATCAGGATGATGTAGTCGTTGCCGGCGAACACAGGAACGAGCGCGGCCGCGGCGATGGCCAGCGCATAGACGAGAAGCCTCGAATTCATCGCGTACCTCACTTGTCGATCTGTTCGCTGCGGATCAGGCCCTCGGGCTTCAGGAACAGCACGAGGAGGAGGAAGGCGAAGACCACGACGTCCTTGAAGTTCGAGCTGATGTAGCCCGACGTGAAGGTCTCGACGAGACCGACGAGAATGCCGCCGATCACCGCGCCATAGATCGAGCCGTAACCGCCGATGACTGCGGCAGCGAAGCCCTTGAGGCCAACCAGCAGGCCCATATGGGCGTGCACGCCATGCACCGGGGCGATCAGCAGGCCGGCGAGACCGGCGAGGCCGACGGAGATGCCCCAGGTGAGACCGATAGCGAGCGGCACGTTGATGCCGACGATCGATGCCGCCATGCGGTCCTGCGCAGCGGCGCGGAGCATTAGCCCTGCCCGGCTCTTGTTCATGAACAGGTGCAGACCGCCCATCAACACCAGCATGGCGATGACGATGGCGATGTTCTGCGGAATGATGAAGACGCTGCCGATGAACACCGGCATGTCGTCGAAGATGGTCGGCATCGTGAAGGCCCTGCTGCCCCAGACGAGCATGGCGAGGTTCTGCAGGAAGATCGCGAGGCCGATCGTTGCGAGCACGATGTGGATCGGCTTGCTGCCGCGGCTGATCAGCGGCGTGATGATGACCTTTTCGGACAGGAACCCGATCGCCACCATCACCGCGGTGGTGAGGATGAGCACCAGCGGGAACGGCAGCCCCATGTTGACGAAGAACGTCAGCCCGACGAAGGCGCCAAGCATGAAGTACTCGCCCTGCGCAAAGGTCAGCAGGCCCGACGCGCGATAGATGAGGCTGTAGCCCATGCCGAGAAGGGCGTAGACGGCGCCAACCGTCAGGCCACCCATGACCATCTGCAGAAACAGCTGCATTGTAATTGTCCAGTTCGGTGCAAGAACCCCGGCGCGGACGTTGCGCCGGGGTGGTTGCGCTGAGGCGGGTGCGCCTACTTCAGTTCGACGTACTTGCCGTCTTCGATGCGGTAGAAGCGGACGGACTGGATGCCCTCGCCCTTTCCGTCGACGAAGTTGAAGGTTCCGGCGATGCCTTCGAGGCCCGAGATATTGGCGATCGCATCGCGCACCGCGGTGCCATCGGTATTGCCGGCCTTCTTCATGCCCTCGGCAAGGATCATGGTCGCGTCATAGGCGCGGAACGACGTGTCGGCTTCCGGCATGGCGCCGTATTTTTCGCCGTACGTCTTGAGGAACGCCTGCATCAGCGCGCCCGAGCCTTCTTCGACCGACTTGGGCACGAGGTACTGCGAGGCGAACACCACGCCGTTTGCCGCTGCGCCCGCGAAGTCGATGACCATCGGCTGGGTATAGCCCTCAGGCCCGAGGATCGGCCCCTGGAAACCCCACTGGCGGATCTGCTTGCTCACCGCGCCGAGGTCGTCGCCCAGCGCCCACACGAAGATCGCGTCCGGAGCGGTGGCGATGATCTGGCCAAGCTGGCCGGTGAAGTCGCGGTCGCCATGCGTGAACGACTGTGTCGAGGCAACCTCGAGGCCGGCAGCCTTGGCGGCGACGTCGAACTGCTTGGCGCCGGCGTTGCCATACTCGTCGTTGCTGTGGAACACGGCGAGCTTCTTGAGGCCGCTGTCCTTCGCGTAGATGGCGAGCTGGCCGACGGCCTGATCGCTGTTGCTGAGCGAGCGGAACAGATAGGTGAAGCCCTGGGCGAGCCAGGTCGGCGAGGTGCCGACGCCGACGAGCGGAATCTTCGCCTCTTCGACAGTCGGGCCGGCGGCAAGGATGTTGCCGCTATGCATCGAGCCGATGATGCCCTGCACATTGTCGACCTGGACCATCTTGGTCACCGAACGGACGGCCTGCTCGGGCGACGAGCGGTCGTCCTATTCAAGAAGCTCCACCTGCGCGCCGTTGATGCCGCCGGCCGCATTGAGCTCCTCGACCGCGATCGCCGCGCCGTTGCGCATGGCCTGGCCGGCCTGCGCGCTCGGGCCCGTCAGCGGGGCGAAGATGCCCAGCTTGATATTGTCCGCGGCAAACGTCGCGGTCGAGAAGGCGAGCCCCGCGGCGAGCGCGAGCGCCATCATGCTACCCTGTAGCTTCATTCTATCCTCCCTAGATGTAGATGATTTGACGCGGCGGGTCAGAACCCCACTGCCGCCGCGCCCTTGAGGTTGAGCATGGCCCGAGCTTCGTCGGGGCTTGCCACTTCGAGACCCAGGTTCTCGATGATCTCGCGCGCCTTGGTGACCTGCTGCGCGTTCGACTCGGCCAGCTTGCCCCGGCCGATCCACAGCGAGTCCTCAATGCCAACGCGGATGTTCGATCCCATGGTCAGTGCCATGGTCGCGATCGGGAACTGCATCCGGCCCGCGCCCAGCACCGACCACTTGTAGTCGGAGCCGAACAGCCGGTCGGCGGTCCGCTTCATGTGCATCACGTCTTCCGGATGCGTACCGGTGCCGCCGAGAATGCCGAAGATGGTCTGGACAAAGAACGGCGCCTTGATGAGGCCGCGGTCGGCAAAGTGGGCCAGCGCATAGAGGTGGCCGGTGTCGTAGCACTCAAACTCGAAGCGCGTGCCGCCGTCGGTGCACGACTTGATGATGTATTCGATGTCGCGGAACGAGTTCTTGAAGATGTTCTCTTCGCTGCTGCGCAGGGCCTTCTCTTCCCAATCATGGGAAAAGTCCTTGAATCGGTTCAGCATGGGGCTGGTGACGAAGTTCATCGTCCCCATGTTCAGCGACGCAAGTTCAGGCTTCAGGCCCGCGGTGGGCTGAAGCCGCTGCTCGACGCTCATCGCCTGGCCGCCGCCGGTGGTGAAATTGATGACCACGCCGGCCGCATCGCGGATCGGTTGCGCGATGGCCCGGAAGGCCTCGACGGTCTGGACGGGGCGGCCGTCGATGTCATCACGCGCATGCAGGTGGACAATCGCCGCACCGGCCTTCGCCGCGCCGATGGCGGATTCGACGATCTGCGCGGTGGTCACCGGCAGGTGCGGCGACATGGACGGGGTGTGGATCGCGCCAGTGATGGCGCAGCTGATAATGACTTTGTTCTTCATTTCTTGGACATCACATAGTTACGCATCTTGGCGAGCCCGATATCCCGCTCTTCCATCTTCTCGCGCAGCACGTCGGGCTCGGTGGTCGTTGCTGCGAGGGCGACAACCTTGGAGGTGCTTTCCGTCTCCCAGGTCTCGACCGTCGGCGACGACTGCACGTAGCGTCTGAAGAAGGGCGAGCCGCGCACGATGTAGTCTTCGAGACCGGCAGGCGCGTTCAGTTCGATCGCGGCAAGCGGACCAATCACCGACCAGCGGAAGGCGAGGCCGTACTGGACAGTCCTGTCCACATCGTCCGGCGAGATAACGCCATCGGCGACGAGCTTGAAGCACTCGGAAAGGACTGCTGCCTGAATGCGGTTCAGCGCGAAGCCGTCCACCTCACGCAGGATCTTGACCGGCACCTGGCCTATACTGGCCATCAGCTCGTAGGTGGTTTCAACTGCCGAGGCGTCGGTGAACGGGGCGCCGCTCACTTCGACCAGCGGAATGAGGTGCGGCGGGTTGACCGGGTGGGCAACGAGGCAGCGATGCCGCCCGGCGACCTTCTCGGCAAACAGCGAGGTCTCATAGAAGGACGACGAACTGGCGAGGATGGCGTGTGGCGGCGCCAGCTTGTCCATCTGCGCGAACAGCGCCGAACGGACTTCGAGCTTCTCGGGGCCGTTTTCCTGCACGTAGTCGACGTCGGCCAGCGCCTCAGCCATTTCCGTGACCGGACGAACGCGCTTGAACACGGCATCCGGATCGAGGTCCGCGCCGGTTTCGCGCAGATCCTTCAGCGACTGATAGATCGCCTTCATGGCGGCAGGCACCGCCGCCGGATTTGCATCCCAGATCGCTACGTCATGCCCTGCCCGGGTGAACGCAACCGTCCACGAACGCCCGATCAGACCCACGCCTATGCAGGCTATTTTCATTGAACTCGGCCCCTGCTAGCTAAGAACCAACGCTTAGCATATACTGTTATCACAGTATCTCGGTATTTCTTGATCGTCTAGAGGTCACGCGCATGTCGCTGCAGCCAATCGCCAGTGTTGAGAGGGAAACGCTCGGAGGGCGCGTCTACGAGGACATCTGCAATCACCTGCGGTCCGGCCAGATGCCGCCCGGTCAGGTTCTCTCGCTGCGCAAGATGGCCGAGGCGATGGCCGTCTCGGTGATGCCGGTGCGCGACGCCGTGGGGCGGCTCGTCGCCGAGAAGGCGCTGGTGATTTCCAAGAACCGCACCATTCAGGTCCCCGTGCTGACGCGCGCGCAGCTACGCGAGCTCACCGCCGTTCGCATAGAGATCGAAGGTTACGCGGCCGAGATGGCAGCGAAGAACCATACCGATGCCGACCTCGACAAGGTGACGAACGCCGCGCTTGCCTATGAGGCTGCGTGCAAGGAGCTGCCGCCCAATCGCCGTGCCGAGACGATGAAGTACAACCTCGAACTGCATTTCGCGATCTACGATGCGTGCCACATGCCGAGCCTCATCGACATCATCTCGTCGCTGTGGCTGCGCGCCGGCCCGCTGATCTATCTCGGCAATGCCGGGAGCCTCGAATGGCTCGAAACCGGCGGCTCCGCCGACAAGCACCGCCGGGCCGTGGAAGCGATCCGCGATCGCAAGCCCGCGCTCGCCCGTGCGGCGATCGCCGAAGACATCCTCGCCGCGGCCGAATCGGTCGAACGCCACGTCGTGCTCGCCGACTAGACGGCGTCCGGCACGCCGGGCGTCGACAACGACTCTGAGCCCTAGGCGCCGGTGCCGTGTGGATCTTCGTCGAGCGGCCAGATCGGCCGCTTGATCTTGGTGTAGGGGATGGTGCGCGGATCGTTCGGATACGGTCCGCCCGCATCGATGTAGATGATGCGGCTCGCGATCTTGCTGAACGCGCCGTAGAAATGGTTCGCCGACTTGATCACGAGGAATCGCCGCTGCAGCGGATCGATGCCCATGTTTGAGAACAGGTCGGGTTCGAACGACTGCGCGCGGTTGGAATTGAGGATCACCTCGATCCCGTCGAAACGCACCGCGACGCTGTCCCCCAGCGACACCACGCTCTCGCGGAAATGCTGGATGGCGTTCGGCACCACCGAGATTACCTCCGCCATCACATCGACCGGATCGCCATGCCGTGGCGCAAGTTTCGCGCCGATGCGCAGCGGCATTTTCGCCCCGACACCCGCCGCCATGCACAACTTCACCGCCAGCGGGTCCCAGATCGTGCCGAAGGCAACGTCCCTGATCCCCCGCTCAACGAAGCGCCGGAGGACGAAGGTCGAGTCACCTGCAGTGCCACCGCCCGGATTGTCCCAGACATCGGTGAGCACGACCGGCCCTTTCGGCTCGGCCAGCGCCTCGTCGATCGCGGCGTCGATGCCGAAATAGGTATGACCCGTCGTGCCGCGGAACGAGAACAATTCCTCGCCCAGTTGCTTTGCCAGCGCCCTGCCCTTTTCGGGCTGGTTGTCGGTGATAACGACAAGCTTGATGCCGATGTCGGCCACGTCGGCAGCCGAGAAGCCGTGGACGACGGAGATGGACAGCACCCCGTCTTTGCCCTCGAGCGCCTTGATGCGATCGACATAGCTGCGCATCGGTTCGCGGCTCGTCGGCAGCATTTCGAGCATCTTGCAATCATAGACCGCCGTGTGCGGCCGGATCTCCCCGCGCGCCATGCGCAGCGCGAGGTCCACCACCTCTTCAGCCCGTTCGGCGAAATCGATATGCGGCACTTCCTTGAACATCACCATGATGTCGAGGGCGTCGAGCCGCTTCTGCGTCAGGTGACAGTGCGGATCGAACTCGGCGGCGATCACCGTGTCCGGCCCGACGATGTCGCGGATGCGCGAGGTGAAGTCGCCTTCACAGTCATCGTAGCCATGCGCGACCATCGCGCCGTGCAGGCCGAGCAGCACCACGTCGAGCGGCATGGCCGACCGGACCTGGCCGAGAATTTCATCGCGCAGCGTTTCGTAGGTCGCGCGGTTGGTGATGCCCGCCGGGTGCGCGCAGGCGGCGGTGCCCTCGATCAGCGTGAAGCCGTCTTCCCTGGCGCGCCGGCGCGCCACAGTGAGCGGCGCGCTGGACATTGTGGGCGTCTCCGGGTGCTGACCCGGAGACGCATAGAGCTTGTCCCGAAAGCTTTGAAGGTCCGTCGGGATCGGAGAGAAAGTGTTCGTCTCAGTCGCAAGTGCAGCAGCAAAGACGCGCATTTTGTCCCCTGTCAGAAGAAAGTCCGCATGGCGTCGACGACGTTGTATTCATCATCGACCACGAGGAACACCGGCCATTTGTCGAAGGTCGTGCACGGATGCGAGATGCCGAAGCCGATGATGTCGCCCACTTCGAGGTCCGCATCTGCCGGCAGTGTCAGGTGGCCGTGCTGGTCGTTGATACCCGAGAGCGTGAAGCCCTCGCCGATGGCGACCGGCTGGGCGTCGCGGCCCTTGCGGTAGACCACCAGCGGCAGCGGCATGGACGAATCCGTGCCCACGTCGCGGCGGCCCATCGTCACGATCGCCTTGTCGCGGTCCGGTCGCGTCTGCACAAAGGCGAACACCATGAGCGCCGGCGTGAAGGCGTCGGCGGGCATCGAGGCGTCGCGCTGGCGCAGCGCGTTGAACGCCCGCTGGTAACCGCCCGAGTCGTGCGTCAGGTAGCACCCACTGCGGGCAACGACACGCACCGGCGCGCCGAGATCGGGGTGCGCCCCGAGCAGTTCCGCAACACGGTCGTAGTAGGACGAACCACCAGCGGTGAGGATAATTTCCTTGCCCGGCACGAAATGCCCGGCCTTGGCGATCGCCACCGCGGCATCGCACACCAGCCCGAGGAATTTGTCGACATCTGCAGCGTTGCCGAGAATGCCCTCGAAGGCCTCGACGCCACGCACCGACAACCCGCCGCGCTTCGCCGCCTCAGCAACCGCCAGCGCCTCGGCAATGGTGCGGCAACCGGCGCGGCCGCCGGGCACGCCCATTTCGACCAGCACATTGAGGCGGCTGGCGATGCCGTTCGAACCGGCCACCAGCCGCTCGACACCGGCAAGCGAGTCGATCAGCACATAGACTTCGAGATCGGGCGAGGCCGCGAGTTCAGCAAACAGCGACTTGATATCGGCCGGACCCACGACCTGGTTGGCGATAATCATGCGGCTGAAATCAAAGCGCCGGCAGATCGCGAGGTGCTGCACGTTGGAGATGGTGATGCCCCACGCCCCATCCTCGGTCTGCAGCGCGAAGAGCTGCGGCGAGAAAGTGGTCTTGCCGTGCGGGGCGAGCGACACGTCGCGCCTCGACAGGTAGTCGCGCATGGTCGCGCTGTTGCGCGTCACGGCGGACTTCTTCAGCGTCAGCGCGGGCAGCGTGACATCGCCATTGAGGATGCTCCAGCCCTGCTTGCCGATATCCCCAAGCGGGATCGGGCAGACATGCGGCGGGATGCCCTTCACGCCGGGTTCGATGGGCGAGCGTGCGAGCGTTTCGAATGCGGCTTTCGCCTTGGCGGAAAGGCTGGACATGGGTCAGACCTGCTCAGGTGGAACAATGGGGCGGTGGATATGGGCAGAGGGCAGCATGGCAGAGCCGCCGGCGCATGGCCCCGGCGGCTCAAGAGTATGGCTCGCGATGACGAGGCGATCAAAGCGGCAGCGGCTGAACCCGGCCCGGCCCCACGGGGGCCGAGCCAGATGGCGGGCCTCGTGGTCCCGCCGTGCCAGCAAAAGACGCGTCGCGACCATCGCCCCTCCCCCGAGGACGGCGTCAGAGTGTGCGCAGGACCTCGGTGGCCACTGCAACCGTTTCGGCGACATCATCCATGCTGTGCGCCGCCGAGACAAACCATGTCCCGCGCGGGATCGGACGAATGCCTTTCGACACGAGACCGGCAAGGAAGCGCTGCTGCTTCTTGAGGTCCGTGCGCTTGTAGCTCTGGTAGTCGAATACCTCATGGTCGCCGAAGCTGGTGTTGAACACACCACCAACGCCCGAGACCTTGAGGTTGACGCCGGCATCGGCGGCGGCGCGGCGCAGGCCCTCCATGAGGGCGGTGCCGGTGGCCTCGATGCGGTGCATCGCGGCAGCGTTGTCGCGCGACAGTTCCTTGAGCGTCGCCACCGCGGCTGCAACCAGCGGCACGTTGGCGTTGTACGTGCCCGAGTGGTTGACGGCGCCGGTGCCGAACATCTGCATCAGTTCGCTCTTGCCGGTGAGGGCAGCGATCGGGAAGCCCGCGGCCATCGCCTTGGCGAAGGTCGCAAGGTCACCCGTGACGCCAAAGCGCTGCTGCGCGCCACCGATCGAAAGACGGAAGCCGGTGACGACTTCGTCGAAGATCAGGACGACGCCATACTTGGCGGTCAGTTCGCGCAGGCCTTCGAGATAGCCCGGGCGCGGCAGGATGGCGCCGGTATTGCACATCATCGGCTCGGTGATGAGCGCGGCGACATCATGGTTCGGATCGGAGAGAATGGCCTCGACGGCAGAGAGGTCGTTCCACGGAAGCACGACGATGTCGCCCTTCACGCTCTCGACCTGGCCCTTGGTCTCAAGGTGCGGCTCGCGCGGAATGGCGCCGTTGTCGCCCTGCCCCAGCACCGCCGGCGAATGGCTGATGAGGACGTTGTCGAACCAGCCGTGATACTGGCCTTCGAACTTGATGTACTTCTTGCGGCCGGTCGCGGCGCGCGACACGCGGAGCGCCGCCTGCACGACTTCCGAACCAGTCATCGAAACGCGCACCATGTCGGCGCCCGGAATCATCGAGGTCAGCAGCCGGCCGAGTTCTTCCTCGGCGGAATGCTGGCCACCGAGCATCTGCCCGATCGACAGGCTCGCGGCGACGGCGTCGGTCACGACCTTGGGCGCATGGCCCAAAATCGTCGGGCCCATGCCCAGCACGTAATCGATGAAGCGGTTGCCATCGACGTCAAACAGATGGGCACCCTCGCCCCTCTCGAAGCAGAGCGGAACAGGCGTTCCGACCAGCCGCACGTTTGAGTTAACGGCGCCGGCGATAACAGCGCCCGCCTTTGCATTGTAAGCTTCGGATTTGGCGAAGCTCAGCGGCACGGCACCCATTCCGGCAGTCTCCTGAAGTCGTTTCATTATTTGGAACCGGTGTCCCACATTGGCCACCGAGTCAAGCTTATGAATGGGCGGATCAGGCTGGAAATCAAGGTGAATCTGCCTGTTCCGCATCGTGGAACGTTATGGCACGACCGCGATGCAGTCGATCTCGTAGCGCAGCGTCTCCGGCAGAACCCGGCCAATCGTCGTGCGGGCCGGAAACGGCGCGCTGAAGTACTCGCGGTAGAGTTGGTTGTAGAGCGCATTTTCGCCGGAGTCGCGGATGTAGTTGGTTGTCCGCACCACGTGCTTGAGGCTCGATCCGCTGTCTTCGAGAATCTTGCGCAGGTTCTCGAGCGAGCGCCGGAACTCACCCTCGAAGGTGTCCGGCACGATCTTGCCCGTCGCATCGACCGACGCCTGTCCGGAAACGAACAGCAGGTTGCCAACTCGGACAACGGGGCTGAACGGCAGGTGGGAGCGCGGGGTATCACCGCCGCCGGGATATTCAATCATTTGGCGAATTGTCCTGGGATCAGGTTGAGGCGCCATGACGCAGCGGGGTGCCGCGCATGGTGCGGAACTGGCGGTCGAGGGCGGTGAGGCTCTGCTGAATCTCTTCGCCCAGCGCCGCCGTGTAGCGCGACGAGGGAACCGACACACTTATGGCGGCGATCACCCGTCCGTCGAGGAACAGCGGCGTTCCGATGCAGACGACACCATCGTCGTTTTCCTCGAGGTCGAAGGACACGCCGCGGGTGCGCACGTCGTCCAGTATCCGCGTCAGCGCCGCCTTGCTGGCAATCGTCTTCACGGTCCGCGAACGCAGGTTGGCGCGCTCGACCAGCGCCTGCGTCACCTCGGGCTTCAGGTGGGCGACGATCGCCCGGCCCAGCGCCGTCGAATAGAACATGTCGCGCGTTCCCGCCGGCACCCGCCAGGCGAGCGGACGCTGCGCCTCGAGCACGGCGAGGTAGTAGACGAACAGCCCCTCCAGGATGCCCAGATTGATCGTCTCGTTGAACTTGCCGTGCAGCGTCTTCATCAGCGGCATGGCCAGCAGCTTGATGTCTTCCTGACGGGCATTGCGGCCGAGATGCGAGATCTGGCTGGTGAGATAGTAGTGGTTGCTGCCCTCGATCTGGCCGACATAGCCGAGCATGCACAGGGTCTGCAGGATGCGGAACAGCGTGCCCTTGGGCAGGCCCGTCGCCGTCGCGATCTGGCGCAGCGGCACGGGCTCGCCCAGTTCCGCCATGGCCTCGAGCGTATGGAATGCCTTGAACAGGACGCCAACGGTGCCCGGGTCGCGCTCCTGAGTTGCGCCTGCCGCCAGATCGACATCCCTGTCGCTCATCGCAATGCCTCTGTTCGTTCCGCGATGCAAACTAGCCGATCCGCATGGCGGACGCCACAGTCGTGATCATTCCTACGCGGAGATACTGCCCGAAGCAGCTTGGACGAGCTTCATGGCCGCGACCGCCGCGCCATAGCCGTTATCGATGTTCACCGCAACGACGCCAGGTGCGCAGGCCGTGAGGGCGGAGTGCAGGGCAACCTTGCCGCCCTTCCCCACGCCATATCCCACCGACGACGGCACCGCGATCACCGGCGCACGAACGAGTCCGCCCAGCACGCTGAACAGTGCTCCCTCCATGCCGGCGACCGCAATGATCACCGAGCAAGACTGGAGCGAGTCGAGCCGGTCCATCAGGCGCGACAGGCCGGCAACGCCCACATCGGCCAGTTGCGTGCAGTCGAGGCCCGAAAAGGCCAGCGTGCGAACCGCTTCGCGCAGCACCGGCATGTCCGAGGTTCCGGCTGCAACCACACCGATGCCGCTCGGGCGCAGCGGCAGCGGCTCACCGAGAATGGCGGTGCGCGACGGCCGGTCGTAGTCGAGTTGCACGCCGGACTCCGAGAGCTTGCGATGCGCTTTCGGCTTCAGCCGGGTGAGGAGCAGCCGGCGGTTGTTGGTCTCGGCATCGGCGATGATCTTCGCGATCTGCGCGACACTCTTGTGCGAGCACAGTACAGCCTCGGGCACGCCCGTCCGCGCCTCGCGCTGCCAGTCCATGATGTGCTCGGGAATATCGTTCATGGCGCGTGCACGAACATCGCGCCCTGCCGATAGTCTTTCACACCGGCGAAAGCACGTTCCGCCGAACGGCATTCCTCCGCCGCCATCGCGGCAATCCGCGCGCGCTCGGTTACGCCGATCGTGCCCACCTCGACATGCACGCCCCGGCTGGTGATCCGGCAACGCACGACCGCGGGGCCACCGGCGATCTGCGCGGCCAGCGTCTCGATGCGATCGACGAATGCGAGATCGGCCGCCTCGATGAAGATGCCGGTTTCGACCCGGCTCGACAGGCAGGGCTGCGCCGGAAGCTCCGCAAGGTCGTCGAGGCCGAGCGCTGCCGCCAGTTGGCGCACGTCGCGCTTGGTGAATCCGGCGGTGACGAAAGGATGGACAACATCCTGCTCGCTCGCTGCCTTGAGGCCGGGCCGGTAGTCACCGAGATCATCGAGGTTGGTGCCCGATGCCACCCGGCCGGGCACCACCCGCGTAATTTCCGAGTAGAGGTTCAGCTTGCAGAAGTAGCAGCGATTGACCGGGTTCTGGCGATACCGCTCATCGGCAAACTCTCCCGCATCGATTATGGTCAGCCGCCAGCCTTCCGCAGCGGCGAGCGCCCGCACCCGCTCGGTCGCGGCCGGAGGTACTGCGGGCGACACCGCATGCACAACATGGGTCCGATCCGGCTCGGTGCGATGCGCGAAGGTCGCAAGCGTCATCGAGTCGACGCCGCCGCTGACGGCAATCGCCAGGTTGCCCACTCCCTCGATCGCGGCAGCCAGCCGGGCAGTGTCAGACATCGTGTTCCGCCTGCATCTTCTTCAGGCGGCGCTCGGCCAGCGAGGCTCCGTCGAGATCGTCGTTCTCGGCCTTGGTGCTGGTGCTCCCATCCGGACGCGTCACGCGCTTGAGGCCCACCGATCCCACCTTCTCCGCAACGCGCGGCAGAACCACCCGTGCTTCTTCGTGGTGACGCAGGCCGATGGTCGAGGTCTCGATGAGGCACCGGCTGATGACCGCGTCGCGGGCATCGAGCGTCGTGAGCAGCCGGAAACCGTGCACGGCGCGGCCCTTCTTGCCCCAGCGCATGTCGAACGTCACATCGAGTGCGCCCGGCTCGCCACGCAGCCGCTCGGCCGCCACGGCGATCTCCTCGCCCGACATGTCGTCCACTTCAAAGCTGATGACCGCAACGCGCTCATCGGCCGATGCCGCCGCGGCATCGAAGACAACCGCTCGCAGCACATTCGGCATCGCAGCCAGCGTGCGTGTCCCTGCCCCGGTGCCGACACTTACCAGACGCCCGGCGGGCCGCACCGCACCCGGCTTCACGAGATGGCTGATGATCGCCGCGCCAGTCGGCGTCACCCGCTCCCCGCCAACCCCGTCGTCGCGCCAGGCGAAACCTTCGAGCAGCGCCAGCGTGGCGGGAGCTGGCACCGGCAACTGCCCGTGCTGGGTCTTCACCAGGCCGCTTCCCACCGGCAGGTCCGAAACGCTCCACGTCGCTTCGGGCAGCGCCGCAATGATCGAGGCAGCGGCCACCACATCGACCAGTGAATCCCAGTCCGCCAGTTCGTGAAAATGCACCTCGTCGATCGACACCTGATGAATCGCCGCCTCGACCCGCGCCAGCCGCTGCAGCAGCGCCAGCGCCTGCCCCCGAGTCCCTTCGCTCAGCGGTGCCTCGGCAATCCGCGCGCAGAGCGCCCGGTAGGACGTGGCGTGCGCCTCATGGTGGTGATGATCGTGGGCCTCGTCGTGATGATGATCGCCATGGTCATGCGGGTGGTGGTGATGCCCGCCCCCCTCAAGCCCGAACCGCAGCACCGCAATGCCGTTGCTGTCGCCGGGGTTCAACACCGGCCGCCCGGCGGCCTCGGGCAGCACCGCCCGGGCCTCGGCCATCGCGGCATTGCGGAGGTGCGGAAACGCCCCCAGCATCGCGGCGATGAACATGTCACCGGCCGCGCCGCCCACCGCATCGAGGTGAACGTGGATCACGGTGCAACGCCGCGCGCCAACGGCACCACATACGGCCCCTCGGGGATGAAGGCGACATCCGCATCCCCCTGCCGCGCCACGCTCTGCGCAATCGCCTCTTCGATCGAGCCGACAATCTCGACACACGTCGCCAGCCGCTCGTCCGGCGTCAGCCCGCCGGTGTGCAGCTGGATGCGGCCGATGCGCATCGGCTTGAGCTGCATCTCTGTCTGCCACTCGTCGATATCGGCGAGTGTCTTTGCCGACAGCGTCGCAAGGAAACGCTCCGGCCCCAGTTCCAGAAGCTGCCGTTGCGACGCGAGAAAATGCTCGCTGCCGAATCCCTCGGAGCATTCGGACGCAATGATCAGCGTGCCGCCCGGCTCGAGAATATCGAGCGGCGTCACCATGCCCTTGACGGTCTGATAGTACGTCTTGTCGAGCGGATAGCCCGCCGCCGACGTGACCACCGTTTTGAACTTCCGCCCCACCGGAATGGCCGTCTCGGCCGCCACGAATTCCACCGCCGCGAGGTGGCTGGCAATGATCTCGCCAAAACTGACGAAACAGAGGTCGCGGTCTTCGTCGATGACCGTGTTCAGCGCATAGAGCTCGCCGACCTTGCGGACGATTTCGAGCTGCTCCTCGTGCAGCGGATTGCCCGCGAGGTTGCACTGCACCGCCAGCGGATCTTCCATGAACCGCGCCGAGTGGAACGTCCGGATGGTCTTGTGCCCCGCAACACCCGGCGCCACGACCTTGCGGCCGCCCGACCAGCCCGCCATGAAATGCGGCTCGACCAGCCCCGTGGCGATGCGCAGGTCCGCGTCCACCAGCAGGCGGTTGATGAACACCGGCGTGCCCCGCGTCGGGGTTGCGCCGAGGTCAACCAGCGAGTCCTCGTCGCGCGCAAAGTGGTTCACCACCCGCACGTTTTCGAGCACCCACGGATCGCCGACGAGCTCCGCGAGTTCCGCGCCCTCGTTGGGCCGGTGCAGACCGGTTGCGACGAGCACGGTGATCTCTTCGCGCGGAATCCCCGCCTCGATCATGGTGCGGATCATCTGCTGCAGGAACAGCCCGTTGGGCACCGGCCGGGTGATGTCGCAGATGAGGATGCAAGCGCTCTTGCGGCCCCTCGACAGCTCCGCCAGCGACGGCGAATTGACCGGATGCTCGAGCGCCTGCTGGATTGCCCCGCGCGGGTCGGCGAGCTTGGGCAGCGCCTGTTTGCGAATAACAGTGGCCCGCACATCGGCCGGCACGCGCACGCCAATATGGCCGCGTCCGTAGGCGATATCTACGACTTCACTCTGCATCTGGATCAGCCCCTATTCCGGCATGACGAGGATGGCGCGGAAGTCATTGACGTTGGTGCCGGTCGGTCCTGTCACGACCAGATGAATGGCGCGCGAATAGTAGCGCCACGCGTCGTTCCTGTCGAGAAAGGCCGCGGGCGTCCGCCCGTGGGCTCAAGCCGGCTGCAGGTCGGGCTTCACTTCCTCAAGCTCGATCAGCGTGCCGTCAAAATCCTTCGGGTGCAGGAAAAGCACCGGCAAGCCGTGCGCGCCGGTCTTGATCTCGCCCAGCGCTCGGGCACCTGCCTCAGTCAGCGTCCGCGCCGCGCCCCGGAGGTCGTGCACCTCGTAGCAGACGTGATGCATGCCGCCACCGGGATTGCGCTCGAGGAACTTTGCCACCGGCGACTCCGCTCCGAGCGGCGTCATCAGTTCGATTTTCGTGTTTTCGAGTTTGACGAACACCACCGTGACGCCGTGCTCGGGCAGCGCCTGCGGCTCGCCAACGTTGGCGCCCAGCAAATCCCGGTACTTTCGAACGCCAGCCGCGAGATCGGGCACGACAATCGCCACATGGTTCAGCCGTCCTATCATCTGTTGCTCAGCCGCCCTTCGATCTGGTTCAGCACGGACAGTGCCGCGTCGAGCACATTGGTGCCAGGCCCGAAGATTTCATCGACCCCCGCATCGCGCAGCGCCGCATAGTCCTGCTCCGGAATGACACCGCCGACGATGACCGTGACATCATCAAGCCCGCGCACGCCGAGTTCGCCAATCAGCTCCGGCACCAGTGTCAGGTGCCCGGCCGCCAGCGAAGAAACGCCGACCGCGTCGACCTTCAACTCCTCGACATGCCGCGCGACCTCCGGCGCCGTCTCGAACAGATCGCCCACATGGACGTCGAAGCCGAGATCGGCGAAGGCCGTGGCGATCACCTTGGCGCCGCGGTCATGACCATCCTGCCCCATCTTGGCGATGAACACCGACGGCGCGCGCGAGGCGGTGCGCCGGAACGCCGCGATGCGCCCCGTCAGTGCGGCATACTGAGGATCACCCTCATAGCTTTGCGCATAGACGCCGGAGATGACTCGCGTTGTCGCGTGGTAGCGGTCAAACACGCCTTCAAGCGCCGCCGAAATCTCGCCCAACGTCGCGCGGGCCCGCGCAGCGTCGATCGAGGCCGCGAGCAGGTTTCCTTTGCCCTTCGCCGCCTCGACAAGCGCGGAGATGGCGCGCCGCCAGGCGTCCGGGTCGCGCTCGCGCCGGACCCTGTCGATCAGGGCAATCTGCTCCTCGCGCACCTTGGCATTGTCAACGACGCGGACGTCGATCGGATGCTCGTCATCGACACGGAAACGGTTGACGCCGACGATCACGTCTTCGCCGCGGTCGACGCGAGCCTGCCGTGTGGTGGCCGCCCTCTCGATCTGCATCTTGGGGATGCCGGTCTGGACGGCCGTGGTCATGCCACCACCTGCCTCGATGCTCTGTATCAGCGCCCCGGCGCGTACGACGAGATCGTTGGTGAGGGCCTCGATGTAGTAGCTGCCGCCCAGCGGATCGACCACGTCGGTGACGCGGCTCTCGTGCTGCAGGATGAGTTGAGTGTTGCGAGCGATGCGCGACGAAAACTCCGTGGGCAGTGCGATCGCTTCGTCGAACGAGTTCGTGTGGAGCGACTGCGTGCCGCCCAGCACCGCAGCCAGCGCCTCGATCGTGGTGCGCACGACGTTGTTGTGGGGATCCTGCTCGGTCAGCGACACGCCAGAGGTCTGGCAATGGGTGCGCAGCATCTTTGAGCGTGAATCGGCCGCGCCGAAATCGGTCATGATCCCGGCCCAGAGTTTTCGCGCAGCACGGAGCTTCGCGACCTCGAGGAAGAAGTTCATGCCGATGCCAAAGAAGAAGCTCAGCCGCGGCGCGAACGCGTCGATGGCGAGGCCGCGCTTCATGGCGGCGCGGGCATACTCAAGCCCATCGGCCAGCGTGTAGCCGAGTTCCTGAACCGCCGTCGCCCCGGCCTCGTGCATGTGGTAGCCCGAGATCGAAATCGAGTTGAACTTCGGCATGTGCGCGGCCGTGTGCGCGATCACGTCACCGACGATGCGCATGCTCGGCGCGGGCGGGTAGATGTAGGTGTTGCGGACCATGAACTCCTTGAGGATGTCG